>NZ_JBYCZV010000014.1:0-160994 GCF_057586415.1 Nocardioides sp. SRI_004
CCCGGAGCGCCTGGTCCGCGCTGCGCTGGGCCGCGCCGCGCGGAGCTCGGCGGCGACCGACCGCCCACCGTCGGCGGGCCTGCAGGAGCTCCGGGCATGGTTCGCGGCCGAGCTCGCCGACGCCACGCCGGCGCACCTCGGCGCGGTGACCGCGGCCGACGTCGTGGTGGCGCCGGGGAGCCAGAGCGCGCTCTCGTCGATCTTCCGGGCGCTCGTCGCCCCCGGCCAGCCGCTGCTCGTGGAGTCACCCACCTACTGGGGAGCGATCCAGGCGGCACAGCAGGCGGGCGTCGTACCGGTGCCGGTGCCGACCGGTCCCGACGGGCCGGACCCCGAGGACCTCGACCGTGCCTTCCGCGAGACTGGGGCGAGGGCGTTCTACGCCCAGGCCAACTTCGCCAACCCGACCGGCGTGCAGTGGAGCGTCGAGCGCGCGGACCAGCTGCTCGAGGTGGTTCGCCACCACGGGGCCTTCCTCGTCGACGACGACTGGGCGCACGACTTCGGCATCGACAGCGGTCCCCGCCCGGTCGCCGCCCGCGACGACGCCGGGCACGTGGTCTACCTCCGCTCGCTCACCAAGAGCGTCTCGCCGGCCGTGCGCGTCGCGGCGGTCGTCGCCCGCGGCCCCGCGCGCGACCGGATCCTCGGTGACCGCGCGGCGGAGTCGATGTACGTCAGCGGGCTGCTCCAGCAGGCGGCCGTCGAGGTGGTCAGCGACCCCGGCTGGCGCAGCCATCTGCGCCGGCTCCGGGTCCAGCTGCGGGAGCGGCGCGACCTGCTCGTGGAGAGCGTCCGGGCGCACGCACCGGGGTTGGCGCTGGACGTCGTACCGCCGGGCGGGCTGCACCTGTGGGCGCGCCTGCCCGTCGGCACCGACGTGCCACGCCTGGTCCGCGACTGCGCGGCGCGGGGCGTGTGGGTGTCCGGCGGCGACGAGTGGTTCCCGGCGGAGCCCTCGGGGCCCTTCCTTCGGCTGACCTTCACGGGGCCGGAGCCGGCGCGCTACCCGGAGGCGGCGCGGGTCATCGGAGAGGTGCTGGCGGCCGGGTGACCGGTCAGGGCGTCTCCTGCTGCTCGGCCTGCTTCTTCTCCTGCTGCACCCGCTCCTCCTCGGACTTCACGACCTCGGGGTCGGCGCCCCGGGTGAGGGTCACCTCGTAGGTCGCCGTGTGCGTGACCTTCTGGTTGCCCTCCCACGGACAGTCGCGCGGGCGTGACGGTCCGCTGATCGCGGCGTACTTGATGATGGTCTCGGAGAACTGGTACGAACCGGTGAGCTCGGCCGGGAGGCCGCTGTCCTCGTCGACCGGGCCGGTCGGTGTGAGGGTGACGTCGCGGGGCGTCTGCTGCTGGCGGACGGTCACCTTGCCGGTCTTCGTCCCGTCGTCATCCTGGCAGTCGCCCACCCAGGTCGAGTCGCCCGCGGGCGTCCGCTGCTGCAGCGTGGCTCCGTCCCAGGCCGACTCGAACTCCGAGCCACTGGTGCTGGTGATGGACCCCGTGCAGGCGTCCTCGTCGCACCTGGGGGTGAGGGTCCAGATGCGCGTGATCTCGTCGCCCACCTTCAGCCAGGTCTTGTCGTCGGTCTTGGTGACGACGGCCCGGAAGGTGTACTCCCCGCTCGGCACGGCGTCGACGACCGGGTCGAACGCCTCCTTGGTCGGCGAGGAGCCTGCGCCGCCCGCCGACTTCTCGTCGTCGCCGTTCGTCACGGCGATCGCGGTCGCGCCCGCGGCGCCCAGCAGCACCAGCGCGCCCACCCCGGCGAGGAGCTTCGTCGGCGCACGCCGGCTGGTCGTGACCGCAGCCGCTCCGAGGCCCGAGGCCAGGCCGGGGGCGACCGGGCTGAGCACCGTCGCGGCGGTGATCCCGCCGGCGGCGCCACCGCCGAGGGGTGCCACGGCCGCGACGACGGGCGCGACCATCCCACCGACGCCCGCGGTGGTCCACCAGGCCGGGCCGTACGTCCGCTCGGCTGCCTCCTCCAGCGCGGCGAGGAAGGCTGCCGCGTCGGGGTAGCGCGCCTCCGGCTCCGGTGCCAGGGCGGTGGCCAGCACCGGCCGCAGTCCGCTGTCCGTGCGGTCGACCGCGGGGGCGGCTCCGGGGTCCAGCTGCCCGGTCAGCAGGTGGACCAGGACCGCCGCTGCCGCGTAGACGTCGGCCGCCGGCGACAACGTCTCGCCCCGCGCCGCCTCGGGGGCGCGGTAGGCGGGCGTCGAGCCGCCGACCCCGAAGTCGATCAGGCGGGAGGTCCCCGCGACGTCGACCAGCACGTTGGACGCCGACACGTCGCCGTGCACGATCCCTCGTGCGTGGGCGTGGGCGAGGCCGAGCAGGGCGCCCCGGACCACGCCGAGGGCCTGGGGGACCGACAACCGGCCACCCGCGGCGAGGACCTCGGCCAGGGTGGCGCCGTCGATCCACTCGACCACGAGGTACGCCGCGCCCGCCTCCTCGACGAAGCCGAAGACCTGGACCACGTGCGGGTCGTCGAGCTGGGCGAGCCGGGCCGCCTCGGCGCGCAGGCCCTCGACGGCTGCTGCCGGGACCTGCTTCAGCGCCACGTCGCGGCCCAGGCCGGGGTCACGTGCCTTCCACACCGTCGCCGTCGAGCCGGTCCCGACCCGGCCCACGAGCTCGTATCCGCCCACCACGGCAGGTCCTGCGTCCGCCATCTCGGCCCCCCACGTCCGGATCCGGTCCCGAGAGGTGCGCCGTCCGACGGAGCGGCTGCGACGACCAGTGTTCTCTCCTGCTCGGCCCCGGACGCCGCCATTGCCCATTTCTTTACCTTCCCCGGACGGACCCGGTGGTTCGGCCTCGCGCCCGCCTGCGCGCTGGTTGAATCGGCGCCATGCACCTGCCACGGGGCCTGGAGCTGGTCCGCGTCCTCGGCGTCGGCGGCTTCGGCGAGGTGGTCCTCGCCCGGGACCCCAACCTGGGTCGGGACGTGGCGGTCAAGCTGGTCCACGGCGGCGGGCACGTGCAGGACTCCGTGGCGCGGATGATGCGTGAGGGGCAGGCCCTCGCCCGGATGCGGCACCCGTCGGTCATCCACGTCTACGAGGCGGTGCAGGTCGGCGCGGACGTCGCCCTGCTCATGGAGTACGTCGACGGCGGTGACCTCACGGGCCGGCTCAACGACCCGCGGTTCACCGTCGCCGAGCGGCTGGAGGTGCTCGCCCAGGTCGCCTCCGGACTGGAGGCGGCCCACGCGGTCGGGATCGTGCACCGTGACCTCAAGCCCGCCAACATCCTCGTGTCCGGGGCCGGCGTCGAGCTGCGGGCCAAGATCGCGGACTTCGGGCTGGCCCGGCTCAGCCGCGACACCGAGGCATTCCGGACGGAGGCGGGCATGGCGGCGTACACGCCGGGGTACGGCGCCCCCGAGCAGATGATCGACCCGGACCACGAGACACCGCGCATCGACTGGTACTCGTTCGGCGTCGTCGCCTTCCGCCTCCTGCGCGGCACGATCCCGCTTCCCGGCCAGCGGGCGGGGGTGGGGGAGGAGCTCTGGGAGCGCGCGCTGGCGCTGGACCCGGCCGACCGCGTCGCACCGGGTGAGCTGGTCGCTGCCCTGCGGAGCCTGCCGCCGGGGGCGTGGACCCCCGTGGTCGGCAGTGGCTTCGGCGACGCACCGCCGGTTCCGGCGGGACCCGTGACGGTGCAGTCAGCGGCCCCGGACACCGTCCTCGCCCCCTCCGCGGATCCCGGTTGGGTGGACGTGCCCGTCTACCGGCCGCCCCCGGCTCCACGCCGGGGACGAACAGCGGGGCCGCCGGCGAGCGTCCTGCTGGGTGTCCTGCTGGGCGTACTCCTCGGCGTCGTGCTCGGCGTCGTGGTCGTGCTGCTCCGTTGACGCCTACTCGGCCGGCCGGGCCCGCCGGTCGGCGTTGAGCACGGTGATCTTCTGCCAGACCTTCCGCTCGAGTGAGACGGTCAGCGTCTCGACGGTGCTCACCGTGTCGAGCACGAGCGCGTCTCGCGACTCCTCGGCGCACAGTGCCGCTGCCTTGCCGACCAGGCTGAGCAGCTCCGAGCAGTAGTCGAGATAGTGCTCGAGCTGCTCGGGCGTCAGGTCGATCTCGACGCTCGCGGACGTGGGACGGAAGGACGCCCGCAGCCGCTCGGGGTCCTTGGTCAGCTGGTGCATGTCGATGATGTGGGCCAGCGAGCGGAGCCGGTGCAGCAGGTCGAGCAGGCGTTGGCGCTGCAGCCGCTCGGGCACCGAGTGGAGGAACCAGATCGCGATCGCGGCGAAGACCAGGTCGTTGACGCCGCTCTCCAGCAGCGGCACCCACTCGAGCCCGTCGGCGGGGGCGTCGACCAGTGCCGCGCGCACCGCCAGCCCGAGCAGGGCCACGGTGAGGACCACCACCGCGAGGATCCCGGCCTTGGCCACCGGGCGCAGCCACGACCGCCGGTCCCGCACGCTCGCCGTCGACGTGGCGACCTCGTCGACCAGCCGGCCGAGCTCGCCGACCAGCCGGTGCAGCCCACGGCCGGGGAAGCGTGCCTCGATCCGCTGCTCGAGGCGACGCACGGTGGCGAGCACCGGGTCCGCCTGCACCTTCTCGAAGGAGTACGCCACGGGCCGCAGCCTACGATGAAGGCCATGTCCCTCGCCGTGCTCGACTGCGCCCACTTCACGGCGGGGGAGTGCCGGTCCTGCGCCTGGCTCGGACGTGTGTACGACGACCAGCTGGCCGCCAAGCTCGCCGCGACCCGGGCGCTGGTCGACGCGCCGGGGCTGGTGTGGGAGCCGCCGGTCGCCAGCCGTCCCGAGGGCTTCCGCAACAAGGCCAAGATGGTTGTGGCGGGGACCGCTGATGCCCCGACGCTCGGGATCCTCGACCCGCGGGGAGGTGGCGTGGACCTGCGCGACTGCGCGCTCCACACGCCGGGGATCGCCGCCGCGCTGCCGCTCCTGGCGGAGCTGGTCACCCGTGCCGGGCTCACCCCCTACGACGTCTCCTCCGACCTGCCGGTGAGCCAGCGCGGCGAGCTCAAGCACGTGCTCGTCACCGAGTCGCCGGACGGCGAGCTGATGGTCCGCCTCGTGCTCCGCTCGACCGCGGTGGAGGCACGGGTGCGCAAGCACCTGCCCTGGCTCCGGGAGCGGCTGCCGGCCGTGCGGGTGCTGACGGTCAACGTCCAACCCGACCACCGGGCGGTGCTCGAGGGCGAGCGGGAGCTGGTGCTCACCGAGGCCGACACGCTGCCGATGCGGCTGCCCGGTGACGGGGCGGGGATCACGCTCCACCTGCGTCCGCGCAGCTTCTTCCAGACCAACACCGACGTCGCTGCCGCCCTCTACCGCGAGGCGGTGGCGTGGACCGCGGACCTCGCCCCGCAGCGGGTGCTCGACCTCTACTGCGGCGTCGGCGGCTTCGCCCTGCACCTCGCCGCGCCCGGCCGCCAGGTCACCGGCATCGAGATCAGCGCCGACGCGATCGCCAGCGCCGAGCGCTCACGCGACGAGGCCGGCCTGCCCGGCGACATCACCTTCGCCGTCGGTGACGCGACCGCACCCGAGCACGCGGGCCTCCTGCGCGACGCCGACCTCGTGGTGGTGAACCCTCCGCGGCGCGGGCTCGGCAGCGAGCTCGCCCTGCGGATCGAGGACTCCGGCGTCCCGCACCTGCTCTACTCGAGCTGCAACCCCGAGACGCTGGCTCGCGACCTGGCCGACCTGGCGGCGTACACGCCGGTGCGGGGGCGGCTGCTGGACATGTTCCCGCAGACCCCGCACGCCGAGGTGCTGGTCCTTCTTCAGCGCAGCGAGTAGGTCGCCAGCGAGACGCCGACGTAGTGCGCGGCGAACGCGGCGATGGTGAAGCCGTGGAAGATCTCGTGGAAGCCGAAGACGCGCGGCGACGGGTTCGGCCACTGGAAGCCGTAGACCAGGCCGCCCATCGTGTAGAGCGCGCCGCCGACGATGATCAGCACGAAGGTCGCGATGCCGATGCCCAGGCCGAGCGCCACGGCGCCGTCGAAGAAGGCCGGGATGAAGAAGATCGCCGCCCAGCCGAGCGCGATGTAGATCGGCGCCGAGAGCCAGCGCGGTGCGGTCGGCCAGAAGAGCTTGAACGCGATGCCGAGCAGGGCGCCGGTCCACACGACCGACAGCATGATGATGCGCGGCAGGCCGTCGAGCAGGATCAGCGCGAAGGGCGTGTAGGACCCCGCGATGAACAGGAAGATGTTCGAGTGGTCGAAGCGGTTGAGCACCTGCCAGACCTTCGGTGACCACGTGCCGCGGTGGTAGAGGGCGGAGGTCCCGAAGAGGAGGAGCGCCGATCCGGCGTACAGCGCCGAGCCGACCTTGGTCGTCGCGGTCGGCGAGAGGCAGATGAGCACGATGCCGGCGGCGAGCACGAGCGGGGTCGACACGAGGTGGATCCAGCCGCGGAGCTTCGGCTTGATCTCGGCGACCTTCTCGCTGAGCTGCTCCCCGAGGTCGTCCAGCCGGGAACGCACCATCTCGTTCGCTTGGTGGAGGGCCTGGTTCATGGCTTGAGGGTACCCGCAGGGACCATGCGCAACGGCGGCCGGACGGGCGTGATCTCACGCTCATCCGGCCGCCGTCGACTGACCGATCGGAGGTTGCCGACCGGTGGAGGCTCAGGCCGTGGCCGTGACCGGCGGACCCTCGGAGGGCTGCACGATGACGAAGCCCTGGCCCTGGAAGGAGACCTGGAAGGCCTCACCCGAGCCGCGACCGATGAGCGCGCCCGCGCCGAAGGTCGAGCGGATGCCCGTCTGCAGGTGCGTCGACCACGCGACGAGCGCGTTGGCGTCGGCGAAGGTCGGCGCCTCGGCCGGGTTGAGCACGACCGGCATGCCCTCGGTGGTGATCGCGACCCAGCCGGTGCCGCGCAGGGTGGTGTTGAACAGGCCGCCGGCCGCGATGCTGCCGCCCTTGACCCGCTCGATGTTCCACTCCAGCGACGAGGAGAACGCGAGCACGTTCTTGCCGTTGACCGAGATGCCGCTGTTGTTGAGGTTGAGGATGTGGACCTCGTGCGCGAGGTCGGCGAGGAAGACGTCGCCCTGGCCCTCGACGCGCATCAGCGAGAGGCCCTCGCCGGTCAGCGCCTTCTTGAGGAACTTCGCGGCGCCGCCGCCCTGGTAGGCGAAGTTGACGTTGCCCTGGTAGGCGACCATCGCGCCCTGCTTGGCCATGAACGGCTCGTTGATGCGCACCCGCAGGAGCTTCTTGTTCTGCAGGCTCGCGCCGACACCGTCGACCTCGCTGAAGCGGCCGTCGATGAGCTCGCCGGTGATGCCGGCGAAGGCGTCGGCGGGCACCTGCTGGTTGCCGCCGTACTGCTGCTGGCCGCCCCACGGCTGCTGTGCCGGCTGCTGCTGGCCCCACTGCTGGTCGGGCTGCTGCTGCGGCTGGGCCTGCTGGTGGTGCGCGGCGACCTGGGTCTGGTCCGACCCGCCGCCGGCGGCACCGGCGTCGGAGCCCCCATCGACCGGCGAGGTCGACTGGACCCCGTTGTCGGAGACGTGTTCGGTCCACTGGGAGCCGTCCCAGTAGCGGAGCTCGTGGCGGCCGGTGGGGTCCGGATGCCAAGCGGCTGCGGTCATCGTCGTGGTGCCTCTCTCGTCTGTGCTGCTCGTCGGGTGCTGCGCACTGTGGTGCTCATCGTGTCAGCCCCGTGGTCGGCCGGGAAGGTCCCGGGTGCGGCCTCCGGTCTACCACCGTGTGTGGCTGATGTGGCCTACGATCGGAAATGTGGCTGACTGGAAGCGGGGCGTGCGACGGGTGCTCTACCCCGCCTACGAGGCGCGCATGCTTCGCCGGATGCCCGGCGACCTCCCCAAGCACATCGGGGTGATGCTCGACGGCAACCGGCGCTGGGCGAAGGCCGTGGGCCGCGACACCGCGCACGGCCACCGCGCCGGCGCAGCCAACATCGAGCCCCTGCTCACCTGGTGCGACGAGATCGGCATCGAGGTGGTCACCCTGTGGCTGCTCTCGACCGACAACCTCAACCGCCCGGCCCAGGAGCTCGAGCCGCTCCTCGAGATCATCGTCGACGCGGTCGACTCGCTCGCCGACCAGCGCCGCTGGCGACTGCACCCCGTCGGTGCCCTCGACCTGCTGCCCGTCGCGGCCGCCGAGCGGCTCAAGGCCGCGGCCGAGGCCACGGCCGACGTCGACGGGATGATCGTCAACGTCGCCGTCGCGTACGGCGGCCGCCGCGAGATCGCCGACGCGGTCCGCTCCCTGCTCACCGAGCACGCCGCGCTCGGCACCCCGCTCGAGATGCTCGCCCAGCAGATCGACATCGAGCACATCGAGGAGCACCTCTACACCAAGGGCCAGCCCGACCCCGACCTGGTGATCCGCACGTCGGGGGAGCAGCGCCTCGGCGGCTTCCTGCTCTGGCAGAGCGCGAAGTCGGAGTTCTACTTCTGCGAGGCCTACTGGCCCGACTTCCGCCGCGTCGACTTCCTCCGCGCGATCCGGGCCTACGCCCAGCGCGAGCGCCGCTTCGGCGCCTGATCCCGCAGCCACCGGGTGCGCTGGGTCACAGGAGTAGCGTCAGCGTCCGTGAGCACCACCCCCGAACCGCCTGGCCCCGAACCGTCCGGCCCCGAACCGTCGGCCAAGCCGGCGAAGCCGATCACGCTGCTGACCGTCGAGCGCAAGGAGCAGCTGAGCCCGGGCATGGTCCGGATCCACTTCACCGGCGACCTCGCCGCCTTCGAGGGCAGCGCCTGGACCGACCGCTACGTCAAGCTGGTCTTCGGCGACGTGGCGGAGCTCGAGCGCGGCGGGCGCCCCACGTTGCGGACCTACACCGCGGTCGCGCCCGACGTCGCCGCCGGCACGCTCTCCATCGACTTCGTGGTCCACGGCGACGAGGGCATCGCCGGCCCGTGGGCGGCGGCCGCCCAGCCCGGCGACAGCATCCACGTCCGCGGCCCGGGCGGCGCCTACGCCCCCGACCCGGCCGCCGACTGGCACCTGCTCGCCGGTGACGAGGCCGCGATCCCCGCCATCCGCCAGGCGCTGGCCGCGCTGCCCGCCGACGCACAGGGGTACGTCGTGCTGCAGGTCGACGCGGCGTCGTACCAGCAGGAGGTGGCGACGCCCGCCGGGGTCGAGCTGACCTGGCTGCACCGCACCGACCCCGCCCACCCGTCGCTGGCCGACGCCGTGCGCGCCCTGCCGTGGCGCGAGGGCCGGGTGCACGCGTTCGTGCACGGCGAGGGCCAGGCGGTCATGAAGGAGATCCGGCCCTACCTGGTCTCCGAGCGCGCAGTGCCGCGCGACGACGTCTCGATCTCGGCCTACTGGAAGCAGGGCCGGACCGAGGAGAGGTTCCGTGAGTGGAAGGCCGCGCTCGCGGCCGAGGAGGACGCCCGATGAGCCCGACCCGCCTGTTCCGCAGCGTCGCGATCGCGGAGGCGGTCACCTGGACCGGCCTGCTCGTCGGCATGTTCCTGAAGTACGGCCCCGCCGACAACGAGACGGGCGTGCGGGTCTTCGGGATGCTGCACGGCGTCGTCTTCGTCGCGTACGTCGTCACGACCGCCGTGGTCTGGGTGGACCGTCGCTGGTCGGCCGGACGCGGGCTCCTCGCGCTGGTCGCCGCGGTGCCGCCGCTGGCGACCCTGCCCCTGGAGTGGTGGGCGGTCCGCAAGGGCTGGCTCGGCGACGCCTGGCGCCTGCCCGCCGGTGCCGGGTCGTCGGTGCCCGACCGCTTCGTCGCCTGGCTGCTGACCAACCCGCTGCGTGGTCTGGCCGTCGGCCTGGTCGCCGTCGCGGCCCTGACCGGGCTCGCCCTCGTGGTCGGGCCCCCGACCTCCTGACGCCGAGGTCCTGAGAGACTGCCGGGCATGACCAGCCCGTCCCTGCGCCAGCGCGCCCTCGTGCTGGTCGGGCTGCTGCTGGTGGCCGGTGGGCTCGTGGCCGTCGTGGCGTCGTCGGTGCTCACGGCCGAGGCCGTCAGCCGGTGGCACCGGGCGCAGGAGCAGCCGGCCTGCCGGGGCCGCGCCACCGACGGGTGCCTCCGGGTCGAGCAGGGATCGCTCGACGCGGTCGCCGTCGAGGGCAACATCCCGCGCTACGTGTTCGTCGGGCGCGACATCGGCGCGTCCTTCGACGTCGCCAGCGGCACCGACGAGGCGAAGCTCGCGCTGCGCCGCCTCGCCCGAGGCCGCAAGCCGGTCCGGACCCTGTGGGTCGACCACGACCTGGTGGCCGTGCAGACCGGCGAGGGACGGGTGTTCACCGCCGAGGGGAGCTCCGGCCGGATGGTGACGATCGCGCTTCTCGTGCCCGGCTCGCTCGCGGTCGCCGGGACCGGCGTGCTCCTGGTGCGGCGCGGGAGGCGCGGCTCGCGGAACCGCGGCGGCGCCCCTGTCGTCGTACCCACATGATCGATCGCCGCGACACCCTTCGCCTCGGCCTGCTCGCCCTCGCCCTCACGGGTGGTGTGGGCGGCCTCGCCGCCTGCTCCTCCGACGACGAGCCCGGCCTCCAGCCCGCACGCGACGCCGACCCCGACGGGATCGAGCTGGTCTCCTCCGACGTCGAGCGGGCCGCGGGCGACACCACCGCGCTGGCGCCGGTGGTCGACGGGCTGCGGCTGCTCGCCGGCGACCTCTACCGCGAGCTGGCCACCGAGCCGGGCAACCTCGTGCTGTCGCCGTACTCGGTCGCGGTCGCACTCGGCATGACCCTCGTCGGCGCGGCCGGTCGGACGGCCCGCGAGATGGGCGAGGTGCTGCACACGGGCGACCTGGGCGACCGCTGGCACAAGGGCCTCAACGCCGTCACGTCCGGGACCGGCGCGCTGGCGGGGGAGCGGAAGCGTGCCGACGGCTCGAAGGCGACGATCGAGCTGGCCACAGCCAACCAGCTCTTCGGGCAGCAGGGCGTCGGGTGGGAGGCGGACTTCCTCGACCTGCTGGCCAAGGAGTACGGCGCCGGCCTGCGCGCCGTCGACTACGAGACCGCGCCCGAGGACGCCCGCACGCTGATCAACGACTGGGTGGAGCAGCAGACCCACGACCGGATCGTCGACCTCGTGCCCGAGGGGCTCATCGACCCGTCGACGCGTCTCGTCCTGGTCAACGCGATCTACCTCAAGGCGCCGTGGGAGCAGCCCTTCGAGAAGACCCTCACCGCTGCCGGCGACTTCCACCGGCTCGACGGCTCGACCGTCGCCGCCGACCTGATGCGCCGTCCGGACATCAAGGGTGGGTGGGTGACCGGCGACGGCTTCCGCGCCGCCGTCCTGCCGTACGCCGGAGGCGGGCTGTCGATGAGCGTCGTGGTCCCCGACGACGGGCAGCTCGCCGCCGTCGAGGGCGCGCTGGCGAAGAGCGGCTACGGACCGGTCCTGGCGTCGAGCGCCGCCCCGGCCACCATCGACCTGACCCTGCCGCGCTGGTCCTTCCGCACCGCGGCGCCGTTGAAGGAGGCCCTCCGGACAATGGGCATGCCGACCGCCTTCGCCGACGGCGCCGACTTCAGCCCGATGACCGACGAGGACCTCGACCTGGTGATCGCCGACGTGGTCCACCAGGGCTTCATCGCGGTCGACGAGGAGGGCACCGAGGCGAGCGCGGCCACGGCGGTCGTCATGGCCGAGACCGCGGCGCCGGTCGCGGAGGTCCTGGTGGCGGACCGGCCCTTCCTCTTCCTCATCCACGACACCGAGCACGGCACGCCGCTCTTCGTCGGCCGGGTCACCGACCCGACCGCCGAGTAGTCGAGGAAGATCGCGACGGCCGGGCTGTCGGCGCCGCTCGCTACGCTGGGGGCACACCCCCGGTCCTCGCTCGACCGGGGGCGCTCGTGCTGTCCGTCCCTGCTGAAATGAGCCCGAAGTGCACCTCGCCGGCATCGCCGACGCCGTCCTCGCCGACCCCGCGCTGGCCGCCGCCCTGGCCCAGGCGCAGGGCGCCCAGCCCACGGGCGAGCTGACCGGCCCGGAGGCGCTGCGACCCTTCCTCGCCGCCGGCCTCGCCCGGACCGCCGGCACGGTGCTGGTCGTGACCGCCACGACGCGGGAGGCCGAGCAGCTCGTCGCCGAGCTGGGCGACCTGCTCGACCCCGAGGGCGTCGCCTACTACCCGAGCTGGGAGACGCTGCCGCACGAGCGGCTCAGTCCCCGCAGCGACACCGTCGGCCGCCGGCTCGCCGTGCTGCGCCGGCTGTGCCACCCCGGCGCCCCCGGCAGCGGCGCCGCTCCCGTGAAGGTGCTCGTCGCCCCGGTCCGCTCCGTGCTGCAGCCGCAGGTCAAGGGACTGGGCGACCTCGTGCCGGTCGAGCTCGAGACGGGCGCCACCGCCGAGCTGGACGAGGTCGTCGCCGGCCTCGTCGGGGCGGCGTACTCGCGCGTCGACCTGGTCGAGAAGCGCGGCGAGTTCGCGGTCCGCGGCGGCATCGTCGACGTCTTCCCGCCGACCGAGGAGCACCCGCTGCGCGTGGAGTTCTTCGGCGACGAGGTCGACGAGATCCGCTCCTTCGCCGTCGCCGACCAGCGCACCATCGCCAAGGTCGAGCGCCTGTGGGCGCCGCCGTGCCGCGAGCTGCTGCTGACCGACGAGGTCCGTGCCCGCGCCGCCGAGCTCGGCCGCACCCACCCGCAGCTGCTCGAGATCACCGACAAGCTCGCCCAGGGCATCGCCGTCGAGGGCATGGAGGCGCTGATCCCGGCGCTCGTCGACGAGCTCGAGCTGCTCGTCGACCTGCTGCCCGCCGACACCCGCGTCCTGGTGCTCGACCCCGAGCGCGCCCGGGCCCGCGCCCACGACCTCGTCGCCACGAGCGAGGAGTTCCTCGCGGCCTCGTGGGCGACCGCCGCGAGCGGCGGGCAGGCGCCGATCGACCTGCAGGCGGCGTCGTACCACTCCCTCGGCGACGTGCGCAGCCACGCGCGCGAGCGCGGCCAGGCCTGGTGGACGTTCAGCCCGTTCGGCCTCGACGCGGACGATGCCGGTTCCGGCCATTCCGCCGCGCAGCCCGCGCCGTCGTACCGCGGCGACGTGGCGAAGGCCTTCGCCGACATCGCCCGCTGGCACGCGGAGGGCCACCAGGTCGTCGTCGTGCACGCCGGCCACGGCCCCGCGCAGCGCATGGTCGAGGCGCTGGGGGAGGTCGACGTCCCGGCCCGGCTCGTCGAAGAGGTGCCGTCGGGCGCGACCCTCGACCCGGCGGTCGTCACGATCACCTGCGGTGCGCTCGGCCACGGCGTCGTCGACGAGGCCCGCAAGCTGGTCGTGCTGACCGGCGAGGACGTCGTGGGAGCCAAGGCGAGCACCCGTGACAAGGGCGCGATGCCGGTGCGCCGCAAGCGCCAGATCGACCCGCTCGAGCTCAAGGCCGGCGACTACGTCGTGCACGAGCAGCACGGCGTCGGCCGGTTCGTGGAGATGAAGCAGCGCGAGGTCCAGGGCGCGGTGCGCGAGTACCTCGTCCTCGAGTACGGCCCGTCCAAGCGGGGCGGCCCGCCGGACCGGCTCTTCGTGCCGGCCGACACCCTCGACCAGGTCACCCGCTACGTCGGCGGCGAGCAGCCCAGCCTCGACCGGCTCGGCGGCGGTGACTGGACGAAGCGGAAGAACCGGGCGCGCAAGGCGGTCCGCGAGATCGCCGCCGAGCTGATCAAGCTGTACGCCGCCCGGCAGGCCACGCAGGGCCACGCGTTCGGTCCCGACACGCCCTGGCAGCGCGAGCTCGAGGACGCGTTCCCGTTCCACGAGACGCCCGACCAGCTGACCACGGTCGACGAGGTCAAGGGCGACATGGAGCGCACCGTGCCGATGGACCGCCTGGTCTGCGGCGACGTCGGCTACGGCAAGACCGAGATCGCGGTCCGGGCTGCCTTCAAGGCGGTCCAGGACGGCAAGCAGGTCGCCGTGCTGGTGCCGACGACGCTGCTGGTCAACCAGCACCTCGACACCTTCAGCGAGCGGATGAGCGGCTTCCCGGTCATCCTCAAGCCGCTGAGCCGGTTCCAGACCGACAAGGAGGCGGCCGAGACCATGGCCGGCCTCGCCGACGGCACGGTCGACATCGTGGTGGGCACCCACCGGCTCTTCAACGCCGACACGAAGTTCAAGGACCTCGGCCTGATCATCGTCGACGAGGAGCAGCGCTTCGGTGTCGAGCACAAGGAGGCGATGAAGCGGCTGCGCACGTCGGTCGACGTGCTGTCGATGAGTGCGACGCCGATCCCGCGGACCCTGGAGATGGCGATCACCGGCATCCGCGAGATGTCGACGATCACCACGCCGCCGGAGGAGCGGCACCCGGTGCTCACCTATGTCGGCGGCTACGAGGACCGGCAGGTCGTCGCCGCCGTACGCCGCGAGCTGCTGCGCGACGGCCAGGTCTTCTACATCCACAACCGGGTCAGCTCGATCGAGAAGGCCGCCGCGAAGATCCGCGAGCTGGTCCCGGAGGCGCGGGTCGCGACGGCCCACGGCCAGATGGGCGAGCACCAGCTCGAGCAGGTCATGCTCGACTTCTGGGAGAAGCGCTTCGACGTGCTGGTCTGCACGACGATCGTCGAGTCCGGCATCGACGTGTCCAACGCCAACACGATGATCATCGAGCGCTCCGACACCCTCGGCCTCTCGCAGCTGCACCAGCTGCGCGGTCGCGTCGGCCGGTCGCGGGAGCGGGCCTACGCCTACTTCCTCTACCCGACGGAGAAGCCGCTCACCGAGACCGCCCACGAGCGCCTCGCCACCTTGGCACAGCACTCCGACCTCGGCGGCGGCATGGCGATCGCCATGAAGGACCTCGAGATCCGCGGCGCCGGCAACCTGCTCGGCGGCGAGCAGTCCGGCCACATCGCCGACGTCGGCTTCGACCTCTACGTCCGCCTCGTCGGCGAGGCCGTCCGCGACTTCCGCGACGACGGGGGTGCGCCCGAGCAGCTCGAGGAGGTCCGCATCGAGCTGCCCGTCGAGGCCCACCTCCCGCACGACTACATCCCCAGCGAGCGGCTCCGCCTGGAGATGTACAAGCGCCTGGCCGAGGTCCGCACCGACGCCGACGTCGACGAGATCGTCGCCGAGCTCGAGGACCGGTACGGCGAGCCGCCGGAGCAGGTCACGGCCCTGCTCCTCGTCGCGCGCTTCCGGGCGCGGGTGCGGGCCGCGGGGGTCAAGGAGGTGACCACGGTCGGCAAGAACATCCGCTTCCACCCGGTCACCCTCCCCGAGTCGCGCACGATCCGGCTCAACCGGCTCTACCCGAAGTCGATCGTCAAGCACCAGCTCGAGTCGATCCTGGTGCCCCGCCCCGGCACCCCGGGGAAGACGGGAACGCCCATCGAGGGGGTCGCCCTGCTTGAATGGGCCCGACTCGTCATCGACTCGGTCATCGACCCCAAGGAGTAGTAGTGCGCCGTCGTACCTCCCTCGCCACCGCCCTCGCCGCGACCGCGCTGCTGGCGGCCGGCTGCGGCCTCACCGACGACGGCCCCCGGCCCGGTGCCGCCGCGGAGGTGGACGGCCAGACGCTGGAGCTGGACAAGGTCGACAGCGCGGTCGAGGACTACTGCGGGCTGCTGGCGGGCGAGGAGGGCGCGCCGTCGTACGCGAAGGCCGTCGTGCGCTCCCAGCTGGCCTGGAACTGGGCGCAGGCCGTCGCGGTCGACGAGCTCGCGCCGCGCTACGGCGTCGATGTCCCGTCGGGTGTCGAGAGCGCCGTCGTCGAGCGGAGCTGGGGGGTCAGCCGCGAGGACGACGAGTTCGAGTCCTTCGAGTGGCTCACCTGGATCGGCCAGCGCCTCGACCAGCCGCTGGCGGCCATCGGGACCCAGGCGCAGATCGATGCCGGGCAGACGCCGACGGCGGAGGGAGCCCAGGCTGCCGGCTACGAGGTCGTCGACGCCTGGCTCGAGGAGCACGGGGTCGAGCTCAACCCGGTCTTCGGTGAGCGCGACGCCAAGGAGGGCGCCTTCCTCGGCGACGACCTGTCCGTCGCCGTGAGCGGCGTGGCCAAGCAGGGCGACCAGCTCGGCAAGCCGGTCGCCAGCGAGGCCGAGGCCACCGAGCGCCTGTCCGCCCTGCCGGCCTCCGAGGTGTGCGGGGCGCCCGTCGAGGCGCCGGCGCAGCCGGTGGGCTGAGCCGTGGCGGCCCCCGCCCAGCCGGAGCCCGCGGTCGACGAGTTCGTCGCCGTGATGCGTCGGCTGCGCGCGGAGTGCCCGTGGAAGCGGGAGCAGACGCACCGGTCGCTGGTGCGCTACCTGCTGGAGGAGACCTACGAGGCGGTCGACGCCATCGACGCCGGTGAGGTGTCGGGGGACTGGTCCCACCTCGCGGAGGAGCTCGGCGACCTGCTGCTGCAGGTCGTCTTCCACGCCGTCGTGGCGGAGGAGCGGGGCGACTTCGACCTCGACGACGTCGCCCGCGGCATCACCGCCAAGATGGTGCGCCGCAACCCCCACGTCTTCGGGGACCTCGCCGACGACCCGGCCGCCGACGACCTCGACGCCGCCGCCGTCAACGACCTGTGGCAGCAGGTCAAGGCCCGCGAGAAGGCCGACCGCCCCGTCGACGACGGCATCCCGTCCGCCCTCCCCGCCCTCCTGTACGCCGACAAGGTGCTCGACCGCCTCGAGCGGGCCGGCACCCCGGCCGACCTGGTGGCCGACCCCGCCGATGCCGACGCCGCCGTCGGCGAGCGGCTCCTGGCCCTCGTCGCCGAGGCCCGCGCGGCCGGCGTGGATCCGGAGCAGGCGCTGCGCGACGCGGTGCGCGAGCGTCTCTGACGAATCCCGGCCGAGGGGGTTTCCGGACCCGGTGCCGAGGGCGAGACTGCCGGTGGCCGCGACCGCGGCCGATGACTCGGCATCCGGAGGCTCCCATGCGTCGTACCCGCAGGTCCTGGCCCGCCACCCTCGTGGCCGCCCTTCTCCTCTCCCTCCTCCCCGCGGGCCTGGTGGTCACCGCGACCGCGCCCGCGCACGCGGACGAGTGCTACACGTGGGGCCGGACCCTGCGTGAGGGCACGTCCGGCAGCGACGTGACCCAGCTGCAGATCCGCGTCGCCGGCTGGGCCGGCTACGACCGCGGCTTCGCCGTCGACGGGCAGTACGGGCCGGCGACGACCACGGCGGTGCGGAACTTCCAGGCGGCGTACGGGCTCACGGCCGACGGCATTGCGGGCTCGCAGACGTTCAGCAGGATCTACGCCCTCCAGGACGCCGACTGCACGCCGGTCCACTTCGCGTGGAGCGAGGTCGACGACGTGTGCTTCGGCGGGTTCCCGACGCCGGTGTCGGGGACGACGGTCGCCCAGGTGAAGGCCAACCTGATCCAGGTGATGTGGCGGGCCGAGGCCCTGCGGCACCGGCTCGGCGACAACCCGCTGCGGGTCACGTCGGCCTACCGCAGCGCCGAGTGCAACCGGCGGGTCGGGGGCGCGACCAACAGCAACCACCTCTACGGCCGGGCGATCGACCTCGTGCCGGGCAGCTCGGCGACCACGATGTGCGGGATCGCGCTGGCCGCGCGCTACGTCGCCTTCCGTGAGCTGCTCGGCCCCGGCTACCCGGACCACAACGACCACATCCACCTCGGCATCCAGTCCACGAAGTTCTGGCGCGCGCCGAGCTGCGGGATCTGACCCCTTCCGCAGGAGGTCGGCCCACCACTACTTTCAGCGCAGGTCCGCGCATCGGGCGGGGACGACGCAACGGTGGGAGTGGCGATGGCAGGCAAGTTCGAGGTGTACGAGGACAAGGCCGGGAAGTTCCGTTTCCGGTTGAAGGCCTCCAACGGTCAGGTCGTCGCCGTCGGCGAGGACTACGAGACGAAGGCCGCCGCCATCGCGGGCACCGAGGCCGTGCAGCGGGCGGCCGACGGCGCGACGGTCGTCGACCTGACCGACTGAGAGGCGTGCGTCAGCGGGTCGGGGCGGCGATGCCCTCGATCCGCACGGTCCGGCCGGTGGTGGCCACGACGACCTTCACCGTGCCGGTCCATGCGCTGCTGAAGCTCGTCACCGGGATGACCCGCTTCGTCACGTTCCGGGTCGTCCTCAGCGAGATCGTCTTCAGCAGGCGGCTGCCGGCGTAGACCCGGACTGTCCCGTGCGTGGTGCCGCCGCTGGCGACCAGGGCGAGGCGCCGCGCGCCCCGGACCGGGTACGACGTCGAGGCGTTGCGTCGCGAGGACGCGAGCACCTTGCCGCCGTACGCGCTGGGCGCCGAGAGCAGCGACCAGCCGGCCGAGCGGGAGAGTGAGCGCGCCGGGACGGGGACGGTCCAGGTGCGGGTCGCCGCCGTCGGGTCGGTGTTGCCGGCGGCGTCGGTCGCGCTCGCGCGCAGGACGTGGGTGCCCGGCGCCAGGCCGGTCACGGTGTGCGTCCCGCTCGCGCAGGCCCGCGCCCTGCCGTCGAGGGTGCACGCGAACCGCGAGCCGGCCTCGGTGGAGCCGAGGGAGAACGCCGCCGAGGTCGAGGGGACGATCGCACCGTTGGCCGGACCTCCGCCGAGGGTGGTGTTCGGCGCGGTGGTGTCGCCGGCGGTGCCGGCCTTCGCGGCGAAGATCGGGACGTAGGGCGTGACGTACTGCTTGTCGCCGCCGTGGCCGCCGACCGCGAAGGCGATCTGGAGGTGGTCGCCCGACTGCGAGGGCGGGCAGGGCGCCGTACCGTCGCGCCGGGAGAGGCAGGTGGGGGCCTGGGTGGCCGTGCCCTTGAACTCGCGGGTCGCGACGACCGGGAACTGGAACTCCAGGACCTGCCCGCGCTGCAGCACGAACGGCTCGTCGCCCGGCCTGGTCAGCACGATGCCTCCGTTGACGCCGTTGAAGATGTCGAGGGGCGCATCGGTCAGCTCGCCCGACTCGCCGAGGGTGTTGACGCCCCACAGGACCGGCTCGTCGGGATAGCTGAAGCCCGGCGGCGGCAGGATCTCCGGGACCGTGGCGACCTTGCCGCTGCACGGCAGGCCGACGAGCGAGATGTAGCCGCGGAGGTAGAACTTCTCACCCACCTCCGGCACCTCGCCGTTGGTCGAGCGCCAGCCGGTGTTGGCGCTGACGCCGACGCTGGGGCTCTGGGTGACGCAGTTGATGATGGTGTCGGACGACGTGACGCCGTCCTGCCACTCGCCCGTGGCGGCGGAGGCGGAGCCGGCGAGGGTCGGCGCGACGCCGACCAGGCCGGTGGAGAGCAGTGCCGCGGAGAGGGCGGCGATCCTGCGGATGCGCATGGCTTTCCTTCCCATGGGGGATTCGGTGGCGAGTCAGCGGGTCGGGGCGGCGATGCCCTCGAGCCGGACGGTGCGTCCGGAGGTCGCGACGACGACGCGGACCTTGCCGGTCCAGGCGGCGCTGAAGGTCGTGACCGGGACCACCCGCTTGCTGACGGTCCGGCTGGTCCGCAACGAGATCGTCTTCAGCAGGCGGCTGCCGGCGTAGACCCGGACGGTGCCGTGGGTGGTGCCGCCGCCGACGACGAGGGCGAGCCTGCGCGCTCCCCGGACGGAGTACGACGCCGACGCGTTCCTCCTCGTCGTCGTGAGCGCCCGGCCGTCGTACGCCGAGGGCAGGGCCGCGAGGCTCCAGCCGGTCGAGCGGACGAGCGAGCGGGCGGGCACCGGGACGGTCCACGTGCGCACGGCCGCCGTCGGGTCGGTGTTGCCGGCCGCGTCGGAGGCCTGGGCACGCAGCTCGTGGGTGCCGGGGACGAGTCCGGACAGGGAGAGCGCCCCGGGCCCGCAGGGTCGCGTGGTGCCGTCGACCGCGCAGGTGAGCCGGACGCCCGGCTCGCTGGCCCCGAGCGTGAACGCCGCCTTCGTCGACGGTGCGATCGAGCCGTGGGCGGGGCCGCCGGTGATCGTGGTGTCCGGCGCGGCCAGGTCGACGCTCCAGCGGCGGACCGCGGGGGAGGCGTCGGTGTTGCCGGCGGCGTCGGTGCCGGCGGCCGTCAGGACGTGGTCGCCCGGCGGTAGGTCGCGCAGCGCGAGCGCGCCGTGCCGGCAGGTGAGCGGAGCGCCGTCCAGGGTGCACGCGATGCTGACGGCCGAGCCCGGCGTGGTGAGGAAGAAGCCGGCGCCGGTGGCGTTGGTGCGCGAGCCCTCGGCGGGGCCGCCGTCGATGGTCGTGTCGGGGGCGGTCGTGTCGATGCTCCACGCCCAGCGCGCGGGAACCGGGTCGTACCAGGCGCCGTGGCGGGCGCCGACGGTGAACACGTGCGTGCCCTCGCCGAGGTTGTCGAAGCGGACGTTGCCCTCGTTGGTGCAGGCGACGTCGACGCCGTCGAGCGCGCAGTCGTAGGCATTGCCGGCGAGCGTCGAGAACCAGAACTGGGCGGTGCGGCTGTTCACGAGCTCGCGCGGCTTGCCGTAGAGGTTCGTGTCGACCGAGCGGAAGTCCACCCGGCGCACCGCGCTGAGGTTGCCGGAGGCGTCCTCCGCGCGGACCTCGATGTTGCGCGAGCCCTCGGGGAGGACGACGTCGGTGGGCGTCGTGCACGTGGCCCAGGGGGCGCTGTCGATGCGGCACTCGTTGCGGGTCGCGCCCTCGTGGCTCCACGTGATCCGGAAGCCGCCCTGGCTGAGCGGCACCTGGGCGACCTGCAGGTTGCTGACGACCGGCGCCTTCGTGTCGCGGAAGACGGCGACCGGGAACTTCCCGCTCGTCCCGAACGCCGTCGACCCGACGCCGCACTCCTTGACGCCGCTGCGCTCGCGGAGCTGGTCGCAGCCCTGCCACTCCACGAAGTCCCAGTACGGCGGGGAGTAGGCGACCGAGGGACGCAGCCACACCCACGCCTCGAACGGCTCCTCGTTGCGGACCCGGTCGCAGGTCAGCACGACGCGGTGGTCGAGGTTCTGGCTCTGGTCGCAGGTCTCGGACCCGCCGTCCTCGAGGGATCCCTCGACGACCCGGACGAAGCCGGAGCCCTGGATGCCGATGGTGACGTTGACCTGGCCGGCGTGCGCCGGCGCGGCGAAGGTGAGGGGGAAGAGGCCGAGGCCGGCGGCGAGGACGCCGCCGGTGATCCGGAGCAGGGCGCGGGGGCTCATGCGCGCTCCTCCACGAGGTCGGGCAGCGCCAGCCACGCCGCCCACGAGAGGTCGCGGCCGACATAGCGCGGCTGGGCGAGCGGCCACTCGGCAGCGATCCAGCGCGGCACGAACGCGTCGAGCGCGGCCTCGAGGTCGGAGCCGAGCAGCGCGTCGACGACCCACCACGAGATCTCGGCGTCGGCGCCGACCTTGGCCGGCGGGTCGACGTACAGGCAGCCGAGCAGGACGCTCTCGTCGGCGTCGAAGAGGCCGTAGAGGAAGGACTCGTGCGCCTCGATCTCGGCGGCGTGGTGGGCGAGGTCGTCGATGTCGGCCTCGCGGGACAGGTGCACCGGCGGCCACCCCCACGCCTGGCCGTAGATGCTCCACAGCCGGTCGCGCGAGCCGCGCACGGCAGGGAGGTCGAGGTCGACGTCGTCGGGACCCATCGGCCGGAGGTGGTGGCCGTCGGTCACCGCGACCCGGGTGGGGTGCGCCCAGCCGTCGGGGAGCCAGGGGGTGGGTTCGGTGGTCATGGCACGCAGCCTGTCCACCACCGCTTGCGGTGCCCTTGCCGTCGGCTTGGGGCGTCGCTTGTCAGGCGCCTGCGAGCGCTGCCATCTCCTCGACCGTCAGCGTCCGGCCCGAGGCCACGTCGTCGTCGTACGACGGCCCGCGGCTCGCCCGCGCGGCGGCGGAGGCCTGCTCGATCAGCGCCTCGTCGGGCCGGTAGTAGCCGTAGACGTTGCCGCCGGCACCGGCGCGCAGCTCCGCGGCCGCGCCGCGCAGGACCCCGACCCGGGCGAGGTCGCCCTCCCCGTCGAGCGACTCGACCACGGCGAGCGACTCGAGCAGGTAGGCGAGGTTGGCGTGGTCGCCCGTCTCCTGGCTGAGCGCGACCCCCTCGGCGATCTGGGCGCGGGCTCGCTCGAAGTCGCCGCGGACGACGGACACCTGGATCGCGGTGAACAGCGCGATGTAGACGGCCAGCGGGTCGTGGCGGCGACGGCCGGCGGCGAGGGCGTCGTCGACGAGCGCAGCGGCCCGGGACGGGTCGCCCCGCAACAGCTCGACGGTGCCGAGCCACACGTGGGAGAGCGTCCAGAGCCACTCGCCGCCCAGGCCCGCCACCTCGGTGAGGCCGATGGTCTCGGTGAACACGGCGACGGCCGTGTCGAGGTCGTCCTCGGCGAGCGCGACCAGGCCGATGCCGCCGTAGGCGTAGGGCAGGCCCTCGGCGTCGTCGGTGCGGCGGGCGAGGTCGGAGGCGATCCGCCAGTGCTCGCGAGCGAAGTCGAGGTCGCCCTGGGCGAAGGCGAGCGCCGCCGCGACGGCGCCGGAGCGCACGCGCACCCGGTCGTCGGTCGCGTCGGCCAGCACGGCGGCCATCAGGCGGCGGCCCTCGCGCAGGGTGCCGCGCACCCACCAGAACAGCCACAGGTGCCAGCCCAGCCAGCCGCCCTCGTCGGGTTGGCCCGAGGCGAGCGACCACTCGATCGCGGCGACCATGTTGGCGTGCTCGCGCTCGATGCCGGCCAGGGTCTCGACCGTGCCCGGCCCGCGCAGCGACGGCTCGTAGTGGGCGGCCAGGCCGGTGAAGTGGCGCAGGTGGGCCTCGCGCGCGAGGCGCTCGTCGGCGGCGGGGAGGCGGGTGAGGGCGTACTGTGCGACCGGCTCCAGCAGCCGGAAGCGAGGGCCGCTGTCGCCGAGCGGATCGGCGACGACCAGCGACTGCTCGACCAGCGCGTCGACGAGTGCGAGCGCGTCGCCGTCGAGGTCGGCCAGCACCGCTGCGGCGGCGTCGAGGTCGAAGCCGCCGACGAAGACCGCCAGCCGGGGGAAGGCGGCCTGCTCGGCGGGTGACAGCAGCTCGAAGCTCCAGTCGATGGCCGCCCGCATGGTGCGCTGGCGCGGCGGCAGGTCCCGCGCGCCCTCCGCCGCCATCACGTGGTTGAGGCGGGCCACGATGTCGGCGGGCCTGAGCAGGCGCACGCGTGCCGCTGCGAGCTCGATGGCCAGCGGGATGCCGGCCAGCCGTTGGCAGAGCTGGACCACGGCCGGGTCGTCCGGCAGCAGCGCCGCGGTGGGGGCGACCGTCGCGGCACGCGTCACGAACAGGTGCGCGGCGGCCTGCTGGTCGAGCGGGCTCAGCGGGTAGAGGACCTCGCCGCGCACGCGCAGCGGGATCCGGCTGGTGACGAGGATCCGCAGCCCCGGACAGGCGGCGGCCAGGGTGGCGACCTCCGGCCACGCGTCGACGAGGTGCTCGGCGTTGTCGAGCAGCAGCAGCTGCTCGCGGTTGCGCAGCAGCTCGAGGAGGGCCGAGAACGGGTCACCGCCCTCCGCGACCCCGACCGCGTGGGCGATGGCGGGGATCACGGCCGTCGGGTCGCGCAGCGGAGCCAGGGGCGCCAGCGTGACCCCGTCGCCGAAGTGGTCCTCGGCCGCCCGCGCGACCGCGAGGGCGACCCGCGTCTTGCCGCAGCCGCCGACCCCGGTGACCGTGACCAGGCGCGAGGTGGGGGAGCGGAGCAGCTCGAGCAGGTAGTCGATGTCGCGGTCGCGCCCCACGAGGTCGCCGAGCAGGTCGGTCGACGGGATCCGGCTCGGCCGGTGCTCGGAGGGTCGCGGGTCGGGTCGCGCGTCCGGACGGGGGGCCGGCGCGTGGGCCGGGCGCAGCGCCGGGTCCTGCTCGAGGATCTGCTGGTGCAGCCGCTGCACCGCCGGGCCGGGGTCGACGCCGAGCTCCTCGACGAGGCGGGTGCGGAGGTCGGCGTACTCCTGGAGCGCGTCGGCCTGTCGGCCGGCGAGGTAGAGGGCGCGCATCAGCTGGCCGCGCACCGACTCGCGCAGCGGGTGCTGGACGGAGAGGTCCTGCAGCCGGGTGACGGCGGCGGTCGCGTCGCCGGCGCGCAGGTCCAGCTCGGCGGCGAGCTCCTCACCGGTGAGCCGGATCCCCTCGAGCCGCAGCGCCTCGGCGCGCGCGAACATCTGGGGTACGTCGGCCAGCGGCTCGCCTCGCCACCAGTCGAGCGCGGCCCCGAGGTGCTGCTGGGCTCCTCCGACGTCGCCGGACGCCAGCGCCGTACGGGCCTCCTCGACGCCGGACGCCAGGTGGTGGGCGTCCATCGCGTCGGGCGCGAGCTCCAGCCGGTAGCCGGGAGGTGCGGTGACGATCTCGGCCGGGACGCCGGCGTCGCGCAACCGCGCGCGCAGGCGGGAGATCACGGCCTGGAGGTTGGCGAGCGTCCCGCCGCGGCCGTTCTCGCCCCACACCCGGTCGAGCAGCATGTCCGTGGAGACGACGCGTCCGGCGTCGACCGCGAGCGCGGCCAGGGTCTCGCGGTGCCGCGGTGAGCCGATGTCGACGGCCGCGCCGGAGGCGTCGATGACCTCGAGGGGGCCGAGCAGCCGGAGCGGGACGTCGCTCACCTGCTCACCCTCCTGCCGCCGGACACCGGGAAAGGTTAAGGGCGGACCGGTGGCGGCGCAGGGCGTTTACCGAAGCAGTGCCTTGATCGCGGTCCAGGCCGCGCTCCCGAGCCGCCGGTCGGCCTCCTCCGTGCCGCCACGCTGCATCCGCATCCCCGCGGTGACGACCGGCTCGCCCGGCAGGATCGCCCGGTGACCGGCCGCCGGGTCGGAGACGAGGGAGGTCTCCAGCGGGACCTCCCACGGCCCGTCGTGCTGGCCCGGGCCGCCGAACCAGCGCACCGACTCCGCGAGCACGCCCTCGTCGGCGAGCAGCCGGGCCCGCGGCGCGTCGATCCGCCCGCTCGAACCGCCGAGGACGAGCGCGCCGGTGCCGCTCGGGACGTCCGGCACGAACCGGATGCCCTCGATGCCGGCGGTGGGGCTCACGCCTCCATCATGCAGGGCTGGTCAGGCGCCCTCGACCACCGGGAAGATCCGGTCGGCCTCCAGACCGTGCGCCTCCCGGTGCACCCGCGCGGCGGTCTCCGCGTCGGGGGCGTCGACGAGGCAGAAGATCTTGCCGTTGGTCTCGTCGACCCAGTAGCTGCGGTAGTGGACGCCGTACTGCTCCTGGACCTTGAGGTCCTCGGCGTGGGCGCCGGCGACATCGGCCGCGGTGGCGCCTTCGGGCATCGTCTCGTGGACATCCATGAAGAGGGGCATCGTCGTTCTCCTGTCGGGTGGTGATTCCTCTGCCACACTCAGGCTCGTGGCAGGGTCCCCCGAGGGGAATGACCGTGCGGCCGCCGTGGATGATCGCGACCCCAGCGCGGCGCTTGACGACGCGCTGGCCCACCTGCACATCCAGGGTGCGATCTTCCTGCGAGCCGAGTACACCGAGGGCTGGGCCTACCAGTCGGTGCCGACCGAGGACCTCGCCCGGCTGCTGGCCCCGCACGCGCGGCGGATCGTGCCCTTCCACCTCGTCGCCGCGGGCCGCTGCTGGATCGAGGTCGACGGCGTCCGGCACTGGGCCGACGCGGGTGACCTGATCGTCCTCCCGTACGGCGACAGCCACCGGATGGGCGGGACGCAGGACGCCGAGGTGGTGGACGCGATGACGCTGGTGACCCCGCCGCCGTGGGCCTCGATGCCCGTCATCGAGCACGGCAGCGGGGGAGCGCTGACGCACGTCGTGTGCGGCTACCTGACGTCCGAGGCGCCGCTGTTCGACCCCGACGTGCGAGCCTTCCCGCCCGTGCTCGTCGTGACGCCGAGCGGGCCCGCGGCGCAGTGGGTGCGGGCGAGCATCGACTACGCCCTCGCCCGGACCGCCCTGGTCGCACCCGACCTCGCCGCCACCCCGGCCGAGCTGGTGGAGCTGCTGTTCACCGAGGTGCTGCGCATCCACCTGGCGCAGGCGCCCGCCGACGAGCTCGGGTTCATCCGGGCGCTCCGCGATCCCGTGCTGGCGCCGGCGCTGGCGCAGATCCATCGCGACCCGGCCCGCAAGTGGACGGTGGCGGAGCTCGCGTCCGTCGCCGGGGTGTCGCCGTCCCTGCTCGACGAGCGCTTCCGGGCCGTGCTGGGGCTCCCGCCGATCCGCTACCTCACCGGCTGGCGGATGCACCGGGCCCAGGACCTGCTGGCCTCCTCCGACCTCGGCGTGTCCGCGATCGCCCACCGGGTCGGCTACGACTCCGAGGAGGCGTTCAGCCGTGCGTTCAAGCGGAAGCACGGGGTCGCGCCCGGCGCGTGGCGGCGTACCGGGGGACGGGGCTGACGACCCGTCAGGGCACCTCGATCGTGACGTTGGCGCGCTGGTTGCCCGGCGTGGCCGCCATGGTGGCCCAGAAGTCGGTGCTGCGCATCCACGCCGGTATGCCGAAGGGCAGGTCCCGGCTGGGGATCTCCGGGAGCTCGTCGGGGGTGAAGTCGGCGCCGTAGGGGACGAGCGGCGTGGCCACGTCCGGGTCCTGGATGCCGGCGTGGAGGCTCTGCAGCGCGATGTTCCAGTTGTCGAGCAGGTCCTTGCGGCTGATCGGACCGCCCGGCTTGTCGGCCGTCGGGTGCAGCGCCTTGTGGAAGGTGATCGTGGGCAGCACGGCCTGTCCCGCCGGCGTGGCCGTGAAGGCCGTCCACGCGTCGAAGGCCGGGGTGCCGAAGGTGACGACCGCCTCGATCCTCCCCGGCGCGAAGGCGGCCTCGAACCACTGGTTGCGGTAGGCCTCGATCTCGGGGTCGTGCAGGTGGGGCAGCGCCTGCGACTGGTTGGAGATGCCGTAGAGGAAGGCGTTGATCATCAGGTAGCGCCTCGTGTAGCCGAGCTTCTCGACGAAGCCCTGGACGCGCCGGCCGGCCTGGCCCGAGAGGATCCGCCGGGTGACGGCCTCGGTCTGGGCGGGGTCCTGGCCGACGACGAGGAGCCGGGCGGTGCCGTTGGCGCGGCCGCGGTAGAAGATCGGCCCCCACAGGGAGCGGAAGCCGTCGCTGCCCTTGAAGACGGTGTCGTCCGGGTAGGTGCGGCACAGGGCCTTGAACGCGCCGGTCGGTCCGGAGTCGAAGGGATCGCTGATCATGGTGGCCCCCGGGGGGTGAGGTGGTCGAGACCTCCAGTGCAGCGGATCGTGGAGGAGCCCACCATGGCCCGTTCTGCTCATGCGGAGGAGCGGCCGGGCTGCTGCCGGCAGACCCGGCAGCGCCCGACGTGCACCGTCTCCGCGTAGCCGACGTCGAAGCCGGAGCGCTCGACGAGGTCGGGGTGGGCGGACGCCTGGGGACCGGGCAGGTTCATGATCCGGCCGCAGCCGGTGCAGAACAGGTGGTGGTGGTCGGGGCCGGACGTCGACTCGAAGCGGACCGGGCCCTCGGGGAGCGCGACCCGTCGTACCAACCCGGCGGCGACCAGCGCGTCGAGGCAGTCGTAGACGGTCTGTGTCGCGACGCGACCGAGGATCTCGCGGCTCCGGTCGGCGACCTCGGTCGCCAGCAGGTGGGCTCCCTCGCCGCGGGCGCGCTCCAACACGGCCATCACCGCGAGCCGCTGCGGGGTGACCCGCACCCCGGCGCCCCGCAACCGCGCCTCGGCTCCCGTCATGGCGGGCCGGTACCCCGCTGATCTGGACTGAGTCACGAACACGCCGCGCCACGGCCGGGGAATCGGATCGGCGTGTCGGTTGGCCGTCTCCCGTGCGGGTGCAGGGGTACTTCGGCAGACCTACGCACGGAAGGGACGAGCGATGACAACCTATGACTACAGGGCCGGGACCGACAGCGGGACCGGCACGACCGAGCAGGCCAAGCAGGCCGCCGCCACCGCAGGAGCCGAGGGCAGGCACCTCGGCGAGGAGGCGAAGGGCGAGGCCAGGGCCGTCGCGGCCGACGCCCAGGCGCAGGCCCGCGACCTGCTCCACCAGGCGCGTTCCGAGGTCGAGAGCCAGAGCCGCTCGCAGCTCGAGACGCTGGTCTCGACCCTGCAGGGCTTCGCCGACGACCTCGAGCGGATGGCGCGTGGCGAGGGCGCGGGCAGCGGCCTCGCCCAGGACGTGGTGCGCGAGGTCAGCGACAAGGCGACCGCGTTCAGCTCCCAGCTGCGCGGCCGCGAGCCCGGCGAGCTCCTCGACCAGGCGCGCGGCTTCGCGCGCCGCAAGCCCGGCACCTTCCTGCTCGGCGCCCTCGTCGCCGGCGTCGTCGCCGGTCGCGTGGTGCGCGGGGCGAAGGACGCCCAGAGCAGCACCGGCAGCACCGGCACCGGAGTGGGTACGCCGCCCCTCCCGGACGCGACCGCGACCGCGGCCCTGCCGACCACCGACGCGCCGCCGCCCCCGCCGCCGTCGCCGATGCCCGGCCTGACCGGCTCGGCCCCGCAGGTCGGGGCCGGCACCCCGCCGCCGACCAGCCCGGGCACGAGTGGGTGGAGCACGCCGTGACCACCCAGGGGACCCGGCCGGCGGGCACCGACCCGACCGGGCCGGCCGGCACGCACGAGACGGCCGACGGCCGCTCCCTCGGGGAGCTCGTCGGCGACATCGCCACCGACCTCACCACGCTGGTGAAGCAGGAGGTCGAGCTGGCGAAGACGGAGCTCAAGACCGAGGCGACCAGGGCAGGCAAGGGGGTCGGCCTCTTCGGCGGAGCCGGAGTCGCCGGTCATCTCGCCCTGCTGTTCGCCTCCTTCGCCCTGCTGTTCCTGCTCGACAGCTGGATGCACGCAGGGTGGGCCGCGCTGATCGTCGCGGCGCTGTGGGGCGCCGCGGCGGCAGTGATGGCGGCCTCCGGCCGCAAGGAGCTGAAGTCGATGAACCCCACGCTTCCCACCACCCAGGAAACCCTCAAGGAGGATGCGGCATGGGCCAGGCAACTGAAGAACGGATGACCGCGCAGATCGACAGCACCCGCAACGACCTCTCCCGCGACGTGGACGCGCTCTACGACCGGGTGAGCCCGCACCGCATCGTGGAGCGCCGCAAGAGCGCCCTCCGCGGCCGGATGTCGTCGATGAAGGAGTCCGTCATGGGCACCGCGCACGACGCCACCGGCTCCGCCCAGGGCGCGGCCCAGGGCGCGGCCGGGTCGGTGCAGCACACGGCGCAGGCCGGGGTGCAGGCCGTGGAGCGGCGTACCGAGGGCTCGCCGATCGGTGCCGGCCTGATCGCCTTCGGCGCCGGGATGGTGATCTCGGCGTTGATCCCGGCCACCCCGAAGGAGGCCGAGCTCGCCGGCCGGCTGACCGATGCGGCGAAGGACTCTCCGCTGGTCGACGAGGCGAAGGTCGCGGGCCAGGAGATGGCCTCGCACCTGAAGGACTCCGCGACGGAGGCCCTCCAGGAGGTCAAGGCCAGCGCCCAGGAGTCGGCGGAGCACCTCAAGGACGAGGGCCGCACGGCTGCCGAGGAGGTACGCCGCGAGGCGCCCGGCACCTGACCGTGCCACCCAGCAGCACCGACCAGCAGCACCGACCAGCCGACGCCGCCCGTCTCTCCCGCGGGCGGCGTCGGCGCGTCCGGTTGTCCACAACCGGTGACGCGGCCCTACCGCAGCGCGCTTGCTTGGCTTACGGTTCACGCAGCCACAGCAGTCCTATCTCGGGGGAGTCGCCATGGCCCTGCTTCAGCCACCCGTGCAGCCACCGGTGGTGTCGGCGCCTGCGTCCGACGAGGTGGTCGCGCGTCTCGACGAGGAGCTCCGGGCCGCCGTACGACGTGAGGGGCTCGATCCCCAGCGCGAGGTCCCGTCCGTGCGCCGCCTGGCGACGGGCCTCGTGCGGGCGCACGACGAGCGCAGCCTCACCGGCGTGGTCGCCCCGGTGGCGGACCCCGAGGCGCTCGTGGCCGAGCTCGTGGCGCGCGTGGCCGGCTTCGGCCCGCTCCAGCCCTTCCTCGACGACCCGACGGTGGAGGAGGTCTGGATCAACAGTCCGGACCGGGTCTTCATCGCCCGCCACGGGCGCCACGAGCTGACCAACCTGGTGCTGACCGAGGCGCAGGTGACCGAGCTCGTGGAGCGCATGCTCAAGTCCACCGGCCGCCGCATCGACCTCAGCCGCCCGTTCGTCGACGCGATGCTGCCCGCGGGCCACCGCCTCCACGTGGTGCTGCAGGGCATCTCGCGCGGCTTCTCGGCCGTCAACATCCGCAAGTTCGTGGTGCGGGCGACGCGCCTGTCCGAGCTCGTCGAGCTGGGCACCCTGACCCCCGCGGCGGGGCACTTCCTCGAGGCGTCCGTGCGGGCCGGGCTCAACATCCTCGTCACGGGTGGGACGCAGGCCGGCAAGACCACGATGCTCAACTGCCTGGCCGCCGCGATCCCCGGCGGGGAGCGGGTGATCTCCGCCGAGGAGGTCTTCGAGATCCGGTTCGCCCACCCCGACTGGGTCGCCCTGCAGACCCGTCAGGAGGGGCTCGAGGGCACCGGCGAGGTGCGGCTGCGCGACCTGGTGAAGGAGTCGCTGCGGATGCGGCCGAGCCGGCTGATCGTGGGCGAGGTGCGGGCCGAGGAGTGCCTCGACCTCCTGCTCGCCCTCAACGCCGGCCTGCCCGGCATGTGCACCCTCCACGCCAACAGCGCCCGCGAGGCGCTCACGAAGGCCTGCACCCTGCCGCTCCTCGCGGGCGAGAACATCTCCGCCCGGTTCGTCGTCCCGACGGTTGCGGCGTCGGTCGACCTCGTCGTCCACCTCGCGCTCGATCCCGGCGGTGCGCGGCGCGTGGTCGAGGTGGTGGCGGTGCCGGGGCGGATGGAGGGTGACGTGATCGAGACCGAGCCGGTCTTCGAGTGGCGCGAGGGTCGCCTGGCCCGGGGGATCGGGCTTCCGCCGCGGCTCGACCAGTTCCACCGGATCGGCATCGACGTCGTCCGCCTGCTCAACGAGGGCGACTGATGGGTGCGCTCGTCGGCCTGGGCTTCGGCGTCGGCTGCCTGCTGGTGTGGTCGGCGTTCCGCACGCCCCGGCCGGCCGCGCCCACCGGGCCCGCGGACCGTCGTACCGGACGACTGCTCGCCGAGGCGGGGCTGCGCGAGGTCGCGCCGCGCTCGCTGGTCGCTTTGTGCGTCGGGTCCGGCCTGGTCGCCGCGGTCGTCGTCCTCGGCCTGACGCGTGCGCTGCCGATCGCCCTGGTCCTCGGCACGCTCGCCGGCTACCTCCCGGTCGCGGTCGTCCGGGGCCGGGCCCGCCGCCGGCAGCGGGAGTTCGCCGAGGTGTGGCCCGAGGCGGTCGACGACCTCGTCTCGGCCGTCCGCGCCGGGATGTCCCTGCCCGACGCGGTGGCCGCCCTCGCGGTGCGCGGGCCGGAGCCGCTGCGGCCCTCCTTCGACGCCTTCGCCCTCGACTACCAGGTCTCGGGGCGCTTCGGCGACTGCCTCGACCGGCTCAAGGACCGCCTCGCCGACCCCGTCGGCGACCGCGTCGTCGAGGGTCTGCGGATCGCCCGCGAGGTCGGCGGGGGCGAGCTCGGCCGGCTGCTGCGCAATCTCTCCGGCTATCTCCGTGACGACCTGCGCACCCGCTCCGAGCTCGAGGCGCGCCAGTCGTGGGCGGTCAACGGCGCCCGTGTCGCCGTTGCCGCCCCGTGGGTGGTACTGCTCGTGATGTCGACCCAGCGCACCGTCATCGAGCGCTACCAGACCGCCGCCGGCGCCGTCGTCCTCGTGGCGGGTGCCGTGGTGTGCGTCGTCGCCTACCGGCTGATGATGAGGCTGGGCCGGCTGCCCGTCGAGCGGCGGATCCTGCGATGACGCCGGCGGTGTGGGGCGGACTCCTCGGCCTGTGTACGACGGCCGGTGTGCTCCTCGTCGTGGCGCGGGTCGTGGCCATCCGTCGGCCGCGGCTGGAGATGCGCGTCCTGCCCTACGTCCGCGACCTCGACACGACCCAGCGCACGTCCGCCCCGGTCGCCGGACCCGGCAACGTGGTGGCGGCCGTCTTCGGCCCCTTCCTGCGCCGGGCGGCCAGCGGGGTCGAGCGCGTGCTGGGCGGGTCGGCCTCGGTCCGGCGCCGGCTGTCCCGGGCGGGGCTCGACCTCGACGTGCACGACTTCCGGGTCCAGCAGGTGGTGTGGGGCCTGGCCGGCTTCGGCGTCGCGGGGGCGTACGGGCTGCTGCGTGCGTGGACACATCCCGGCAACCCGCTGCCGCTGCTGGTGGTGTGCGTCGGCGCCTTCGCGTTCGGCGTGCTGCTGCGCGACAACCGGCTCTCGGCCCAGGTCAGGCAGCGGGAGACCGCGATCGTCGCGGAGTTCCCGACCGTCGCGGAGCTGCTGGCGCTGAGCGTCGCCGCTGGGGAGGCGCCGGTCGCGGCCCTGGCCCGGGTCGTGCGACGCAGTGGTGGGGAGCTGTCGCGCGACCTGTCCGAAGTGCTGGCCAGGATCCGCACCGGTGAGCCCGTCGCCGACGCCTTCGACCGGCTCGCGGCGACGTCCGGCGTCCCGGTCGTCGCCCGGTTCGCCCACACCGTCGCGGTGGCCGTCGAGCGCGGCACGCCGCTCGCCGACGTGCTGCACGCCCAGGCCGCCGACGTGCGCGAGGCCGGGCGGCGGGCGCTCATCGAGCAGGCCTCCCGCAAGGAGATCTTCATGATGATCCCGGTCGTCTTCCTGGTCCTGCCGGTGACCGTGATCTTCGCCTTCTGGCCCGGCTTCATCGGGCTCTCCCTCAGCTACTGACCTGCACCTCTCGGGAAGGAACCACCGTGCACCACCGACCATCGATCGACCTGATCCGACGACGCTGGCGCCAGCGCGACGACCGCGGTGACGTGCCCGGGTGGGTCCTCGTCACGATCATGACGATCTCGCTGGGCGTGGCCCTGTTCGGCCTCGCCCGTCCGCAGCTGCTGGCGATCCTGCAGTCCGCCCTCAACTCGGTGCGCTGAGGCATGGCGAGCGGCCGCCGGCGCGACGAGCGGGGGTCGGCGCTCGTCGACTTCACGCTGGTCTCCGTCGTGCTGCTGCCGATCGTGCTGGGGATCGTGCAGGTCGCCCTCGTGCTGCACGTGCGCGCGACCCTCGCGGCCGCCGCGTCGGAGGGTGCCCGGCTCGCGGCGACCGCGGGGAGCAGCCCCGGTGAGGGCGTGGCGCGCACGCAGTCCCAGATCGCCGGGGCGGTCGGTGCCGGCTATGCCCGCGACGTCGAGGTCCACCGGGTCACGATCGACGGCGCGCCCGCCATCGAGATCACCGTGCGCGCAGAGGTCCCGGCGCTCGGCCTCGGTGGGCCGGCGGTGGAGCTCTCCGTGTCCGGCCGCGCGGTGCAGGAGGATGCGCCGGACCGGGAGGGGCGATGACGCACCGGACGCGACGGAGGGACGAGCGCGGAAGCGGCCTCGTCGAGGTGATCTGGATGGGCGTCCTGCTGCTCCTGCCGCTGCTGTGGGTCGTGGTGTCCGTCTTCGAGGTGCAGCGCGGCTCCTTCGGCGTCAGCGGTGCGGCACGGGCGGCGGCCCGTGCCTACGCCCTCGCGCCCAACGACGTGGCCGGCGAGCAGCGGGCCACGGCGGTCGCGCGACAGGCCCTCGCTGACCAGGGCCTGGCCGACGCGCCCGTCCGGGTGCGGGTCACCTGCACGCCGTACCCGCACAACTGCCACAGCGGCACGTCCGTCATCACGGTCCGCATCGAGTCGTCGGTGGAGCTGCCGCTGCTGCCGGACGTGCTCGGCGGCGGTGCGCCGAGCTTCCGGCTGAGCGCCGACCACACCGTGCCGATCGGGCGCTACCGCGAGATCGACCGGGGGAGCCGGTGACGCGCCCCCGCCACGACGAGCGGGGCAGCACGGCCCCGCTGATCCTCGCCTTCGTCGCGATCATCCTGCTGCTCGTCGCCGTCGTGGTCGACGCGAGCGCCGCCTACCTCACCCGCCAGCGCCTCGACGAGCTCGCCGACGGTGCCGCCCTGCAGGGCGCCGACCTCGGCGCCCAGGGCCGCGACGTGTACGACGGCGGGTTGGCCCACGGCGACCTCGCGATCACCCGCCGCGAGGCCGAGCGGGCGGTCCAGGCCTACCTGCGCGACTCCGGCGCCCAGCGGGACCACCCCGGCCTGCGGGCGTCGGTGCGGGTCGACGGCGACCGGGTGGTCGTCGAGCTCGTCGCCCCGATCGACCTGCCGCTGGGGGTGCCGGGGGCTCCCGCGGCGACGGTGCGGTCGGTCGGGTCCGCGGTGGTCGACCCGGACGAGTGAGGCGGCCTCAGCCGCTGGGACCGAAGCGCTCCACCCGGATCGCACCCGGCTGGACCCCGCAGTCGAGCAGCAGCGCCTCGGCGAACGCAGCGAAGCGGGCCGACCCGCAGACGAACGCGACCTGGGTGCCGGCGAGCAGCGGCAGGAGCTCCTCGACCGTCGGCGGACCGGCCGGTCGCTCGTCGGTGTCGGTGCGGGTCCAGGCCATCGTGGCGCCGGCCCGGGCGAGCTCCTCGGCGTAGGGGAGATCCTCGGCCGAGCGGCCGGTCGCGACCACCCGGAGCAGGTCGGCGCGGCCGAGCCGGCGGGCGGTGCGGGCCATGGCGACGGCGGGGACGACGCCGGTCCCGCCGACGAGGCACAGGGCCGGGGTCGTGGTGTCCCAGGTGAACCAGCGGCCGATCGGGCCGCGCATCTCCAGCACGTCGCCGACCTCGGCGACGTCGGCGAGGAACTCCGAGACCTCGCCATCGGGCAGCCGCTCGATGAGGAACTCGACCAGCGGGTCGTCCTCGTCGGAGGCGATCGAGTAGGACCGCTGCGCGGTGTAGTCGTCGGGCGCCCGGAGCCGGATCAGGTAGTGCTGCCCGGGCCGGTGCCGGTGCCGGTCCTCGACGTGCATCCGCAGTCGGACCGTCGAGGGCGTCGGCAGCTCCTTCTCGATGATCCGCCCGGTCGTCCAGGTGGTCTCGAGCGCGCGCACGTCGTCGATGGATCCGCCCACGGCCTGGTCCTCAGTCACCCTGGTACCTCTGCTCGAGCCACGGGTCGCCGCGGTCGTGGTAGCCGTTGCGCTCCCAGAAGCCGGGCCGGTCGTGGGCCATCAGCTCCAGCCGGGAGACCCACTTCGCCGACTTCCAGAAGTAGAGGTGCGGCACCAGCAGCCGGGCCGGGCCGCCGTGCTGGCGGGGGAGCGGCTTGCCGTCGTACTCCCAGACGACCCAGGCCTTGCCGTCGACGAGGTCGCTGAGCGGGAGGTTGGTCGTGTAGCCGGTGCTCGCGTGCACCATGACGTACGCCGCGTCCGGGGTGGGGCCTGCCGCGTCGAGGAGCTCGTCGACGCTCACCCCCTTGAAGGTGACGTCGAACTTCGACCACGCGGTCACGCAGTGGATGTCACCGAAGAAGGTCGACCCGGGCAGCTGGTGGATCTCGTCCCAGCTCCAGGTCGTCGGTCGCTCGACCAGTCCGTCCACGGACAGCGACCAGCTCGCCGTGTCGACGACCGGGGTCGCCTCCGCGGTGAGCACCGGCCAGCCGGCACCGGTGTCGTACTGGCCCGGGGGCAGCCGCCCCTCGTGGCCGCGTCGGCGACCGAGGAATCCACGCGTGACCGGCATGTCTGCTCCTGGGGGGACGGACTCAGGCGTCAGCGTGGACTCTAGCGCTCAGGTCGAGCCCGGGTCTCCCGGCGGGCTGTCGGCCTTCACGGCACCCCGCTGGCCCATCGGCCGCTCCGGGCCGACGGTCGTGTCCTCGGCGGTCTGCTGCTCGGCCTCGGCGTTGACCTCGGCGCCGAGCAGGACGACGTACATCGTGATCCAGAGCCAGAGCAGCAGGACCACGACGCCGGCGAGTGCGCCGTAGGTCTTGTTGTAGGAGCCGAAGTTGTCGACGTAGAGGGAGAAGCCGAGGCTGGCGAGGAGCCACAGGACGGTGGCGACGACCGACCCGATCGAGACCCAGCGGAACTTGGGGGCGTCGCGGTCCGGGGCCAGCTTGTAGAGCACACCGAGCGCGACCGACATCGCCACGAGGAGACCGAGCCAGCGGGCCACCTCCAGCGCCCAGCGCAGGGGGCCCGCGCCCACGAGGTTGTCCAGCAGTGCGGGGGCGACCGCGACCATGCCGACCGTCACCACCACGAAGACGATCGCGCCGAGGGTGAGGCCGAGGGCCAGCGCCTTGCGCTTCACGAAGCCGCGGGTCTCCTCCTCGTCGTACGCGAGGTTCACGGCCGTCATCACGTTGCCGACGCCACCGGACGCGCTCCACAGCGCGAGCACCAGGCTGATGATCAGCCCGAGACCGAGCGAGCTGCTCGACGTGGTGGTCAGCGCCTCGAGCTGCGTGGTGAGCAGCGAGGCCGCGTCGGACGGCAGCGTCGCGGAGAGCTCGTCGACCTGCCGTTGGACGTCGGCGGGGTCGCGGACCAGGCCGTAGAGCATCACCGCCGCGATCATCGCCGGGAAGAGCGCGAGGAACGAGTAGAACGCCACGCCGGCCGCGAGGAGCGGGACCTGATCCGACTTCGCCTCCCGCCAGGCCCGCCGCACCACCTGCCACCAGCCGCGGCGCGGGATCTCGGTCGGCTTGTCGGCGTCGGCGCCGGGCACACGGTCCTGGAGGGTCTGGGTGCTCATGGCCTGTGCGGTACCCCGTCGCTCGACGAGCAGAAGGCCCACGAACAGCGGGCCCCGGTCGACGACCGGGGCCCGCTGTCCTGGGGGTGGGAAGGGAACGTCAGTCGTTCGGGTCCTCGTACACCGTGCGCGCCACGGCCGGGGCGTAGCTGTCGTTGCCCGCGAAGCGCACCTCGAAGCCCTGCAGGATCAGCGCGCCCCACCGCAGCGGGACGTCGCACTTCGCGTAGCCGTCCGCGTTGGTGACCGCGGAGCACACGGCCGTGACGCCGCCGTTGAGCACCGGCCCGGTCGTGAACACCAGCTCCTGGCCGGCCAGCGGGGCGCCGTCCAGCCCGGTCAGGGTGGCCTCGACCCGCGAGTAGTTGTCGACCAGCGGGTCCGCCACGTCGTGCGCGACCAGCGTCGGCTGGGCCCGCTCGACGACCTGGAGCAGCACCGGCGACGTGCCGGCCGCGTGGCTCCCGTCGCCCGAGTACGACGCCGTCAGCTCGTGGCTGCCGGCCGCGAAGCCGTCGACCTCGAGCGTCGCCGTGGTGCTGCCGTCGGCGGTGGACAGGTCGGCCTCGCCGAGCACGTCGTCACCGGAGCGGAACACCACCGTGCCGGTGGGTGCGCCCACGCCGGGGGCCGCGTTCGCGACGGTGGCGGTGAGGGTCACCGGGTCGCCGTACACGGACGGGTTGGTGGCCGACGCGATCCCGACGACGGTGCCCACCGCGCCGACCGCCTGGTTGGTCGTGGCCACCTGGCCCTCGAAGTTGAAGTTGCCGACGTAGACCGCGCGGATCTCGTGCTGCCCGGGAGCCAGCCCCGCCGTCGAGTACGACGCCCGGCTGGTCCGCGCCTCCGAGGCCGGGACCAGGCTGGCGGCTCCCAGCAGCGTGCCGCCGCGCCAGAACTGCACCACGCCCGTGGGCTTCCCGGTGGCCGGCGCGAGCGCGGTCACCGTGGCGGTGAAGGTCACCGTCTGCCCGTGGTCCGCCACCGGGTCGTCCGAGGCGAGCGCCATCGACGTGGCGCCCTTGACGACGTTCTGGCCGTTGCCCTGGTCGAGCACGCCGTTGCTGGCGACGAACCGGGCGTCACCGCTGTAGGCGGCGGCGATCCGGTAGGTGCCGGGGGAGAGCGAGCTGAACAGGTTGCTGGTCGCCGCGCCGTCCACGACTGCGACCGGGCCACCGAGGTTGGCGCCGTTGACGGTGAACTGCACCGTGCCCGACGGGCTGCCCGCGCCCGGCGCGACCGGGGAGACGGCGGCCGTGAACCGCACGCCCTCGCCGGACTGCGACGGGTTCGCCGACGACGTCACCATCGTCGAGGTCTGTGCCCGCTGGACCTTCTGGGCGACCGAGCCGTTGCTGCCGCTGAAGGAGTCGTCGCCGTCGTACGTCGCGACGACGGCGTGCTGACCCACGGACAGGTCGTCGACCGTGACCGACCCGACCCCGCCGGTGGCCGAGCTGACGTCGGCCGTGCCGAGGACGGTGTCGCCGTCGGTGAAGGTGATCGTGCCCGAGGGCGAGCCCGCGCCCGGCGCCACCACGGAGACCTCCGCGGTGAAGGTCACCGGCTGCCCGAAGACCGACACCGGCGCGGAGCTGGTGACGACGGTCCTGGTCGACGCCTTGTTGACCGTGTGGGTCGCGGCGGCCGAGGTGCTGGTGATGAAGTTCGGGTCGGCGCTGAGGTAGCGCGCCTTGATCTCGTGGGAGCCCCGGGCCAGCGTGCTGACCTGGATCTCCGCCGCGCCGTCCTCGAGGGTGGCGTAGTCGCCGGGGACGCCGTCGATCTCGAACTGCACCGCGCCCTGCGGCGTACCCGTCGCCGGGCTGACCGGCGAGACGGTCGCGGTGACGGTCACCGGCTGGCCGACCACGGACGGGTTCGGCGAGCTGGTGACGACGGTGGTGGTGTGTGCGGCCGCGACCTCCTGGTCGAGGCTGTCGGAGCCGCCCGCGAACTTGTCGTCGCCCTCGTAGTTGGCGGTGATCACGTGCTCACCGGCGTCGAGGCCGGTCGCGAGGGAGACCGCCGTGCCGTTGGTGACCGGGACCGGCGCACCGATCGGCTCGCCGTCCGCGGCGAACTGCACGGTGCCCGTCGGCTCGCCGGCGCCCGGGGCGACGACGTCGACGTCGGCGGCGAAGGTCAGCGGCTCGCCGGCGACGGCGTCCGGGTTGGACGAGCTCAGCGTCACCGTCGTGTCGGCCCGGTTGACGCCGTGGGTGAGCGCCGCCGAGCTGCTGGAGGCGAAGTCGCCGTTGCCGTTGTACGTCGCCTGCACGTCGTGGTTGCCGGGGCGGAGGTTCGCCACGGTGAGCTCGGCGCTGTCGCCGTCGAGCGGGACGGCGGTGCCGTAGGGCTCGCCGTCGATGTTGAACTGCACGCCGCCCGCGGGGGCGCCGGCGCCGGGGGCGACGACGCCGACGTCGGCGGTGAACGTGACGGCCTCACCGGTGACGGTCGGGGAGCCCGTGCTGGTGAGGACCGTCGACGTCGGCGCCTTGCCGACGACCAGGTCCTTGGTGGAGGCGGTGCTGGTGAGCAGGTTGCCGTCGCCGCTGTAGCGCGCGCCGATCGCGTGCGTGCCGGTGCTGAGCGAGTCGGTGCTCGCCGACGTCGCCGAGCCGCCGCTCACGGTGACGGGGGAGCCGAAGTCGGCCCCGTCGACCGTGAACTGCACCGTGCCGGTCGGGTCGCTGGTGCCGTTGACCCGCGCGACCTGGGCGGTGAACGCCACCGGCTGACCGTGCACCACGGCAGCGGGCTGCACGACGGTCGTGGTCGACGGGTTCTTCTCGACGGTGAAGCTGCTCGATGCCGTCGAGCCCTTGTAGAAGGAGGTCTGCGCGAAGGACGCCGTCACCGTCGCCGTCCGCGGCGGGCCGGAGACCGGCAGGCTCGCGGTCGCGACCCCGTTGGCGTTGGTGGTGCCGTTGACCGACGTACCACCGGACAGGGTGAAGGTGACCGTCCGGCCGGGCAGCACGGAGGCCGCCAGGTTCGGGTCGGTCAGCGTGGCCCGCACCGTCACCGAGGTGTTCTGCGGTCCCTCGGTGGCGCCGGAGTAGGCGAGATCGGTGACATTGTCGATCGACACCGAGCGGTTGGTGGTGGTCGTGCTGTTCGTGCAGTAGAGGAAGCCGGAGCGCTTCCGCTCGATCGCCCGGGCGGTGTAGGCGCCGTTGGCGTAGGCGTGCGTGTCGACGGTGGCGCTCTTCGCGCCGGTGCCGCCCTGCACGCTCTCGAACACGACCGTGCCGCCGCTGTTGATCAGCTGCAGGGTCGTCTGCGGGCTGCTGCCGCTGAGGCAGCCGGTGCCGTCGGAGGCACCGCTCGCCGAGAGGGTGGCGTTGCCGCGGAGCACGGCCCCGTTGGCGGGCGCCGTGATGTCGGCGCCGGCCGGCGCGGCCAGCAGCACCGGGGTGCCGATGGCCAGCGCCGATGCCGCGACGAGGGAGATCAGTCTGCGCACGGGAGTTCCTTTCACCATGGCCGGACTCACTTGAGGATGGCGCCGCGCGCCGTGGACGAGAGGTGGTTGGCGTCCCCGAGGAAGGTGGCCGTGTAGCCGCCGTTGAGGACCAGGGCGACCAGCTGGGACCCGGCGTTGCACGTGGCCGCGCCGGCACCGTTGGTCACCGAGGTGCACACGACCTTGGCGCCGACCTTGAACTCCACCGGTACGCCGGCGAGCGGGCCCGCGGAGGTCGTGACCGTCGCGCGGAGCTGGCCGAGCGGCAGGCCGAGCGGGGTCACCTTCACGACCGCCGCCTCGGCGGTGGTCGTCGTCGCGCGCTTGGCCACGGTGACGTCGACGACGGCGGAGCCGCTGCCGTCGTGCACCGCGCTGCCGCCGTAGACCGCCCTCAGGTGGTGGGCGCCCGCCGGCAGCGCTGCCGTGGACAGCTGGGCCGAGGCCGCACCGCCCGCGGCCGGCCCCACCGGCACGGAGCCGATCTCCTCGCCGTCGGCCAGGAAGGTGACCGATCCCGTCGGGACGCCGAGGTCGCCGTTGGCGGGCGAGACCAGCGCCGTGAGGACGAGGCCGTCGCCGTAGGTGACGGTGGTCGCCGAGACGCTCAGCCCGGTCGTGGTCGCCACCTTCGCCACCGTCTGGGTGAGCTCCTCGAGCTGCGGGCGGAAGTGGATGTCGCCGGAGTAGAGCGCCGTCACCGCGTGCGTGCCGGGCGCGAGGTCGCCGACGGCGATGCTCGTCGCCGCGCCGTCCTCGAGCTCGACCGCGTCGCCCAGCGGCTGGCCGTCGACGGAGAACTGGACGAACCCGGTCGGCACGCCGGTGCCGGCCTGCTGCGAGGAGACCTCGACGCTGAAGCGCACCTCGTCACCGACCTGGGCGTCCGCGTCGGTCGACGACAGCGCCACGTCGACGCCGGCCGCGGCCACCGTCTGGACGAGGATGTCGCCGCTTCCTGCGTAGCCGGGGGCGGGCGTGAAGGCCGCGATCACCGTGTGGTCGCCCGGGTCGGGCGAGGCGAGCGTCGCGCTCTCGGCGACCCCGTCGGGACCGACCGCGACCGCGCCGCCGAAGTCCTGGCCGTCGACCGAGAACTGCACGGTCCCGCCCGGGGCGCTGTCGTCGGCCGCGGAGACCTCGGCGCGGAAGGTGATCAGCTCGCCGTACGTCGACGGGTTGGTGCTCGACGTGAGCACCGTCGACGTCGCGACGACCGCCGTGCCCTCGATGACCGTGTGGCTCACCGGGGCCGAGCTGCTGCCGCGGTAGTCGTCGTCACCCGCGTAACGCGCGCTGAGCTGGTAGGAGCCCGGCGCGAGGTCGGACACCGCGAGCACGGCGGTCCCGCCGGAGAGCGGGGCCGAGCCGATCGCGTCGGTGCCGGCGTAGAAGGTGATCGTGCCGGTGGCGTCGCCCGAGCCCGGGCTGACCGCCGCGACCGTGGCCGTCAGCTCGACCTCCTGGTCCTGCAGCGACGGGGAGGGGCTGGCGAGGAGGGCGAGCGTGGTGTCCGCCTTCGCGACGTCCTGCCCGACCTGGTCGGAGCCGGACTGGTAGCCGCCGCTGCCCGAGTACGCCGCAGCCAGGGTGTGGCTCCCGGCCCTCAGCGAGGTCAGCGGCGGGAAGGTCGCCGAGCCGTTGGTCAGCGCGACCGGGGCACCGGTCGCGGTGCCGTCGACGAGCAGCTGGACGGTGCCGCCCGGCGTACCGCCGCCGGGGGCCTGCACCGCAACGGTCGCGGTGAGGCCCACGGCCTCGCCCGTCACGGTCGAGGAGTCCGACGCGACGAGGGTGACCTCGACGGCCGCCTTGCTGACGGTCACCGTGCGCGGCGCCGCCGAGCTCGGGCCGAAGACGTCGTCGCCGGTGTAGGTCGCGACGACCGGGTTGCTGCCGACCGGCAGGTCGGTGACGGTCGTGCTGGCGTTGCCGTCGGGGCCGACCGGGGCGCTGCCGACCTCCTCGCCGTCCACGGTGAACACGACCTCGCCGGTGGGGGTCCCGGTCGCGGTCGCGACCGTCGCGCCCAGGGTCACCGGCTGGCCGGTGACCGCGCTCGCCGGGTCGACCGACGACGTGGTCGTCGTCGGCTTGAGCGGCTCGCGGACCCGGAAGGTCACCGCCGCCGACGTGCTGGTCGCGTGGTCGGCGGTGCCGTTGTAGACCGCGACGACCGTGTGGTCGCCGAGGCCGAGCGTCGAGAGCGCCGCGCTGGTCGCCTCACCGTCGGCGAGCGCGACGGCGGAGCCGAAGTCGGAGCCGTCGACCCGGAACTGGACGGTGCCGGCGGGGTACCCGCCGTGCGTCGGCACGACGCTCGCGTGGAAGCGGACCGGGTCGCCGATGGTCACGACCGCGGGGTCGGCGCTGACCGTCGTGGTCGTCGCGATGGCGCCGACCGTGAAGGTCTCGCTCGTCGAGGCGGGCTCCAGCGTCGCGTCCCCGGCGTACGACGCCGAGACGGTCGCGCTGCGCGGGGGACCGGCGACCGCGATGGTCGTCTCGGCCACGCCTGCGGCGTTGGTGGTGGCGTTCGCCGTGGCGCCGCCCGACAGCGTGAAGCTGACCGTCCGGCCGGACACCGCGCCGCCGGTGCGGTCGGTGAGCGTGGCCCGCACGGTCGCCGTACCTCCCTGGGGGGCGGTGAGGTCGCCGGTGTAGGCCAGCGTGCTGCAGGCCTTCGGCGTGACCACGAGGGTCGCGGCGCCGGTCGCGCCGCCGGCCGAGGCGACGACGCCCCAGCTGCCACGGGCGCCGGCCTTCTGCAGGCCGTCGGACTCGGCGGGGGCGGCGACCGTCACGCTGTAGTTGCCACCGGAGGTGGTGGTCGCGCTCGCGGTGATGCTCGCGCCCGGCGTCACGGGCGACTTGTCGAGGAAGAGCGAGACCGGGACGCCCGCGGCGCCCGTGCTGAGCTTGCCGCTCACGGTGACGTCACCGCCCGCGCAGGACAGCGACGGAGTGATCGTGGTGGTGAGGGTCGTCGACGGAGCCGGGGTGCTCGACGACGACAGCTTGCGGTCGAGGGTCAGCGTCGCGCCGTCGAGCGGGAGCTTCAGGTACTCCTGGGCGTCGTTGCGGTGCACCGGCGACCACCAGTGCGTGCTGACCAGGCTGCCGTCGGAGCTCTGCGTGTGGACCCGACGGGTCGCGATGCTGCCCGCCAGCACGCTGGCCGTCGCGTTGGTGACCGCGGCCGGGGCGTCGAGGGAGAAGACCCCGTCGAAGGTGTCGGCCCCGCTGCCGTAGCTGCCGGCGTCGTACGTGAAGCCGCCGGTGTAGTCGACGTCCACGTCGCTCTGCCACGACTGGCCCGCCTCCACGGGGAAGTCGATCGCGCGCCACCCACCGCGCGGGGTCATCTCGAGGTCGACCGCCGCGGTGATGTTGGTCGAGATGATCGAGATCGACGCCTTGGCCCGGAGGTCCTGGTGCTGCTGCTCCTGCAGGAGGGCGAGGTCGGAGCGGCGCACGTAGCGGGTGCCGCTCACCGACCCGGAGAAGTTGCTGAGGGTGGCGTTCCCGACGCCGTCGACCTGGGCGCTGCCGCCACCGCCGGTGATCGTGCCGGAGATGTTCAGCTTGTAGGCGCTCTGCCCCTGGAAGGTCTCGACGCCGGCCACCGTGTAGGTGACGTTCTCGTTGATCGTGACGTCCGCGGTGTCGCCGGTGTAGCGGAAGCTGGTCTGGTAGGTCCACGCCCACCCGGTGCTCCACACCGCGACGTCGTCACCGCTGGCCTGCGCGGCGAGGGCGGGCGTCGTACCGGCCCCGACGAGCGTCGCGACCACGGTCGCGAGGACGCTCAGCCAGGCCATCCGTCGCCGGAAGTCGCGCGCCGCGCGGCGGCGGCTGGGCTGGAGGGTGCTGTCGTTCGGCGCAGGGAGCATGCGTCACCGTCCCGTGAGTGGGGGGGTGCCACCCGAGAGGGACGGGCACGGGAGCCCGTGTGGCGGAGGGAGTGGCGGGAGTCAAGCAGGTTGTGACGGGGCCCACATCCCTTTTCTGAAAGAAGTTCACCTTTTTTCACCAAGGCCTTGGCGAACGGCTCGTTTCGCCGCTCCTGCCGCAGGGTGCGTAACCTTGCACCTTGTGGCTGGACCCGACTACGACTCCGAGATCAAGCAGCTGACTGCGACGATGCACACCATCGAGCAGGTCCTCGACCTGCCGAAGATGGAGCAGGAGATCGCGGACCTCGGGGTCCAGGTCGCCGCGCCCGACCTGTGGGACGACCAGGACAACGCGACCCGGGTGACCGGGCGCCTGTCCTCCCTGCAGGGCCAGGTGGAGCGCTTCCGCGGCCTCCAGCAGCGCATCGACGACCTCGCCGTGCTGGCCGAGCTGGCGGCCGAGGAGGGCGACGCCGACACCCAGGCCGAGGCCGACGCCGAGCTCGACCGGATCAAGAAGGCCGTCGAGGGCCTCGAGGTCCGCACCCTGCTCTCCGGTGAGTACGACGAGCGCGAGGCCATCGTCACGATCCGCTCCGGCGCGGGCGGCGTCGACGCCGCCGACTTCGCCGAGATGCTGATGCGGATGTACACCCGCTGGGCCGAGCGCAACAAGTACCCCGTCGAGGTCTACGACATCTCCTACGCCGAGGAGGCCGGCATCAAGTCGGCCGAGTTCGCGATCCACGCGCCGTACGCCTACGGCACCCTCTCCGTCGAGGTCGGCACCCACCGCCTGGTCCGGATCAGCCCGTTCGACAACCAGGGCCGCCGCCAGACCTCCTTCGCCGCCGTCGAGGTCGTGCCCCAGCTCGAGCAGACCGACGAGATCGAGGTCGACGAGAACGAGATCCGCGTCGACGTCTTCCGCTCCGGCGGCCCCGGCGGCCAGTCGGTCAACACGACCGACTCCGCGGTCCGCCTCACGCACATCCCGACCGGCATCGTGGTGTCCTGCCAGAACGAGAAGTCGCAGCTGCAGAACAAGGCCGCCGCGATGATCGTCCTCAAGGCCAAGCTCCTCGCGAAGAAGAAGGCCGAGGAGGCCGCGCTCAAGAAGGACCTCAAGGGCGACGTCGCCGCGAGCTGGGGCGACCAGATGCGCAACTACGTCCTCAACCCGTACCAGATCGTCAAGGACCTGCGCACCGGCTACGAGACCGGCAACCCGCAGCCCGTCTTCGACGGCGAGATCGACGGCTTCCTCGAGGCCGGCATCCGCTGGCGTCGCGGGGCGGACAACGCCTCCGACAACTGACCTGGTCGGTCGGGGGTGCGCTCAGCGCTCCAGGTCGGCCGCGTCGAAGATGACCTCGGCGACGGCGAAGGCCACGACCGCGCCCAGGGCACCGACGACCTCGCTGGCGAGCAGCAGGCCCAGGGCCGTGGCTGCGCCGACGCTGCGCCATGCCCAGCGGGGGAGCGGGAAGCCTTCTTGCACAAAGTCATTCAACTCGATCGACTTTGATTGGTAAAGGCGTGGCTTCGGGTCCGTTCATAGCCAGACCGTCGGGTGCAGGGTCTCACTCGTATCGGGTGGAGTGCGGTGCTTGAGCTCTGCCGCGCCAGTACAGCCCCCAGGTGGCGCGCACCTGTCGCAGGACGCCCTGCGTTCGCAGTTCGCGTCGGAGGGTTCGGCTGGCATTCGGGTGCATGTAGCAATAGGCGCGGACCCAGATGGAGGGATACTCCGCCTCCGCCTGCTCCTGTCGCTCGCGCTCAGCCGCGATTCGAAGTGCTGACAGGGGAGTTGAGGGATTGGTGAGCGCCCAACTCGTCTCGCCTGAGCGGACGAGTTCCTCAAGTGCGTCAGGTGGCATGTTCGGATTGCCGGAGGCCCATAGGCGCACTGGCGGAACAGGGTCCCTCGCCAACTCGCGTAGCCGGTCCGGGCTAGTGCTCAAACGCCTGGCCTCAAGTACACGCAGGTACGCCTCGTGTCGTTCACGTGGTGTTCGCGTATGGCGTTTGCTCACTGGACCATCTTGCCGCTCCGCTTCTGTTGGACTACGCGGCTACGGCGCTCAGAGATGGTGGCGCGCCTGACGGCGGCGGGTGTCGGGCGTGTTGCTGCCGGAGTGGAGTGCCCCGACCGCGGGCAGCCGCAATCAGAGGCACGGGGCCTGGCGCGGACGTCGTGGGCCTTACCTGTCGCGCGGGCCAACCGGGTCCTCTCAACTCGAAGCACCAGGTGCTCGTGCCCAGGGAGTCCCGGGCGTCGCCGTGGCGCTCCTTCTACGACGCTTGACCTACCGATCGTCACGGTCTCGAGCCCTGCCGTCGACGCCGGCGCGGAGCGCTCGTCCCTGCCGCACTCCGTTGTCCACAGCCTCGAGCAAGCATCTTGGATCGAACATATGTTCGAGTATCATACGGGTATGGCAGCGCAGCTCACGGCAGAGGAGGTCCGGTCGTTCGTCGACCGAATCACCGCTGGCGTGTGCCCGGACGACCCGGCCGCGCAGATCGACGTGATCGCGGCGCTGGAGACGTTGAAGTCCGCGGCGGCTGCTGTGCAGGCCGAGGCGTCGGTGGTGTACGACGCCCGCCGCCGCGCCGACGAGGCAGCGGCCGGGGTCCAGGCGGCCCGCCAGGGCCGTGGTGTCGCCTCCGAGATCGCGCTCGCCCGTCGTGAGTCACCCCACCGCGGGCAGGTCCTTCTCGGTCTGGCGAAGGTGCTGCACTCCGAGATGCCGCACACCCTGGCCCGCCTGCGCGACGGATCGTTGTCGGAGTTCCGGGCGATGCTGCTGGCGCGGGAGACGGCTTGTCTGCCGATCGAGCTGCGGATGTTCGCCGACGAGGAGACCTGTGCCGACCCGGCCGCCCTCGACGGGGTCGGGACGAGGGAGTTGGTCGGCCGGATCCGCCGGCTGGTGGCCGAGCTCGACCCCGCCGCGGTCGCCCGCCGCGCCCGCAAAGCACAAGCCGACCGCAACGTGACCGTCCGCCCGGCGCCGGACACGATGACCTACCTGACCGCACTGGTCCCGGTCGCCCAAGGGGTCGCGGCCTATGCCGCGCTCCGCAAGGCAGCGGAAGCGGCGCGTGCCGCGGGCGATCCCCGCAGCCTGGGGCAGCTCATGAGCGACCTGATGGTCGCTCGGCTCACCGGCGTCGCCGACACGGGTACCCCCGAGGCGGCGCCGGCGGTGCCGGTCACGGTCGACGTGGTGATCTCGGACGAGTCCCTGGCCGGTGGCCACGCCCCTGCGGAGGTCTCCGCGGACGGCGTACCAGCCGAGGTGGTGCCGCCCGAAGTCGCCCGCAACCTCCTCGCCCAGGCCATCAACCAGCCGTCCGACAGCGAGGTGATCAGCTGGTTCCGGTGCCTGTACCGCAACCGTCTCGGCCGGCTGGTCGCGATGACCACCCGATCCCGGTTCCACACGAAGGCGATGGGTGAGTTCCTCGCCCTGCGCGGTGCCGGGATCTGCGCCACCCCGTTCTGTGATGCCCCGGTCCGGCACAACGACCACATCACCCCGGTCGCCGACGGTGGCGACACCACGGCCGACGACGGCCAGGGGCTGTGCCAGGCGTGCAACCACGCCAAACAAGCCCCGGGCTGGCGACAACACCAGGTCGGGCACCCCGTCGACCGTCACCAGGTCGAGACGATCACCCCGACCGGCCACCGCTACACCGCCACCGCACCCGCCCCACCCGGCTGGCGAGAACCCCGCTACGTCCAGACCGGCCCCGGCCGCTACCAGCTCATCGCCTGACAGGGACGAGCTGGAAGACCCTCAGAATGGGCCAATGGTGCGTGGCTCTTCGCGGCCGCGGGCCAGACGGTCCGCCTTGGCCAGGGCGTCAGGCAGACGATGGCTGCCAGCCATCGCGGCGACCAGGCGCGCGGCGTTGTCGAGCGACACGCCTCCGGCGGTCGTGACGTAGAGGGGCCGTGTGGCCGCGCCACGGATCACTTCGATTGCGTGGGTTGCTGAGTGGAATGACGTCTTCGCGACGCCGATCACCGGAATGCCGAACGCTCGAGCCGCATGCGCGCCGAGCCCGGGGCGGCCCTTCGGGTCGAGGGTGGCGTAGCCGTCGACGAGCAGGAGGTCGACGGGCGGCGCGGACGTCAGGACGGCCTGGATGCACGGCAGCTCACGCTTGTAGAGCGCGCCGGATTCGTAGGGGAGGGTGCGGGCGATCCTGACCACGTGCTCGGAGGTCACTGTCGAGCAGGTGCTGTCCTCGCACACGATCAGCGCGGCGCGCCCTCCGCCGTCACCGTCGTAGTGGACGTCGACGGCGCCCACCCGCGTCACGCCGTCCATCGCTCCACCCTAGAAGGCGCGTGCGCCAGGACGCGTCAGCGCGGCACCACCCGCGCCGACGCCGCACTGAGCGGACCCCACCCGACCGCATTGCGGGCCCGGACCCGCACCACCCAGCGTCCCCGCGGCAGCCGCAGCGAGACCCGGTGCGTGCCGGCTGCCAGGGTGCGGGCGCTGGCGCGAGCCACGACGCGTCCGGTGACGCCGATCCGGTAGGCCGTGATCTGGTAGCCCGTGATGGACGTCCCGCCGGTCACCGCCGGAGGCGTCCAGCGCGCGACGATCGTGCGGATCCCGCCGCGGGTGCCCGGCAGGGCGCGCGGCCGCGAAGGGGCGCCGGGCCGGGTCGCCGGGGTCGTGGGCGGCGGCTCGACCACCGGGGGCTCGTCGACCGGCGGGTCGTCGCCGGGCGGAACCTCGCCGGCGCTGCAGCCCGTGACGGTCAGGCGGTAGGCCCCGAGGCTGCCGTAGTCGTCGTACCCGATGGACGGCCAGGTGCTCGGGCTGGTCGTGCCGGAGCCGATGCCCTTGACGACGACGTGGTACGGCCCGCCGCTGAGGGTCCGGGAGAAGCCGGCGTCGAGGCCGGTCACGCCGGACGTCATCCGGTTGGTCGCGGTGGCAGCCGAGGTGATCAGGGTGCCGGTGGGGCCGCGCAGCTCGAGCCCGATGTCGAGGTTGCCGCCGACCGATGCCGGGTCGGCGTGGACCGTGACGGTGCCGGAGCAGTCGGTGACGGTGATCCAGTCCTCGTCGTCGCGGGTGGTGATGACGCCGCGGCCGCCGGGCAGGGCGGCGAGCGGGACCGCGGTGGCGACGGAGTCGCCGGCCTCGTCCGCGCGGAGGGTGACGCCGTTGGTCTGCGCGACCGCGAGGTCGTCCTCGTGGTTGTTGGCGTTCGCGTAGTCGCCCTTCGACCACTGGGTGACCCCGGCCGAGTAGGGGCTGCCCATCAACGGTCCCCACAGCGACGTCCCGCTGTAGTAGCCGCTCGTCGTGGTGCCGTCGTGGCCCAGGCCGAGCGTGTGCCCGGCCTCGTGGCTGCCGGCCTCGGCCATGCTCTTGGCGCGGTTGCCGAGCGAGCTGGGGAACACCCACGCCGGGCTGCGCGTCTCGCCGCCGCTGAGGATCGCGTCGAAGGTGCCGATCCAGGCCAGGCCGCCGCAGGCGCTCCGGCACAGCGCCGTCGAGATCGACGTGCCGGACGAGAACGCCACCCGCGTGCCGTAGCTCGTGTCGCCCGAGGAGTTGCGGAACAGCCCGCCCGACGCCGGCTCCTCGGTGGTCACGTCGATGTCGAAGGGCGCGAAGTCCTCCGCCATCCGCGCCCACACCTCGATCACGGTCGCCCGTTCGGTGTCGGAGAAGGCCGCCGAGCCGTCGAGCGACCACCCGGGGAAGAGCAGGGTGCTGAGGCCCTGGAGCAGCCACGAGTTGGTCGACAGCAGGCTGCCGCCGTCGAAGTCGAGGAAGATTTTCTGCGCCGCACCGGGCCGGCTGTGCAGCGTGAACGCGTCCGCCTCCGTGTACGACGCCAGTGCGGTCGCCACCGACCGGCTGGTCACCGTCGGGGTGCTCGGCGGGGGACCCCACTCGTCGAGGTAGAAGCTGCCGCCGTCCTCGGTCACGACGAGCCCGGGCGGGGCCGGGTCGGGACCGGCGGAGTCGTCCGCGGTGGCCGGCATCGCCGGGCCCGCCACCGAGACGGCCACCGAGACGGCCACCGAGACGGCCAGCGAGGTCAGGGCGAGCAGGCCGGATCGCAGCATGCCTTCCCATCGGCGCGCCCGGTGGGCGGCTGAGCGGGGACCGGGTCCCGTCGCGGGTGGGCCGAAGGGATCAGGAAGGCACGACGGACGCCGCTTGCGCGACGGCGACGCACCAGCGTCCGGCCCGGTCGACCAGGTCGGCCTCGGTGGCGCCGACGCCCTGGGTCAGGGTGCAGGTCAGCCAGGCGTCGCCGAAGAGCCCGCGCCACGAGACCGTGCGCTGCTCGCCGCTCGTGCAGGTGGTCGCCACCGACGGGGTGCCGAACGCGGCGGCTCCCGCGGTGGTCGTGCAGCCCCGGGCGGGGGCGGCCTTGGCGAGGGCCTGGGCGCGGGTCCGGGTCACCGGGGGAGCGAACACCCACGCCCGCGCCTCCGCGCCGGAGCCGGCGAAGGCACAGCCGTACTCGTGCGCGACGTCGCCGCCGGGCACGGCGGCGGCCTTCTCGCCGTTGCCCCAGGCGGTCAGCTCGCCGTCGCCGCCGAGGGCCTCGGCCACGGCCTCCTTCGCCACGAGCTCGCAGAACGGGGCGCGCCGCACGACGGCGGTCGCGCTGTCGAAGTCGGCGAGGTCGGTGCCCTGGTAGACGGCGGCCTTCGGGGCCGGCGTACGGTCGCCGGCCACGCCCACGCCGATGCCCACCGGCACCAGGGTGAGGAGCGCGGAGAGTCCCAGCGCACGCACGACGGTCGACACGTCGGACCACCCTAGATGACGCTCCCGAATGTGACGCACCGGACGTGAGGGGTCCGCAGGGAGCACAGGTGGGTCGCGTACCGTCTTGTCAGTGATTCGCTTCGAGAAGGTCACCAAACGCTATGCCGGTCCGGGCCGTCCTGCCCTCGACCAGGTCACCCTGGACATCGACAAGGGAGAGTTCGTCTACCTCGTCGGACAGTCCGGCTCCGGGAAGTCGACCGCCCTGCGGCTGGTCCTCCGTGAGCTGCGTCCGACCTCCGGCCGGGTCTACGTCGCGGGCAAGGAGATCAACCGGATGGCCGGCTGGAAGGTGCCCCGGCTGCGCCGCCAGATCGGCACCGTCTTCCAGGACTTCCGCCTGCTGCCCAACAAGACCGTCGCCGAGAACGTCGCCTTCGCCCAGCAGGTGATCGGCAAGTCGCACCGCGAGATCAGCAAGTCGGTGCCCGAGACGCTCGAGCTGGTCGGTCTCAAGGACAAGGCCGACCGCATGCCCGACGAGCTCTCGGGTGGCGAGCAGCAGCGCGTCGCCGTCGCCCGCGCCTACGTCAACCGGCCGATGATCCTCATCGCCGACGAGCCGACCGGCAACCTCGACCCGCAGACCTCGGTCGGGATCATGAACCTCCTCGGTGACATCAACCAGACCGGTACGACGGTGGTGATGGCCACCCACGACCACGGGATCGTCGACCAGTTCACCAAGCGGGTGATCGAGCTGGAGAACGGCAAGGTCATTCGCGACGAGGCCGGCGGCAGCTACGGCTTCCAGCACCTCGACAACCAGCAGGAGGGCTGAGCGATGCAGCTGCGCCATGTCTTCAGCGAGCTCAGCACCGGCCTGCGCCGCAACCTGACCATGCACCTCGCCGTCGTCGTCACGCTGTTCGTGTCGCTGACCCTCGCCGGCATCGGCATCCTCGTGCAGCGCGAGGCGACGATCGCCGTCGACGAGCTCGGCAGCGAGCTCCAGATCCGGGTCAACCTCTGCACCGAGGATGACCCCTCCCTGCGCCGCGGCACGGCCAACTGCGCGAGCGGTGAGGTCACCGCCGCGCAGAAGGAGCGCATCGAGCAGGAGCTCGAGTCCAGCCCCGAGGTCGAGTCCTTCGACTTCGAGAGCAAGCAGGAGAGCTTCGAGACCGCCTACGAGCAGGCCAAGCGCAAGGACCGCGGCTACCTCTTCGAGGGCGACGGCGCGGTCGTCACGGTCGAGCAGTGGCCGGCGGCGTACTGGGTGACGCTGAAGTCGCCCGACAAGGCCGATGGCGTGATCAGCGCGGTCGAGGGCCTCGACGGCGTCGCCAGCATCCTCGACCAGCGCGACGCCATGAAGCAGATCTTCGGGATCATGACGGTCCTCAAGTACGGCTCGTGGATCGGCTCCGGGTTCCTGCTCTTCGCCGCCCTGCTCCAGGTCGCGAACACGATCCGGCTGGCCGCCCTGGCGCGCCGCCGCGAGATCGCGATCATGCGCCTCGTGGGTGCCTCCACGCTCTACATCGCGCTGCCGTTCCTGCTCGAGGCGTTGGTCACCGCGATCGTCGGCGTCGGCCTCGCCGCCGGCGCGCTGGCCTCCTTCCAGTTCTGGGGCGTCGAGAACGGCATGGCCGAGCGGGTGACCTTCCTGCCCTGGGTGGACTGGAGCGACTACGGCCACGCGCTCTACGGCTACCTCCCGCCGGGCATCCTGCTGCTCGGCCCGGCGCTGACCTTGGTCCCGACACTCCTGCTGACCCGGAAATACGTCAAAGTCTGATCCACGGCAGTTACGGTCGAGGCGTTCACTTCCCCGAACACTGATTGGTTGTACCCGTGCGCTCCTTCCCCAGCGCCCCCTGGCTCCGCCGTACCCTCGACCGGATGCCGGCATGGGCTCATCCCCAATGGCTGGTGACCGCGGTCGCCGTCGTCGTCGCCCTGGCCGGCCTCGCCGTGCCGATCGCGCACGCCGACGACCGCGACGACCTCGAGGACAAGCAGGACCAGGTCCGCGGGCAGATCTCCAGCGTCAAGGACGACATCCACGAGGCGAGCGCCCGGGTCGCGAAGATCTCCTCGCAGCTCCGCAAGGCGCAGGGGCAGCTGAGCGCCGCCCGGTCGCGGCTCGCCGACGTCCGCGGTGAGCTGGCCGACGCACGCACCATCGCGACCCAGCTCAAGGCGAAGCTGGCGACGGCCGAGGCCAAGCTGGTGAAGGCGAAGGCCGACCTCGCGCAGGCGAAGATCGAGGTCGCCCAGCAGCGCGAGGAGGGGCGCGACACCCTCATCCGGATGTCGACGGAGGCCAACCCGGAGCTCGACGTGCTCATGTCGTACGCCGAGGGCGACAGCCTCGAGGAGGTGCTGGTCAGCCAGACCACCAACGGCGTGGTCACCGGCCGGCAGCAGCAGGCGCTCGACGCCCTCGAGGTGGTCCAGCAGCTGATGGCCGACCGCGAGGCCGCCGTGCGCGACGCCCGCAACGAGGTCGCGAGCGCCAAGAAGGAAGCCGACGCCAACGTCGCGACCATCACCAAGCTGGTCAACAAGGCCGCCGCCACCGAGGCCACGGTCTCCTCCCTCGTCAGCCGTACGTCGACCGCGCGCGCCGCCGTCGTGGCCGCCCGTGCCGCCGACCGGGCGGCGCTGCGCCGCCTGGAGGAGCGCGAGGCGCGGATCAAGCGCCGCATCCTCGCCCTCTCCCGCGGGCAGGGCGGCAGCTACAACGGCGACACCGGCGGCCTGCTGGCCAAGCCGGGCCCGGGGCCGGTCACGTCGCCGTACGGCTGGCGGATCCACCCCATCTACGGGTACTGGGGCCTGCACAACGGCATCGACTTCGGCACCGGCTGCGGCGCCCCGCTCGTCGCGGGCGAGTCCGGCAAGGTGATCGACACCTACTTCGACGAGGTCTACGGCAACCGCCTCTACCTCGCCATCGGGCGGGTCAACGGCGCCTCGATCGTGCTCGTCTACAACCACATGACCAGCTACGCCGTCGGCGAGGGCGCGCACGTGCGGCGCGGCCAGGTCGTCGGCTACTCCGGCTCGACCGGCTGGTCGACGGGCTGCCACCTGCACTTCATCGTGATGCGCAACGGCGAGCCCGTGGACCCGGCGCCGTACCTGTAGAAACCGCGTTGCGCCGTTCTGGGAGAATGGACGAATGGCCAAGGGGAAGTCGGGAGCGACGAGCAAGGGGGACGACGGCGGGCGCAAGCTCGTCGCGTCCAACAAGAAGGCGCGCCACGACTACCACATCGAGGACACCTACGAGGCGGGCCTGGTCCTCCAGGGCACCGAGGTGAAGTCGCTGCGGATGGGGCGCGCGAGCCTGGTCGACGGATTCGTCGACATCGACGGCGGGGAGGCCTGGCTGCACGGCGTCCACATCCCCGAGTACGCCCAGGGCACCTGGACCAACCACGCCGCCCGCCGCAAGCGCAAGCTGCTCCTGCACCGCGACGAGATCGACAAGATCGAGCGCAAGGTCAGCGAGAAGGGCCACACGGTCGTCCCGCTGGCGCTCTACTTCGTCAAGGGCCGGGCCAAGATCGAGATCGGCCTCGCCAAGGGCAAGAAGTCGTGGGACAAGCGCCAGGCGATCGCCGAGCGCACCGCGGACCGGGAGAAGGAAGAGGCGATCGGTCGCCGGCTCAAGGGCATGCGTGACTGATCGGCCGACCGAGGTCGAGAAGGTCCGCTCCTTCTGGGAGGCGCTCGGCCTGCCCGGGCTGGTCGACCTGCACACCCACTTCCTGCCGCCGGGCATCCAGCGCGCGGTGTGGGCGGTGTTCGACGAGGCCGGCCCGAAGATCGGTCGGCCGTGGCCGATCCGCTACCGGCAGTCGCTGGAGGAGCGGGTCGCGCTCCTGCGCGACTTCGGGGTCCGTGCCTTCCCGACCCATCCCTATGCGCACAAGCCCGGCGTGGCGTCGTACCTCAACGACTGGTCGGGGGAGTTCGCCGCGGGCGTGCCGGAGGTGCTGCGCTCGGCGACCTTCTACCCCGAGCCCGAGGCGGGGGAGTACGTCGCCGAGCTCGTCGAGGACGGCGTGCGGATCTTCAAGATCCACCTCCAGGTCGGCGAGTTCGTCGCCGACGACCCGGTCCTGGACCCGGTCTGGGCGGTGCTCGAGGACAGCGGGACGCCGGTCACCGTGCACGCCGGCTCCGGTCCCGTCGGCAACGCCTTCACCGGGCCGGGCTCGGTGGCCCGCCTGCTGCGCCGGCACCCGCGGCTACCTCTGGTCGTCGCGCACATGGGTGCGCCGGAGTACGAGGACTTCCTCGTCCTCGCCGAGCGCCACGAGAACGTCCACCTCGACACCACGATGGTCTTCACCGACTTCTTCGACCGGGACGCCGCCTATCCCGCGGCCCTGCTCCCGCGGCTGAAGGACCTGCAGGCCAAGGTGCTGCTCGGCTCGGACTTCCCGACCATCCCGTACCCCTACCACCACCAGCTCGAGGGTCTGGCCCGGCTCGAGCTCGGCGACGACTGGCTCCGCGACGTCTGCTGGCACAACGCCTTGCGGCTGCTCGGCCCCGACGCCGCAAATTCTTGACCCGGCCGCCCTTCCCTCCGGACGTCCACGGGTGCGGTCTTGACCCCGACCCGTCGTTGCTTTCCCGAGGAGAACCATGCGTGCTCGTCTCCCGATCCTGGCCGGCGCCATCCTCGCCGGCCTCGGTCTCGTCGCTCCCGCACCCGCGACCGCCAGCACCGGCGGAACGGCTGATGGCGACACCCACCCGAACGTCGCGATGATCGCGTTCTACGACGCGGACGGACGTTTCCGTTGCTCGGCGACCCTGATCAGCCCGACCGTGCTGGTCACGGCCGCCCACTGCACCGACGGCACGCTCGGACAGACGCTCGTCACCTTCGACAGCGTGATCGCCTAGGCGCCGCCGTCGCCGCTGCCCGTCGCTGCCGACGTCACCGCCGGCTACACGAAGTCCGAGCTCGAGGCGAAGGGCTACCTCTCCGGCACGGCGTACACGCACCCGGAGTACAGCGACTTCACCGACCTCGACAACTGGAACGACGTCGGCGTCATCGTCCTCGACGAGCCGGTCGAGGGCATCGCCCCGGCCCCGGTCGCCGCCCTGGGCGCGGCCGGCGCCATCAAGCAGCCGCGCAAGACCATCTTCACCGCGGTCGGCTACGGCACCGAGGTCCGGCAGGCCGACTCCGGCCCGCAGAAGCCCACCCCGATGAGCTACCCGCTGCTGCGCCGGTACGTCGACATGCCCGGCCAGAAGATCACGCCGCAGATCATCCAGACCAACGGCAACGAGCACGACCCCTTCGGCACCGGCGGCACCTGCTTCGGTGACTCGGGCGGGTCGCTGTGGCTCAACGGGAAGGTCGTCGCGGTGACGTCGTACGGCTACACGGACAACTGCCGCTACATCGACGGCTACCAGCGCATCGACATCCCCGTCGTCGCGGACTGGCTGGCGGGTTTCCTCGCGGACTGATCCGCCTCGATCCACGCGCGCGGGCCCACCGGGAACAATCCGGTGGGCCCGTGTCGTTGGGGCCCAGTAGACTCGTGCTGTTCACAACTCAAGAGGGGCTGATCGGTTTCGACTTGGGACGTTAGTTCCAGGGGAAGCGGGTCGAGAAGCCAGCGTCATCTCGTAAACGATCGCTGGAAACCAATAACTGCCAACGCTAAGCGCAGTTCCTTCGCTCTCGCTGCCTGAGCAGTGATCGAAGCGTCTGACCGGGCATCCGTCTCCGTCCCGGACCCAGGCGTCATCCAGGAGACTTGCTGATCCGCTGCTGTCAGGGTGGCTGATCGGGACTCAAACCTGACTGGGCCTGTCGGCGACGTGTCAGTGCGAGCGCCGGGGCCGAGAACACGCCAGCACTGACTGCACCCGGAGAAGACCTGGATCGACGCTCGAGGACCGGGGTTCGATTCCCCGCAGCTCCACCAGCGAGGTCGTCGCAGATGAGCGGAGATTCTTCGCATAATCGACGGCCGTTGCGGTGCTACCGCAGCGGCCGTCGCGCTGTCAGGGGTCCCCCGTACATCCGTCGGGGGGCCGCCGATAATCTCCCAGTGTGAAGGCCAGAGATCTGGCTCAAGGTCGGGCCACTCTCTAGACGCGCGGCGAGCCAACTTCTCGCTATCTGTGGGCAGTTCCGCGCAGCGATCTTCGGGCTGGTGCGCCCGGCGTACATCCCAACGGTTTCGACGAGATCGAACAGGAGGGCGTGGCCCTCAGCAAGGGTCGGACCGTGCACATGGAGCTCGACCCCTCGTCTTCAGAGCACGTTAGGGGCGTGGTGCTCGTCGGCGAGGTGAAGTACAAGGTCACCGGTTCCGGCATCGCCCGCAACGCCGATTATCGCCAGGTCCCCGCCTGCGCGACCGTCGGGAACCTCGAGCCGGGCATACTCATTGACCGCTAGGCTGACGAGGCGCCAGCGAAGCCATCACGATCGAGACGACGCCCGACGGCTGACTTGTCGCCGTGGTGTGCCGGGGGGGCTGGTCCCACGTCAGCAGCGGGGTCGTTCGGTCGATTCTGTTGGTCTACCTCCGGTCAGTTCTTGGCGCGCGCCCGACATCCACGATCGGCCCGCCAGGTCGACGTGGTCTGTGGACTGGCATGCCCAGCTAGCGATTATTGGCCTCCGTCGCCCGTCAGAGTCGGCGGTTCTAGCACGGACTTGCCCAGCAGGTGGCAAAGTGCGGTTGGGTCCGCGGCCGGGGGCATCGCGCGAAGGTCAAGAGGAGGCTTAACGTTGAGCGACAATCAAGGTCGGGTTTCGTTCGTGCCAGTCGAGCGAATGAAAGAACGTGCCCGCCTTGCGCGGGACGAGTCGGATACTTCGTACTTCTTCGACCTTCTGTACATGGGTGAGATGCTCTTGAAGGTCATCGTTGCGGATCTGGTTGCCGCAGTCGACGACGACCGAGATCACAACAGATATGCGCTCGAGTGCAGACTTGTCCGCGCCGATGGAATCGGTGAGTGGGCGGAGGTTCTCGACGAGGTTCTAACAGGACCACCAAGCCAACTCCTAATACCTGCTGCGCGCGAGACCCAGCGGGAGTTGAGTATGAATGTCGGGCCGCGGGCTGACAGTTGGCAACGGCGAGCCGTTGATCGTCTCAACGATGCTTGCCGTTGCCTCGACGATGCGATCGCCGAAACAGCGACGCAGAAGACATCGTTTCGTCAGTGGGGGCGAAGCTTCGCGTGGCTTCGCAATCGGACGCGGGGCCACGGTGCTCCGAAGGCCGCAACACTGTCGAGCGTCTGTCCCGCTCTGGCTGAGTCGCTGGATGCGGTCATCGAGGGTGTGCCGACCTTCGCGCGGGACTGGGTCCACTTGTCTCAAACGTTGTCTGGCAAGTACCGCGTTGCTTGTTTCGGGGGCCAGCGCGAGCCCTTTTCCCATTTGTCGCGAGAAGTTGGTCATTCGTTCCGCGATGGCGTCTACGTAGCCCTTCCCGCACCCCGCCACGTCACTTTGCTCCTCACCGACGCCGACCTAAGCGACTTCCTTCTCCCAAATGGGAACTTCCGAAAGCAGCGCTATGAAGCGATCTCGTACATCACCGATGAGACCCGGGCACAGGACGGGACCGAGTGGGCCATGCCGCTCGAGGCGCGGCCGCTGAGCGAGACGAGCGCGCAGCCCGACCTTGACGTCCTGGGTCACGTTTTCTCGAACATGCCCCCCAAGCGTGACGGTTACGTCTCGCGCCCTGCGCTTGAGAACGACCTACGAGTTGTACTCACCGACGAACGAAATCCTGTGGTCACGCTTCAGGGGCGGGGCGGAGTTGGTAAGACCTCTCTTGCGTTGGAGGTTCTCCATGGCCTCGCGAACATGCAGGAGTTCTTCGCTGTCGTGTGGTTTAGCGCACGGGACATCGACCTGCTGCAGGAGGGACCGAAGGTGGTCCGCGCCGACATCCTTTCGACTGAAGATGTTGCAAAGGAGTTCGCTGGACTTATGAGGCCGGGCGAGAATCTGAAGCCTTCTGAGGCACTGCAGTACTTCACGGACTGCTTGGCAGGACAGGCGGCCGACGGACCGTTCCTCTTCGTTTTCGACAATTTCGAGACGATTCGAGAACAGGCGAGCCTGTACGAATACGTCAACAATGCGATCCGCCTGCCGAACAAGGTCCTCATCACCACCCGAACCCGCGACTTCAAAGCCGATTACCCGATCGGCGTCGCGGGAATGGCGCGGGACGAGTTTCACGCGCTGGTCACGGAGACCGCCTCCGACCTGGGAGTCCGAGATCTCATCACGGCGGCATACGAGGACCAACTATACGAAGAATCAGACGGCCATCCGTACATCACCAAAGTTCTTCTTGGGGATAGCGCACGCGAGAACCGCAAGGTATCACTAAAGAGCGTTGTGGCAACGAAGGATGCGTTGCTAGATGCCCTGTTCGATCGCTCCTTTGCGTCGTTGTCGCTAGCGGCCCAGCGGGTGTTCCTCACCCTCTGCAGTTGGCGATCGTACGTTCCGAGGCTGGGACTCGAGGCCGTACTCTTGCGTCCCGGAAACGAGCGGCTAGATGTTGACGGTTCCATTGCGGAGCTCGAACGAGCTTCACTCGTCGAGGTCATCGAGGACGTCGAAGGGCAGACGTCATTCGTCTCGGTTCCGCTGGCTGCGGCTCTCTTCGGTAAGCGGAAGCTAGTTACCTCTCCGCTGAAAGTTGCCATTGACGCAGACTTGGAGCTCGTGCGGCATTTTGGACCGGTCAAGGCCGCTGACGTCGCGCTCGGTCTCGCCCCGCGGCTCGATCGGCTCACGAGGGCTGTCGCAAAGCGCCAGGCGGATGGCGTGGATGTCGGTCAGGAGATCGCTGTCCTCGAGTACATCGCGTCCGGATACCCGCCGGCATGGCTCAATCTTGCGCGTCTGCAACAGGAGATGGGTGAAACTCAGGGTGCACTGGTCTCCGTCAATCGCTACCTCGAGTCAGCGCCGGACGACCGAAGTGCGTGGCGAAGTCTTGTCACTCTCTACAGACGGCTCGGTGAGCCGCTCGGGGAGATGCACGCTCGCCTACAGCTTGCCGAACTGCCGGCCTCCGACTTCGAGGACCTGAGCAACGCGGCGGCACGACTCAACGGCCTCATCTCTCGTCGCGAGATCTCCTTGGACGCCGATGAGCGCCGCCTGATGTGCCAGCGGCTCCGGCGACTGATGGAATCACGATCGGCTGAAGCCGATGCCACGGATCTCTCGCGGCTGGCTTGGCTGTGCATGAACCTCCAAGACGTCGAGGCAGCTTCCCGCTGGGTCGACGCGGGGCTAGGCATTGATGAGGCCAACGAGCATTGCGTCAGCTTGCACGACCGTCTGGCAAGCCAGGATGCGTAGGGTTTGACGCGGCGGGACGACCTGAGCTCGGTGAGCTCACATAGGCCAACTCCTCTCGGCAAGCGCGTAGGCCCACGTGTCACAACCGCGATTCTCGATGTCGCCTGGAAGGAAGGGTCCCTGGTCCTCGAGGCACCTGCTGCCCGGGCTCGAGGGCCTGACGTCTGAACCGTCTATTGGTCTCTGGGCCTGGCGTCCTGGGCGTCGGGCGCTCGCGCCGACGGTTCGCAGCATGAATCGGACTTGCTTTGCCGGTCTCCGCCGACACCATGGGCGCGCGCCACTGGTGGCGGGGTGCTGATTCCGGCGGTGATCGGTGCGCGGCTAGGCCGCCCTTCGCAGAATGCAAGTTCGAGCGTGTTCGGCGACGCGACTTGAGCTCAAATCCTGGCGACCGCGTATCCGTTCGGGGCCGTTGTCAATCCCCGAACACCCCGCCAGCCACACCCTTAGGTGACGCAGCAGAGCCGCCCGTCGGGGCTGCTGCATTTCGTGACGTGGTCGGTCCGTGGCCAGTCCGTGGCCAGACCGCCGTCCGGCGGGCGTGGCCCATCGCGAGCAGGGACACCAGGTCGTAGGCGACGTGCGCGGCGGCGACGCCGGTCATCTCCGCGTGGTCGTACGCCGGCGCGACCTCGACGACGTCGCCGCCGACCACGTCGAGGTCGGCGAAGCCGCGCAGGATCTCCAGCAGCTCGCGGCTGGTGAGGCCGCCGGCCTCCGGCGTGCCCGTGCCCGGTGCGTGGGCCGGGTCGAGGACGTCGATGTCGATGGACAGGTAGACCGGCCGGTCGCCCACGCGCGCGCGGAGCCGGTCGACGACCTCGTCGACCCGCAGCCGGTAGACGTCGGCGGCGGTGACGATGCCGAAGCCGAGGCGGCGGTCGTCCTCGAGGTCCCGGGGTCCGTAGAGCGGGCCGCGGGTGCCGACGTGGCTGAGCGCCTCGGTGTCGAGGATCCCCTCCTCGACGGCGCGGCGGAACGGCGTGCCGTGGGTGTACTCGGCGCCGAAGTAGGTGTCCCACGTGTCCAGGTGGGCGTCGAAGTGGACCAGCGCGACGGGTCCGTGACGCTCGGCCGCGGCCCGCAGGAGCGGCAGGGAGATGGTGTGGTCGCCTCCCACGACGACCAGGCGCGCGCCGTCGGCGGTCAGCGCCGCCGCCCCGGCCTGCACCGACTCGACCGCCTCGTCGATGCGGAACGGGTTGGCGACGATGTCGCCCGCGTCCGCGACCTGCGCGACCTCGAACGGCGAGACGCCGAGGCCCGGGTGGTAGGGGCGCAGCAGGCGCGAGGACTCCCGCACGTGCGCGGGGCCGAACCGTGCGCCCGGGCGGTAGGAGACCCCGCTGTCGAACGGGACGCCGGCGACGACGATGTCGGCGGCGGGCACCTCGTCGATGCGGGGCAGCCGGGCGAAGGTCGCCGGGCCGGCGAAGCGGGGGACGAGCGAGCTGTCGGTGGGACCGATGGTGGTCACGGGTACCTCTCTGGATCGGCTGTGGATCGGCTCTGGATCAGGTCTGGGTCAGGCGACGGCGACGGCGGGGCCGTCCGCGGCGACGATGGGCGTCGCGCCGGCGGTCCCGGTGGGGACCAGGCGCGGACCGTCGGGGCCGAAGGCGTCCTCCGGCTCCGGGAAGATCCACAGCAGCGCCGGGTAGAGCAGCGCGGCGAGGCCGAGACCGACCGGGATGCTCAGGTCGACGCCGTTGGCGAGGTCGCCGAGTGGGCCGACGAACTGGCCGGGCACGTTGACGAAGCAGATGCTGAGCGCCGCGGGCACCAGCCAGCCGACCAGGCCCCGGAAGTTCCAGCCGTGCGCGAACCAGTAGTGGCCCCCGCGCTGGCGGCGGTTGAACACCTGGAGCGAGTCGGAGTCGTACCAGCCGCGGCGCACGACCCAGCCGATCGTCATCACGACCATCCACGGGACCGTGCAGGTGATGATCAGGATCGCGAAGGTGGAGATGCTCTGGACGACGTCGAGTGCGAACCGGCCCACGAAGATGAACGCGATCGCGAACACGCCGATGAAGACGGTCGCCTGGACGCGGGTGAACCGCGGGAACACGCTGGAGAAGTCGAGCCCGGTGCCGTAGAGCGACGTGGTCCCGGTCGACATGCCGCCCACCAGCGCGATCAGGCACACGGGGACGAAGTACCACTCGGGCGCGACGGCGAGCAGCCCGCCGACGTAGTCGCCGGCCGTGATGTAGTCACCGGCGTCGGTCGCGATCACGGTCGCGGTGACGAGGCCGAAGCCGAACGGGACCAGGGTCGCGAGCTGGGCGAGCACGGTCGCGAGCATCACCCTGCTGCGCGGGGTCTCCCGCGGGATGTAGCGCGACCAGTCGCCGAGGAAGGCGCCGAAGGAGACGGGGTTCGACATCACCACCAGCGCCGCTCCGACGAAGGAGGGCCAGTAGAGCGCGTTGGTCGCGGCGTCCGCGCCGGGACCGTAGATGCCCGCGTAGCCCGGGTCGAAGGCCCCGCCGAATGCGACGATCCCCAGCAGGAAGAGTGCCGTGGCGGCGGCCACGGCCACCTTGTTGACGAGCAGCATGAAGCGGAAGCCGTAGATGCAGACCACGAGGACCAGCACGGCGAAGATGCCGTAGGCGATCGCGAGGACGGCGTCGTTGACCGGTACGCCGACGGCGCGGTTCGCTGCGCCGACGAGGACGTCGCCCGACGACCAGACGGAGATCGAGAAGAACGCGAGCGCCGTCAGCAGCGACAGGAACGAGCCGACGACCCGGCCGTGCACGCCGAGGTGGGCCGAGGACGAGACCGCGTTGTTGGTGCCGTTGCGCGGCCCGAAGACCGACATCGGCGCCAGGATCAGCGCGCCGACGCCGAGGCCCAGCAGCGTGGCGAGCAGGGCGTCGCGGAAGCTGAGGCCGAACAGGATCGGAAAGCTGCCCAGCACGACGGTCGCGAAGGTGTTGGCGCCGCCGAAGACGAGCCGGAACAGGTCGAGCGGGCGGGCGCTGCGCTCGGCGTCGGGGATGGCGTCGACGCCGTGCGTCTCGACCTCGGTGGCCTTCGGGGGCGCTGCGATCTCGGACATCGGGTTCCTTCCTACGCCACCGGGCAGGGTGACAGGTGCTCGTGGACGCCGACCACGCGGTCGCCGTCGAGGACGAAGACGATGGACTCGCGCTCGTCGGTCTCGGTGCGCTCGCCGTCGACGACCGTCACGGTGTGGACGCGGTGGGTCAGGACGCCGGTGTCCCCGTGGACCTGGACCAGCCGGTCGGTGCTGGTGCACGACTCCACGCGCCAGCCGTCGGCCAGCCAGCCCGCCCACAGCCGTTCGTACGCCGCCCGGTCGTCGAGCCGGTCGGGCTCGGGGTGGAACACGAAGGTGGCCGACGGCGCGAAGCAGTCGAAGTAAGCGGCCGTGTCGGTCGCCGCGAACGCGGCCACCAACCGGTCGGTCGCCGCGAGCACCTGCTCGGTGGTCAGTGCCGCCATCGTTCCTCCGTCGTCCTCGGTCGTCGTGGTGGCCGCACCGTAGGCGTGATCTGGGACACCCGGCAAGCACTACGTGCGTTACAGAGCCGCAACATGTCACGATCGTCCAAGGCTCCGGCCTACTATGACGACAACGGCTTCGCGTGAGTGGTCAGTGGTGATCGAAACGCCACCGTGGGAAGTCCGAAAGAAGTCGGAAAAATCTTCGAGGGGCGAGACGGTGGACGAGGTCGACGAGGCGATCGTGGAGCTGCTCGAGCACGACGGCCGGATGTCGCACCCGGCGATCGCCCGGGCGGTCGGCACCTCGCGGTCGGGAGCCGCCGCCCGGGTGCAGCGGCTGCTCGGGTCGGGCCAGGTCGAGGTGCGCGGGGTGGTCCACCCCGCGGTCCTCGGCCAGGGCGCCCTCGCCTACGTCACGCTGACCGTCCAGGGTCCGGTGGCACCGGTCGCCGCCTGGGTCGCCGAGCGCGAGGACGTGCCCTTCGTCTCCCTGCCCACCGGGCGGCAGGTCGTGCTGGTGGAGGTGCGGGCCGGGTCGACGCAGGACGTCGACCGCGCGGTCACCGAGCTGCGCTCCCACCCGTCGGTGCGCGCCGTCGAGGTGCTGACCTACGTCGAGGTCGTGCGCGACGTGGTCGGCCCCACGGGGGACGTCGACGGTGACGTCGACGAGACCGACCTGACGCTGCTCCGCGCACTCGAGGAGGACGGGCGGGCGTCGTACGTCGACCTCGCGCGGCTGGTCCGCCTCTCGCCCGCAGGGGTGCGCCGCCGCGTGCTGCGGCTGCTCGACGACGGGCTGGTCCGGGTCGGGGCGATCGTGCGGCACTCAGGCCGCGACCGGCAGCCCACGATGGGCCTGGGCCTGCGACTCTGCGGCGATCCCGCGCCCGTCGTGGACCGGCTGGCCGGCGACCGCGAGGTCATCTTCCTCGCCCGGACGCTGGGTCGGTTCGACCTGCTGCTGACGCTGCGGGCCCATGCCGGCGCCGACCTCGCCGAGCGGATCGACCGCGTGCGGTCCCTGCCCGGCGTGGAGGACGTCGAGTGCTGGAGCCACCTGCACATCGTCAAGGAGACCTACGCGGCGGTCCGGGTCGGCGGCGCGCCGCGTTCCTGACCCGGCGACCGGCCCGCCGCCGGCCGCCGCTCTGGCAGGATCGCCGCATGGAGCCGACGGTGGACCTCTTGCCCAAGCTGCGCGGCAGTCTCGCGACCGGTGCGACGGCCTACGGCGCGACCGCGATCGGGGCGGCGGCGCTGGGTGCCCTGGCGATCGGCGCCGTCGCCGTGGGTGCGGTCGCGATCGGGCGACTCACCCTGGGGGAGGGCCGGATCAGCCGGCTCGTCATCGACGAGCTCGAGGTGAAGGTGCTGCGGGTCGGCTCGGTCGAGCCGCTCGACTGACGGGGCGTCTGGTCCACGCGGTCGGGGGTACCTCCCGGAGATCCCACTCCGCGTGGGCGAAAGAAAGGAACCGCCATGGGTACGCTCCTGTGGATCGCCGCAGTCGTCCTCGTCATCGCCGGAATCGTCACGTTGATCCAGGGCAGCATCCTGCTCGGCATCGTGCTGATCGTCGTGGGGCTCCTGGTGGGGCCCGGAGGTGTCTCCATCTTCAACGGGCGCGGCAACACCGTCTGACCGCAGCACGCTGACCGGGAGAGCCCTCTAGGCTCGGGCGGCGGCGTCCAGCGCTTCGTCGAGCGGGACGTCGCCGCCCACCAGGTTCCACTGCTGGCCGACCGTGTCGGGACGGTCGAGCACGGCCGCGAGGACGGCGGCCACGTCGGCCCGGGTCACCGGGCCGCGCGGGACGTCCGGTCCGATCGCCACGTGCCCGGTCGCCGGGTCGTCGGTGAGCCGGCCCGGACGCAGGATCGTCCAGGCGAGGTGGCTCGCGCGCAGGGCCGCGTCGGAGTCGCGCTTGGCCGCGACGTACGCCGCCCAGACCTCGCCCGCATCGGGAGCGACCGGCTCGTCGACGTCGATCGCGGAGACCTGCACGAAGCGGCGGATGCCCAGACGGGTCGCCGCCTCGATCGACTTCAGCGAGCCCTCGAGGTCGACGGTGCGCTTGCGCTCGATGTTGCCGTCGGGTCCGCCGCCCGCGCTGAACACGACGGCGGAGCAGCCCTCGAAGGCCGCGGCGAAGTCGTCGACGCCGGCGTTCTCGATGTCGAGCAGGCGCACCTCCGCCCCGAGCTCCTCCAGCGCGGCGCGCTGCTCCTCCGAGCGGACGAGCGCGACGGGCGTGTGGCCCTGGGCGACGACGAGGGGGTGCAGCAGCCGGGCGATCTGGCCGTTGCCTCCGACGATGGCGACGAGCATGCACCCAATCTACGTGCGACCCCCACGGCCCCTACGGGCGCACCGTCAGGGTCTGCGCGATCGTGCCGAGCGGCCCGTCCTCGTCGTGCATCTTCGAGCTGGTGACGCCGATGCCGCCGGGGCCGTACGACTGGGTCGTGTCGAGCCCGAGCCAGCCCTCGGCCGGGGCGTGCAGGAAGTGGGCGGTCAGGTCGAGGTTGGGGAAGGCCACCTCGCCGGGGTCGGCGCGCACCGCGATGCCGTTCGTGACGTCGACCAGCCCCGCGACCGCGGCCAGCCGGCTGACCGGCTCGTCGGCGACCAGCGCGTGCGGCGTGCGGACCCAGACCATCGACCGGCCGGGACCGAGCTCCTTGCGGCGGACCTCGAGCGACGCGATGAACCCGCCCCGCCACAGGCCGGCCATGTCCCACGGCTCCATCTCGTCGGCGGACGGGATGGAGGGCAGGTCGGTCCCGGCGAGCGGGGTCGTGTCGTAGGGCTCCGCCAGCCACGCCCTGAGTACGACGACCGTGCGGCCACCGTGCGACGCGGTCGCCTGCACCAGCTCGATCGTGCGGCCCGGCCGCAGCACCTCGACGGACACGTCGATCGGCTCGATCGGCACGGTGCCGAAGATGTCGTAGGACAGCCGGCTGACCACGAGACCGTCCTGGCGGCGCCGGTCCCGGTCGGTCTCCACCTCGTGCGCCAGCACGCCGAGCGCGGGCGCGATGTGCTGGGTCGCGAGGTCCCACGCCCCGCCCACGTGCTCGGTGGGGGTGAAGGTGTGCGGTGCGGTCCGGTGCCAGTACGCCACGGGCCCATTGTCCCGGGGGCCGGTCGGGCGTCGTACCCCCGATCGGAGGGGCGGGCCACTTGATCGGCGCGCCCAGTTCACCTCCGGCCCACCGCGCCGCCACCTGCGGCTGGTCGGGTGGCCCCCATGACCCGGAACACCACCCTCCTCCCGAGGACCCTGCTGGCCCTCGCCACCTCGGCCGCCGTCACGCTCGGCGCCGCCACCGTCCCCGCCGAGGCCGCGCCGGCCGGCCACGGCAAGCCGGCCGCCGACGAGACCACCCCGCTCGTGTTCGCCCACCGGGGCGCGTCCGGCTACCGGCCCGAGCACACGCTCGCGGCCTACCGCCTCGCGATCCGGATGGGCGCCGACTACATCGAGCCCGACCTGGTCTCGACCAAGGACGGCGTCCTCGTCGCCCGGCACGAGAACGAGATCAGCGGCACCACCGACGTCGCCGCGCACCCGGAGTTCGCCGGGCGCCGCGCGACGAAGGTCATCGACGGCGTCACGGTCACGGGCTGGTTCACCGAGGACTTCACCCTCGCCGAGCTCAAGACGCTGCGCGCCAAGGAGCGGCTGCCCCAGGTCCGCCCGGACAACACCGCCTACGACGGCCGGTTCGAGATCCCGACCCTGGATGAGGTCATCCAGCTCGCGAAGCGTGAGTCGGGCCGCACCGGCCGGACCATCGGCATCGCGCCGGAGACCAAGCACCCCACCTACTTCGACTCGATCGGGCTCTCGCTCGAGGAGCCGCTGGTGCGCGCCCTGCGCCGCAACGGCCTCGACCGCGCCAACGCCAGGGTCGTCATCCAGTCCTTCGAGACCGGCAACCTGCGCCAGCTCGACACGCTGACCCGGGTCCCGCTGGCTCAGCTGGTCGACGCCGCCGGGGCGCCGTACGACCTCAAGGCCGCCGGCTCGACCACGACCTACGCCGACCTGGTGAAGCCGGCCGGGCTCGCCGAGGTCGCGACCTACGCCGACTGGGTCGCCCCGAACAAGAGCCTGATCCTGCCGCGGGACGCCTCCGGCGCCATCGGTACGCCGAGCGCGGTCGTGGCCGACGCCCACGCCGCCGGGCTCGAGGTCGTCACCTGGACGATGCGTGTCGAGAACCAGTTCCTGCCGACGAACCACCGCATCGGCACCGACCCGAATGCGAAGGGCGACCTCGCCGGCGAGATCGACGCCTTCCTCGACGCCGGGGTCGACGCGCTCTTCTCCGACAACGCCGACATCGCGGTCGCCGCCCGCGACGCGTGGGTGGCCGACAACGACTGAGGCGTCTTCTTCGCCCGGCAGGGGGCACCATGGCGACATGCGCCTGGGCCCCCTGCTGGCATTTCTCGCCGTCGTGCTCGCTGCCGGACTCCTGGCGCCGCCACCGGCTGGCGCCGCGGACGGGCTGACGCTCACCGCTCCCGCGCAGTACGCCGACCGCGACACCCCGTTGACGATCGCCGGTGCGCCGCCCGGCGCCGCGGTGGTCCTCGAGCGCTTCGACGGCACGGACTGGCAGCCCGCAGGCTCCTTCGTCGCCGGTGAGGACGGCACCGTGACCACGCCGGTGCGCGTGCTGCGGGTGCCCGCGCGCAACCTGGTCCGCGCCACCGCCGCCGGTGCCACGGGAGAGCTCCGGCTGCCGCTGCGCGCGATCGGCACGACCACCACGCTGACCGGCCCCCGGCAGGTCGTCGACGAGCGGTCGATCACGTTGACCGTCGTACGACGGACGGCGGAGGGGACGGCGGTCCCCGGCCCGGTCCTGCTGCAGCGCATCGTGGCGGGATCGTGGAGCACGGCCCGCACCCTCACCCTGGGCGCGACCGGTACGGCGACCACCTCGGTCACGCCTCGCAGCGACAGCACCTGGCGGGTGGCCAGCCCCGCGCAGCCGTGGGCGGCCTCCTCGGTCAGCGCCCGGCTGGCCGTCGACAACCTGCCGCCGGGACGCCCGGTCGCGTTGCCGGAGGCGGCGCCGCGTCCGCGGGTCGCGCTGCCCGCCGCACCCCGGGCCACCGGCGCCGGTGCGAACGCCGCGATCTACCGGATCCCGGACCGGGTCTGGCGCTCCATGGTCGGGCGCAGCTGGCACCGCGGCTGCCCGGTCGGCCGCTCGGGCCTGCGCCTGCTGCGGATCAACTACTGGGACTACGCCGGCTACCGCCGCCGCGGGGAGCTGGTCGCGGCCGCGTCGGTCGTCCGGCAGATGGCCGGCGCCCTCGCCGACATGTACCGCGCGGGCCTGCCGATCCGCTCGATGTACCGGGTCGACCGGTTCGGCTGGTCGAAGCGGCTGCAGGGGGCCGACGACTACCGGTCGATGGCCGCCGGAAACACCTCGGCCTTCAACTGCCGGTGGGTCGTCGGCCGGCCCGGCGTCCGCAGCCCGCACACCTACGGACGGGCGCTGGACCTGAACACCTGGGAGAACCCCTACCTGTCGCGCCAGGGCTGGGAGCCGAACTCGTGGTGGCCTTCGCGCTCGCATCCCCGCGCCGCCTGGCGCAGCCGCAGCCACGCCGTCGTGGCGATCATGCGCGCCCGCGGCCTGCGCTGGACCTACGGCACGTCGGACAGCCAGCACTTCGACGCCGTGCCCCCGGGTGGCCGACCGGTCGTCGTACCCGGTTGCGCGGACGTGGTCTGTCACTAGCCTGACGTCGTGGCGGACTGCATCTTCTGCGCGATCGTCGCCGGCGACGCCGAGGCCGACGTCGTCCTCGACGAGCCGGGGTTCCTGGCCTTCCTCGACCGGCGCCCGGTGTTCAAGGGCCACGTCCTGCTCGTGCCCCGCGAGCACGTGGTCACGCTGCCCGACCTCCCGGCGAGCGAGCGCGACGGCTTCCTCGCCGCCGCCCAGCGCCTCGCCACCGCCGTCGTCGAGGGCCTCGCCGCGCAGGGCAGCTTCGTCGCGATGAACAACGTCGTCAGCCAGTCCGTCCCGCACCTGCACCTGCACGTCGTGCCGCGGACGAAGGGCGACGGGCTGCGCGGCTTCTTCTGGCCCCGCCACACGTACGCCGACGGGGAGTCCGCGGAGTATGCCGCCCGCCTGCGGGCGGCGCTCTCCGCGTAGGCTGCCGCCGATCGTGTACCGAGTTGAGAGGTCAGCACCCATGGGTCGTTTCGACGGGCGAGTCGCCGTCATCACCGGAGCAGCGCGCGGGATCGGGTTCGGCACCGCCACCCGCTTCGCGGAGGAGGGCGCGTCGGTCGCGATCGTCGACCTCGACGAGACCGCGGCCGCGGAGGCCGCCGCGAAGCTGCCGCTCACCGAGGGCGCGAAGGCGATCGGCGTGGGCGCCAACGTCTCCGACGGCGCGTCGGTCGACGCCGCCGTCGAGCGGGTCGTCACCGAGCTGGGTGGGATCCACATCCTGGTGAACAACGCGGGCATCACCCGCGACAACCTTCTCTTCAAGATGACCGAGGAGGACTGGGACCTGGTGATGGGGGTGCACCTCAAGGGTGCTTTCTTGATGACCAAGGCCGCGCAGAAGCACTTCGTGGAGCAGAAGTACGGCAAGGTCGTGAACATCTCCTCGATCTCGGCGCTGGGCAACCGGGGGCAGGCCAACTACTCGGCCGCGAAGATGGGCGTGCAGGGCTTCACCCGCACTCTGGGCATCGAGCTGGGCCCGTTCGGGATCAACGTCAACGCGGTCGCGCCGGGCTTCATCGCGACCGAGATGACCGACGCCACCGCGGCCCGGCTGAAGATGGACGTCGACGAGTTCCGCCGCCTCAACGCGGAGGCGAACCCGGTCCGCCGCGTCGGCCTGCCCGACGACATCGCGGCCGCGGTCACCTTCCTGTCGGCCGACGAGTCGTCGTACATCACCGGCCAGACGCTCTACGTCGACGGCGGGATCAGCCTCGGAACCTGAGCACCCTGCAATGCAGCACATGGAGCCGCTCCCGCGACACGCGGGGGCGGCTCCGTCGTCCTCGGGGCCTCTGGGCCAGACTGGTCGGGTGCGTGTGAAGACTCTGCGATCTGCCCTGCCCGCCTCGCTCGTCGTGATGAGCCTCGTGCTCGCCGGATGCGGCGGGGGAGACGACGACTCCGCCGACAAGCCCAAGAGCGACGAGACCCCGTCGCAGAGCCAGGCGCCCGAGGAGCCGGCCACCTGGCCGCTGACGGGTGAGCTGACCAAGGGCGGCGCCTCGGCGGAGCTCACCCACCCGGCGTACATCGTCAAGATCGACAACTCCCAGGACAGCAACCCGCAGATCGGTGTCGGCAAGGCCGACCTCGTGGTGGAGGAGCTGGTCGAGGGCGGCATCACGCGCCTTGCGGTCTTCTACTACGAGAACCTGCCCAAGCAGGTCGGCCCGGTCCGCTCGATGCGGCTGACCGACATCGGCATCGCCAAGCCGCTCGGTGCCTCGATCGTCACCTCGGGTGCGGCGCCGGTCACGCTCGACGGCCTGCGGAAGGCCGGCATCAAGTTCCTCGACATGAACAACCCGCACGTCGTGCGGGTCAGCGACGGCACCCACGACTCGCTGCACAGCGTGATGGCCAACCTGAAGAAGATCGGCGCCGACGCGAAGCAGGACCCCGCGCGTCCCGCCGACTACCTGCCCTTCGGCGACGAGGCGCTCCCCGCCGGCAAGCCGGCGACCACGATCGACGTCAAGCTCTCCGGCTCCCGGACGTCGCACTGGAAGTTCGAGGGCGGGAAGTACGTCCTGCAGAACGGCTACATGCCGCAGGGCGACGTCTTCACCCCGGACACCGTCATCGCGGCCACCGTGCGCACGACGCTCGCGCCCTACTCCGACCCGGCCGGCAACCCGGTCCCGGTCTCCCACTTCGAGGGCAGCGGCAAGGCGCTGATCTTCCACGACGGCGAGGTCGTCGAGGCGACCTGGGAGAAGGCCGACGAGGGCGCCGAGATCACCTTCAAGGATGCCGACGGCAAGGAGCTCGACATCCCGGTCGGGCGCACCTGGCTCGAGCTGGTGCCCGGCAAGGGCGCCGCGGCGACCGGTGGGGTCACCTACGGCAAGTGAGCCGTCCTTGAGCCCGCGCTGACCGGTCGGCCCCGCCAGGGGCCGGCCGGTCGGCCATTTCCGGCGGCTCAGTCGCTCTCGTCGGCCTCGGGCAGCTCGACGGTGTCGAAGGCACTGGGCATGTCGATGCCCTTCTCCACGAGGCTCTGCACGCCGGCGAGGAGGAAGCCGATGGCGTTCTCGACGCGCCGCGCCGCCGCCTCCGGGTCGTCGGAGGTGGCGACGGACTCGCCGGCCGACGACATCGCGCCGAAGAAGATGCGCGAGAAGGTCTGCAGCATCGGCTCGTCGAGCTCCCAGGAGCCGGCGTCGAGCGTGGCGCGGACGATCTCGACGATGTTCGCGTACGTCGAGCGCTCCTCCTGCTCGCGGAACCGCTCGTAGCCCAGCACGGCCGGGCCGTCCTGGATGACGATCCGTCGGTAGCGCATCTCCTGCACCACCTGGAGGAAGGAGCGCAGGCCCTCGGTCGCCTTGCGCCACGGGTCCTTCTCGTTGCGCAGGGCCTTCTGGATCCGCTTCGCCGACTCCTGCTCGACCCGCTCGAAGACGGCCTCGAAGAGCGCCTGCTTGCCGGAGTAGTGGTGGTAGAGCGCGCCCTTGGTCACCCGCGCGCCGGCGACGATGGCGTCCAGCGAGGTGGCGGCGTACCCCTTCTCGGCGAAGAGCTTCTCGGCGACGTCGACCAGGGCCCGCTTGGTGGAGGCGGAGTACGCCGCCCTCCGGGTCGCTCCCGCGACCCCCGGAACCTTGGGGACCAGCTTGGAGACGGACGCCTTTGCCACCGGTTCAGCATAGGCAACCCGCATTCCGGATCGTGACACCGGTCACCCCCGGAGGTGGGCGGGATCACGGTGTCGTGCCGTTTGGCATACCCCCGGTCTGCGCCATACTCGTAGTACGTACCAGCGGTATGTCAGGTACCCCCAGTCTTCCCTCCCGAGGCCTGGCAGCCGCCGAGAAGCAAGGAGCTGACCATGACCTGGAAGGCCTACCACAACCGGGGCGAGACCCTCCGCGCCGTCATCAACACGTCCTCCGTCCGCCGTGACGGCGTCCTGCCCATGGACGTCGCCGGCGTCGCGGAGACCTTCCGCGACGAGCTCGACCTGCTCGCCGCGCTCACGCTCAAGTGGCACACCCGCCTGTCCGGCAACATCGAGCAGATGCTGGCCCACCAGCCGGTCGACCTCGACGAGGCCGTCACCGTCGCCTGGAGCAACACCGCGCACGAGCTCGCCGGTGTGCGGATGATCATCGACAACTACCGCACCAACCCGCTCGACGACGCGATGGCCCGGGCCATGGCGACCGCCGCGGACAAGGAGCACTACCTGCTGGCCGTGATGGCCGGCCGCTCCAGCCTGCTGAGCGAGGAGGCCGCGCTGCGCATCGGCGCCGACCTCGAGGAGCGGGCCCGCCTGCTCCACCGCGGCATCCCGGTGATCACGCCGGACGCCGCCTACGAGGAGCCGGAGGTGCGGGGCTCGCTCCTCGAGCGCCTGCGCGCGGTGCTCGCCGCCTGACCGAACCCCCCGCCGAGTCCGACCCCGGACCTGACGCACCCTCCCTCCCAACGCGTCGGGTCCGGGGTCGCTCCGTGTCCGGATACCGGCGCCGCGTGGGTCGAGGTGGGATGATGGGGACATGTCGAGCGCAACCGGCCACGGCACGGGGGAGATCGCGGTCGGGAGCCTGCTCCTGGCCAGTCCGGCGCTGCTGGACCCCAACTTCGTCGACACGGTGGTGCTGCTGCTCGACGTGAACGACGAGGGCGCGCTCGGCGTCGTCCTCAACCGGCCCTCGGCCCTGCCCGTCTCGGAGGTGCTGGGGGAGTGGGGAGACGTCGTCGACGAGCCGGAGGTGCTCTTCCAGGGCGGCCCGGTCTCCACCGACGGTGCCCTCGCAGTGGCGCTGGCCTCGCCCGACGGCCTCGACTCCGCCGGCTTCAAGGCGATGTGGGGCCGGATCGGCCTGCTCGACCTCGACACCCCGCGCGAGCTGGTCGACGGCACGGTCGACCGGCTGCGGATCTTCGCCGGCTACGCCGGCTGGGGCGCCGGCCAGCTGCAGGCCGAGGTCGCCGAGGGCAGCTGGTACGTCGTCCCGGGGCTCGTCGACGACGTGTTCGCCGGCGAGGTCCCCGACCTGCGCCGGCAGGTGCTGCGCCGCCAGCCCGGCGACCTCGCGATGCACGCCACCCGGCCGGCCGACCCGGAGCTGAACTGACTTGAGACATTGATGTCTCGTGTGAGACAGTGAAGTCTCACAATAGGAGGCTTCCCATGTCCACCCGGGACACCGTGCTCAGCGCCGCCCAGCGCCTGCTCACCACCGACCCCACCGCGTCCATGGCGCAGATCGCCACCGCCGCCGGCGTGGGCCGCGCGACCGTGCACCGCCACTTCGCCAGCCGCGAGGAGCTGCTCCGGGAGATCGGCGGCCGCTCGCTCGACCGCTGGTCGGAGAGCCTGGGGCTGGCCGACGTCGAGGGGGCGATCGCGTCGGGCGACCCCACCCGGATCCGGGCCTGCCTCGAGGAGCTGCTGCGCCAGTTCGTGGCGGACACCGAGGACTTCGGCATCGCTCTGACCGACGTCACCGTGCTCAACGATGCCGAGCTCAAGGCCAGGGCGGACGTCTGCTTCGCCCGGGAAGTCGCCCTCTACGCCGCCGCGCAGGCCGCGGGAGTGCTGCGCGCCGACGTCCCGGCCCGTTGGCTGGGGCACACGGTCTGCGGGCTGCTCATCGCGATCCGCGACGCACTGGTCGCGGGCGACGTGGCCCGTCGGGATGCCGCCGACCTCGTGCTCTCGACCTTCCTCGAGGGAGGTGTGGCCCGATGACCGCCGTAGCGCCGACACCGACACCGGCGGCGAGCCGTCGCCGGTGGGCGGGCCTCGCCGTGCTCGCGGCGAGCCTGCTGGTCGTGGTCATGGACATGACCGTCCTCAACGTGGCGCTGCCGGAGCTGACCGCCGACCTCGGAGCCGGCGCGCTCGCGCAGCTGTGGGTCGTCGACGTCTACTCGCTGGTCCTCGCCGGTCTGCTGATCCCCGTCGCGGCGCTGGCCGACCGCTGGGGCCGCCGCCGGATGCTGGTGACCGGTTTCGCGATCTTCGCCCTCGCCTCGTTCGCCGCCCTGTTCGCCCGCTCCGCGGGCGACGTCATCGCCCTCCGCGCGCTGCTCGGCGTCGGCGGCGCGATGATCATGCCGGCGACGCTCTCGCTCATCCGCGCGCTGTTCCCCGACGCCCGCGAGCGCGCGTTCGCGCTCGGCCTGTGGGCGTCCACGGCCGCCGTCGGTGGCGCCGTCGGACCGATCGTCGGCGGTGCGCTGGTCAGCGCCTTCAGCTGGCACGCGGCCTTCCTCGTCAACGTGCCGCTCATGGTCGTCGCCTTCGTCGCCGGCCGTGCCCTGCTCCCCGAGAGTCGCTCGGACCGCCCGGGCGTCGTCGACGCCGCCGGCGTCCTGTTGTCGGTGGGCGGCATGGTCGCGGCCGTGTACGGCGTCAAGCACCTCGGCAAGGAGGGCGTCGAGCCCTCGGCGGTGCTGGCCCTCGTGGCCGGGGTGGCGCTGCTGGTGGCCTTCGTCCGGCGCTGCCTGCGCCAGGACGACCCGATGCTCGCGGTCGGCCTCTTCGCCGACCCGGTCTTCCGGGCCGGTGTCCTCACGGCGCTGGCGAGCAGCACGGCGATGATCGCGCTGCTCTTCGTCGGCTCGCAGTGGCTGCAGCTGGTCCAGGGGTGGTCGCCGCTCGTCGCCGGGGTAGCACTGCTGCCGATGGCCCTGGGCGGACTGGTCGGCCCTCCGCTCGCGCCGGCCGTCGCCGCGCGCCTCGGTGCCCGCAGGGTCGTCGTCGCCGGGCTGCTCGTCCTCGCGCTCGGCCTGCTCGTGCTCGGCGTCCTGCCGCGCCCGATGCCGTACGCCGGGGTCGCGGTGGCCCTGTTGCTGGTCGGCTTCGGCACCGCCGCGCTCGGGCTGGCGTCGGCGCTGATCATGGGGGCCGCGCCCGCGCACCAGGCGGGATCCGCGGCCGCGGTCGAGGAGATGTCCTACGAGGTCGGGGGAGTCCTGGGCGTCGCGCTGCTGGGCAGCCTCGCCGGCCTGGTCTACCGGGCCGGGCTCCCGGCCGGGGCGCCGGCCGAGGCGGTCGAGTCGCTGTCGGGGGCGCTCGGGACGCCGGTCGAGCCGTCCGCGCTGGCGGCGTACACCGACGCGTTCGGAGCCGTCGGACTGGCAGGCGCGGTGATCACGCTGGTCGTCGCGGCGATCGTGTGGAGGGGCCTGCCGGAGGACGTCGATGTCGCGGTGAGCCACTAGAGTGTCCTGGTGACCACGATCGGCTTCTCGACAGAAACGGATGTCCGCGAGGACCGCCGTACCGTCCCGACCGACGAGGGCGACCACGAGCGTTTCTCGCACTACGTGGACAAGGACAAGCTCACCGAGGCGATGGTCATGGGCACCCCCGTGGTGGCCCTCTGCGGCAAGGTCTGGGTGCCCAGCCGCGCGCCGGAGAAGTTCCCGGTCTGCCCGGACTGCAAGGAGATCTGGGAGAGCATGTCGGACGACGAAGGGTCTGGTCCGGACGCATGACGTCGCTCGGTCCGGCCTGGCCGGAGCGGGCAGCCTGGGGCACGGCGCCGTCGCTGCGTGCCTGGCAGTCCGCCGCGCTCCAGGACTACCTCGCCCGCAACCCCCGGGACTTCCTCGCCGTCGCGACGCCCGGCGCCGGCAAGACCACGTTCGCGCTGACCGTGGCCGCCGAGCTGCTCGGCCGCCGCATCGTCGACCGGCTCGTCATCGTCGCGCCCACGGAGCACCTGAAGCTGCAGTGGGCCGAGGCGGCCGCCCGCGCGGGGATCCCGGTCGACCCGACGTACTCCGCGGGCGCCGGCAAGATCGCCAGCGACTTCGTCGGCGTCGCCGTCACCTATGCGGGTGTGGGCGTCAACCCGCTCGCGATGCGCATCCGCACCGAGCGGTTCCGGACGCTGGTCATCCTCGACGAGGTGCACCACGCCGGTGACTCGCTGAGCTGGGGCGAGGGTGTCCGCGAGGCGTTCGAGCCCGCCGCCCGCCGGCTGGCGCTGACCGGCACGCCCTTCCGCTCCGACATCAACCCGATCCCGTTCGTCACCTACGCCCCCGGCGAGGACGGCGTCCCGACCTCGGTCGCCGACTACACCTACGGCTACGCCGAGGCGCTCAAGGACCACGTCGTGCGCCCCGTGCTCTTCCTGGCGTACTCCGGGCAGATGAGCTGGCGCACCCGCGCCGGCGACGAGGTCGCCGCCTCGCTCGGCGAGCCACTGACCAAGGACATGACCTCGCAGGCGCTGCGCACGGCCCTCGACCCGAAGGGCTCGTGGATGCCGTCGGTGCTCGCCGCGGCCGACAAGCGCCTCTCCGAGGTACGCCGCCACGTCCCCGACGCGGGCGGCCTGGTCATCGCCACCGACCAGGACAGCGCACGCGCCTACGCCAAGCTGCTCAAGCAGATCACCGGCGAGTCCGTGACGGTCGTCCTGTCGGACGAGAAGGCCGCGTCGAAGAAGATCTCCGCGTTCAGCGCCGACGACAGCCGCTGGATGGTCGCGGTCCGGATGGTGTCCGAGGGCGTCGACGTCCCGCGCCTGGCGGTCGGCGTGTGGGCGACCACCACCTCGACGCCGCTCTTCTTCGCCCAGGCCGTCGGCCGCTTCGTGCGTGCCCGGACCCGCGGCGAGATCGCGTCGGTCTTCCTGCCGTCGGTCCCCAACCTGCTGACCTTCGCCGCGGAGCTCGAGGCCCAGCGCGACCACGTCCTGAAGCGCAAGGTCAACAACGACGGCGACATCTTCGCCGCCGAGGAAGACCTGATGAACCAGGCCAACGCCGGCGACGCCGCCTCCGACGAGCTCGACGCCGTGCCCTTCGAGGCGCTCGGGTCCGAGGCCCGCTTCGACCACGCGCTGTACGACGGCGCTCAGTTCGGCCACGAGGGCGAGGTCCACGTGGGCTCCGAGGAGGAGATGGACTTCCTCGGCATCCCGGGCCTGCTCGAGCCCGACCAGATGCGGAGCCTGCTGCGGCAGCGGCAGGAGGACCGGCGTCGTACCCGGTCGAAGGCGGTGGAGGTCGAGGAGGCGCGCCCCGCGGACACGCTCGCCGACGTCACCACCCACGAGCACCTCGCCGTCCTGCGCCGCGAGCTCAACGGGCTGGTCGCCTCGTGGAACCACCGCACCGGGCAGGCGCACGGCATCACCCACGCCGCGCTCCGCAAGGAGTGCGGGGGACCGGCCGCGGCCGTCGCCAACGCTGAGCAGCTGCAGAAGCGGATCGACCGGATCCGGGAGTGGTCGGTCCGCAAGACCTCCTGAAGGTCCCGGGTCAGCCCTCGAAGGGGCGGACGCCCGGGCCGGGGCGGGTGGCGACGTGGCGGGGGTCGTCGACGTGGTGGCCGGCGGCGCAGCGGACCTCGACGTGGACCGGCTCCGCGCACTCGCCGCGGTGCACGAAGACGGTCGGCGGGCCGCCGGGGTCGGCGAGGTGGCGGTCGCCCCAGTGGCTGATCGCGAGCAGGATCGGCTGCAGCTCGAGGCCCTTGTCGGTCAGGCGGTACTCGTGCCGGACCCGGGAGCCCTCCTGCTGGTAGGGCTCGCGGCGCAGGATGCCCTCCTCGACCAGCGAGGCGAGCCGGTTGGAGAGCACCTGGCGGGGGATGCCGGAGTGGCGGCGGATGTCGTCGAAGCGTCGTACGCCGAGGAAGACCTCGCGCAGCACGACCACCGTCCAGCGCTCGCCGAGGATCGCCATCGCCCGGCCGAGGGTGCAGTTGTCGACCGACCAGGCGAGTGCCGGCGGCGAGGTGGCCACGGTGCTCATGGGGCCAGCATAGGCGCCCCTAGGTCTCATTGACAGACCCAGCGTGGCCCGCGACGATGGGGCCATGACTGAGTCCGCGATCCAGACCCAGCTCGACCCGAGCACGCTCGACGGCTTCGAGCAGCTGCACGCGATCCTCGACGGCCACCTGCCGCCGGCGCCGATCGCGGAGACCCTCGGCTTCGTGGGCTTCGAGGTGCCCGAGCGCGGCACCGCGATCTTCGAGCTCGACCCCGAGCTGCGCCACTACAACCCGATCGGCAGCATGCACGGCGGCGTCTTCGCGACCCTGCTCGACTCCGCCTGCGGGTGCGCGGTCCACTCGACCCTCGCGGTGGGGGAGGCCTACACCTCGCTGGACCTCACGGTGAAGTTCCTCAAGGCGGTCACCGTCGACTCCGGCCGGCTGCGCGCCGTCGGCACGGTGATGCAGCGCGGCCGCCGTACCGCCCTCGCCGAGGCGAAGCTGTACGACGGCCGCGGCCAGCTGGTGGCCTACGCCTCGAGCTCGTGCCTGATCATCGCGTGATCAGCTGAGGTCGCCCAGCGCCTCGGCCTCCGCCTCCTCGGCGGAGTGCGGGGCCGGGGCGCCGTGCAGGGCGGTCGCGATGGTCCGGCCGCCGGCCAGCATCACCACGACGCCGACCGCGACGGCGATCCCGCCGAACCAGAACGGCGCGGCCGAGCCCTGGTGCTCGGCGAGCTTGAGCGCCACGTACGGGCCGACGGCGCCGCCGGTGAACCGCACGAACGAGTACGCCGCCGACGCGACCGGCCGCTCGACCGGTGCCGCGCCCATGACGGCCTCGGTGACCAGCGTGTTGATGACGCCGAGGAAGGCGCCGGCGACGACGATGCCGACGATGACGACGCTGCTGGTGTCCGCGCCGAGCGCCATGAGGAGCAGGTCGAGCGCGAAGAGCGCGAGGGCGCCGACCAGCGCGGGCACGGTGCCGACGCGGCGCTGCACCCACGGGGCGAGCGCGACGGACGCGACCGCGAGCAGCACGCCCCAGCCGAAGAAGATCCAGCCGATCTCCATGATCCCGGCCTCCGGCAGCGCGAACGGGCCCGCCGCGAGCAGCGAGAAGAAGCCCAGGTTGTAGCAGACCGCGACCGCGGCCATGATCGCGAGCGCGGGGTGCGCCAAGGCCTTGAACGGGTCCGCCAAAGTCGTGCGACGGGCCGCCGGCGGGGTGGCCGGCAGGAAGACCGCGGTGGCGACGAGGGCGATGGTCATCAGCACCGAGACCCCGAAGAACGGGCCGCGCCACGACTGCTCGCCGAGCAGGCCGCCGACGAGCGGGCCGGACGCGATGCCCAGGCCGAGGGCGGCCTCGAACAGGATGATCGCCTGCGCCAGGGAGCCCCTCGACGCGCTGACGATCGTCGACAGTGCGGTCGCGATGAACAGGGCGTTGCCCAGGCCCCAGCCGGCGCGGAAGCCGATGACGGCGCCGACCGAGCCGGACAGCCCCGCCAGCCCGGCGAACATGATGATGAGGAAGAGCCCCAGCAGGAGGGTCCTCTTGGCGCCGATCCGGGTCGAGACCACGCCGGTGACGAGCATCGCGACGCCCATCACGGCCATGTAGCTGGTGAACAGCAAGGAGACCTGGCTCGGGCTCGCCTCGAGCTTCGCGGCGATCTCCTTGAGGATCGGGTCGACGAGGCCGATGCCCATGAAGGCGATGACGCAGGCGAAGGCGACGGCCCAGACGGCGCGCGGCTGGTGGAGGAACGAGCCTCCGGTGGCGGTCTCCTCGGTGGTGGGGTGGGCGGTGGCGGTCACATGCTTCCTTCCGTGCTGGTGCTGCTGCTGGGGTCGACGACGGCCCGGAGCACGGCCACGGCGGTCGCGAGGTCGTCGGCGGAGAGGTCGGGGTGCCGGGCGAGCCGCTCGGCCACGAGCGAGGCGCTCAGTGCGCGCACCCGACGCAGCTCGGCGCGGCCCGCGTCGGTGAGGGTGACCAAGCTGCTGCGGGCGTCCGCCGGGTTCGGCGTCTTCGCCACCCAGCCCTGGTCGGTGAGCTGGCTGACCTGGCCGGTCATCGTCGGCTGCGAGCAGCGGTCTGCCTGGGCCAGCGCGGTCACCGACTGCGGGCCGAGCTCGTCGAGGATCGACAGCACGCGCACGCCGGCCGAGGGGGCGTGGCTGCGGCGGACCAGCCGGACGAGGCGGGCGGCGTACACGGTGAGGTCGCTGCTGAGGGCGGCAGTGTCGGGCGTGCTCACGTCCGCCGACTATACATCGGAAACCTATGTAAAAGTCGAGTGTCCGTGGGGCACGCCACACTGGGGCCATGCCGAAGTACGTCGCGTTCCTGCGGGCCATCAACCTCGGGGCCAAGCGCAAGTTCCCCAAGGCCGACATCGTCACCGCCACCGAGGCGGCCGGCGGCACGGACGTGGAGACGCACATCAACACCGGCAACGTGCTGCTCACGACGAGCCTGCGCTCGCGGGCGAAGGTCGAGTCGGCGCTGGAGGCGGCCTACGAGGAGCAGGCCGGCTTCGTCGTACCGACCATCGTGTTCGCGCCCGCCGAGCTGGTCGCGATCGCCGACGACGCGCGCGAGCTGACCGGTGCGCGCCCGGACCTGGAGCGGCACTACGTCTACCTGCTCAAGGACGAGCCGGACCCGGCGCTGGCGAGGGCCGTCGAGGAGCGCAGCGACGCGGTCAACGAGGTCGTCGTGCGCGGCCGGGCCGCCCACATCCTGCTCGGGCCGGGCTACGAGGCCGGCGGCGTCGACCCCTACCGGGTGGAGAAGTCGCTGGGGGTCGTGGCCACCAACCGCAACTTCAACGTCGTCACCACGCTCGCCGACAAGTGGTGCTCGTGAACGACGCGAGGCCCTGTGCCACCATGGAGCCGTGACGACTGCCAGCCCGGAGAAGGTCGATCCGGGAGTCCAGAAGGACCTCACCCCGGACGAGATCACGCTGGCGGACACCCCCTGGGTGACGCTGGTGTGGAACGACCCCGTCAACCTGATGTCCTATGTCACCTTCGTCTTCCAGAAGCACTTCGGCTACGGCAAGAAGAAGGCCGAGAAGCTGATGATGGAGGTCCACGAGGACGGACGCTCGGTCGTCAGCAGCGGCAGCCGCGAGGAGATGGAGCGCGACGTTCAGGCGATGCACGAGTACGGGCTCTGGGCGACCCTCTCCAAGGCCGAGTGACCACGGCCGAATGACAACGGCCGAATGACAAGGGACTGTCCGTGACCTCCTCCACGACCGGCTTCGTCCGGCACCGCCGCAGCAAGCGCGCCATCGCGACCTTCTCGGTCTTCGAGGCCGACCTGCTGCGCTCCCTGGCCGCGCAGCTCGTCGAGCTGCTGCACAACGAGTCGGCCGTCGTCGTCACCGAGCGCGACCCGCTCGAGGCGCTCCTCGACTTCTCCGGCCCGACCACCGAGCCCGAGGACCCGGTGCTGCGCCGGCTCTTCCCCAACGCCTACCGCGGCGACGACGAGTCGGCAGCAGAGTTCCGGCGGTTCACCGAGGGCGGCCTGCGCGACGGCAAGGCACGCGCCGCCGGCACCGTCATCGACGTGCTCGAGGAGGCGGGGCTGCCGACCGAGCCGACCGACGAGGACATGGTCATCGACGTCGAGCTCGACGACGAGACCGCCCTGGTCTGGCTGCGCAGCCTCACCGACCTCCGCCTGGCGCTGGGCACCCGGCTGGAGGTCGAGGAGGGCGACGAGGACTACTGGTACTCGCTGCCGGACGAGGATCCCCGTGCGCAGGCCCACCACATCTACGAGTGGCTGGGCTTCCTGCAGGAGACCCTCGTCCGATCGGTGCACTGACCCCAGCGGTCAGGCGGCGGGCTTCACCGCCAGCACCGGGCAGTGCGCCTCGAGGATGATCCGCTGGGCGACGCTGCCGAGCAGCAGCTTGCCGACCGGCGAGCGGTGCCGGATGCCGACCACGATGAGGGTGGCCCGCTCCTCGTCGGCCGCCGCGATCACCGCGTCGGCGACGTCGTCCACCAGGTCGTGGCGTACGACGACCTCCAGCCCCTCCGCGGCGAGCCTCTCCTGCAGCGCGGTGATGTCCGCGTCGTGGGCGAAGCGGTCGTCGACCAGCTTGTTGCCCAGCGTCGCGTTGACCACGACCAGCCGGGTGCGCTCCTTGCGGGCCTGCTCCGCGGCGTGGGTGAGGGCGGCCTCGCCGTAGCGGTCCGCGCTGTAGGCGACCACGATGCTCATCGCTCGACCAGCTCCTTCTCGTTGTCGGTGGGGTTCATCTCCGCGGCTGCGGGCCTGCGGACGCCGCGGACGGCCATCGCGAGGAGCAGGAGCCCCATCACGGCGTACACGACGACGGCGACGGGCTCGCTCCACAGGGTGCTGACGTCGCCCTGCGAGATCTTCAGCGCGGTGGTGAGCTGCTCCTCGAGCTTCGGGCCGAGGATGACGCCGATGAGCAGCGGCAGCACCGGGACCCCGAAGCGGCGCATCGCGAAGCCCAGCAGGCCGATGCCCAGCAGCAGCGCCAGGTCGAAGGCCTGGAAGTTCACGCTGTAAGCGCCAAGCGAGGCGAAGAAGAGGATGCCGGCGTAGAGGTAGGGCCGCGGGATCCGCAGCAGCTTCGCCCAGATCGGGGCCAGCGGCAGGTTGATCAGCAGCAGGAGGCAGTTGGCGACCAGCAGGCTCGCGAGCAGGGCCCAGACTAGGTCGGGGTGCTCGTCCATCAGCGTCGGGCCGGTGTTGAAGCCGTAGCCCTGCAGGGCGACCAGCATGATCGCGGCGGTCGCGGTGGTCGGGAGGCCGAGCGCGAGCAGCGGCACTAGCGTGCCGGCGGCCGATGCGTTGTTGGCGGCCTCCGGGCCGGCGACGCCCTCGATGGCGCCCTTGCCGAACTCCTCCGGGTGCTTCGTCAGCTTCTTCTCCGTCGCGTACGACAGGAAGGTCGGGATCTCCGCGCCACCGGCGGGCAGGGCGCCGAACGGGAAGCCGAAGGCGGTGCCGCGCAGCCACGGCTTCCACGAGCGCCGCCAGTCCTCCTTGCTCATCCAGGGCTGGCCGACGGGGATGATCTCCAGCGGCTTGCGACGCAGGTGGGCCGCGACCCACAGCGCCTCGCCGATCGCGAAGACGGCCACCGCGACCACGACGATGTCGATGCCGTCGGCGAGCAGCGGGTCCCCGAAGGTGAGCCGGGCCTGGCCGGTGTTGGTGCCGACGAGGCCGAGGGTCAGGCCCAGGAAGAGCGCGATGAAGCCGCGCAGCTTCGACGAGCCCAGCACGGCCGTCACGGCGAAGAGTGCGAGCAGCATCAGCGCGAAGTACGACGGAGAGCCGAGCGTGACGACGAGGTCGGCGACGGTCGGGGCGACGATCCACAGCGCGACCGTCGCGATGGTGCCGGCCACGAACGAGCCGATCGCAGCGGTGGCGAGGGCCTGGGCGGCCCGGCCGGCCTTGGCCATCTTGTTGCCCTCGATCGCGGTGATCACCGATGAGGACTCGCCGGGGGTGTTGAGCAGGATCGAGGTCGTCGACCCGCCGTACATGCCGCCGTAGTAGATGCCGGCGAACATGATGATCGCGCTGTCCGCGCCGACCGTGTAGGTGACGGGGAGCAGCAGGGCCAGGGTCATGGCCGGGCCGATGCCGGGCAGCACGCCGACCGCGGTGCCGAGCAGCACGCCGATGGCGGCGAAGAAGAGGTTCTCCGGCGTGAGCGCGGTCTGGAAGCCTTCGAGCAGCAGGTCCATCAGAGGACTCCGTCCAGGATGCCGGCGGGGATCGGGATGCCGAGGCCGACGTAGAAGCCGTACCAGGTGCCGACCGAGAGGGCGGCGCCGACGGCGAGGTCACGGACCCAGGTGCGGCTGCCGAGGGCGAACGCCGACCCGGCGAAGAGCAGGGCGCCGGTGATCGCCCACCCGAGGAGGTCGATCAGCGCGATGTTGACGACGAGCACGCCGGCGAGCAGCGCGACGGTGCGGACGTCGGTGCCCTGGGTGAGGTCGATGTCCTCGCCCTCCTCGGCCTCCGGCCGGTCGCCGCGCGCGGTGGCGATCCCGAGCAGGATGCCGAGGACGACCAAGCCCGCGCCGACGACGTACGGGATGGCGTAGGGCTGGACCGGCTGGTCGGCGAACGCAGGCTCGAGGCTCCAGGCGTCGTACAGGACGTAGCCGCCGACGACGACGAGGAAGCCGGCGAGGCCGTACTGCGCCCTGTCGACGAGGGTGGCCGGCGGGGTGCCCGCCGGTGCTTCGGTGGTGGTGGTCATGCCAGTCCCAGCTCCTTCAGGGTGTCGGCGACGCGGGCGTCCTGCTCGGCGAGGAAGTCCTCGAACTCCTCGCCCGTGGCGAAGTTGTCGGTCCAGCCGTTGGCGGCCAGCGCTTGCTTCCACTCCTCGGTGGTGTGCATCTTCTTGAGCAGGCCGGTGAGGTAGTCCCGCTGCTCCTCGGAGATGCCGGGCGGCGCGAGGACACCGCGCCAGTTGGTGAAGACGAGGTCGACGCCGGACTCGGTCAGCGTCGGGGCGTCGACGGTGTCGAGCCGCTCCTCGCCGGAGACCGCGAGGACGCGCAGCTTGCCGTCCTTGATCTGGTCCTCGAACTCGCCCAGTCCGGACATGCCGACGTCGATCTTGGCGCCGAGGAGCGCGGTCGTGAGCGGGCCGCCGCCGTCGTACGAGATGTAGTTGACCTTCTTCGGGTCGACGCCGATGGTGTCGGCGAGCTGCATCGGGAAGAGGTGGTCGGGGCCGCCGTTGCCGGAGCCGCCGCCGACGGTGAGACCGGCCGGGTCCTTCTTCCACGCGGCGACGAGGTCGTCGAGCGTCTCGAAGGGGGAGTCGGCGGGCACGAGGATGCCCTCCTGCTCCTCGACCAGCCGGGCGATCGGGGTCATCTTCAGCGGCTTGGCCTCGGACTTGTTGGTGTAGACCGCGCCCACGACGCCCAGGCCCATCAGCATCATCAGGTCGTCCGCGCCCTCCTCGTTGAGGAGGCGCTGCATGGCGACGGTGCCGCTCGCGCCCTGGACGTTGGTGATCTTGAAGCGGCCGGTCAGGTCGTTGTCCTGCATCGCCCGCGCAGCGGCGCGGCCGGTGAGGTCGTAGCCGCCGCCGACGCTGTTGGGGATCATCATCCGCAGCCGCCGGTTGTTCGGGTCGTCCGAGCCCCGGGTGACGCCGCAGCCACTGGCCAGGGCGAGGAGCGCGAGCGCGGCGATGAGAGCGACGAGGGTCCGCCCCGCGAAGGGGCGCCTCGCTCGGCTCGGGTGCATGGGAACCTCCGTGCGGGTTGGGTCGTGACCGTCGTCACGTGCGATCCGTGCCAGCATGTCCACCGGGTGTGGCGGCCGTCACGCTTGCGGACGCAAAGGAGGTTGTGGTCGTTGTGGTCGCGCGCCTCCTGAGGTGGCGGAGCGGCGAGCTGACGCTCGCCGCCAAGGTCCTCCTGCTCCAGCTCGTCGTGATCGTGGTGCTCCTCGTCGCGGTCGGCGTGCTGAGCATCCGCCAGTCCAACGCCGACTTCGCCGAGGAACGCGGCGACCAGATGGCCTCGGTCGCCGAGTACGTCGCCGTGCAGGACCTCGTGCGGACCCGGCTCGAGGAGGTGCGTGACGGCGCGGAGCGCTGGCAGGTGGCGGCCGACCTGACGTCGTACGCCGAGCGGGGGGTGCGCCTGTCGGGCGCCACCGACGTGCTGGTCCTCGGTCCGGACGGCACCGTCCTCGCCGCGACCGACGCGAGCCGCGTGGGGGAGCGGGCCGACCTCGGTGGGGGCGAGGTGCGCAACGGTCGCAGCGGCACGGCCGACGTCGAGCCGGGCGGCGAGCGCCGGGTGGCGGCGTACGCGCCGGTCATCTCGGACGCCCGCGGCGACAACGGCGCGGTGGGTGCGGTCGTCGCCGAGGTGGCCTACCCGTCCGTGGCCGACCAGCTCTCCGAGGCGGCCCCGGAGCTGGGGCTGTTCCTGGGGCTCGGCGCGGTTCTCGGCCTCGCCGGCACGTGGGTCGTCTCCCGCGTCGTACGACGCTCGACGCGGGGCCTCGGCACGACCGAGCTCGCCAACCTGGCCGACCAGCGCGAGGCGCTCCTGCACGCGATCCGCGAGGGTGTCGTGGGGGTCGGCACCGACGGCCGGGTCACGGTCATGAACGACGCCGCCCGCGCCACGCTGGGCCTCGAGGACGCCCCCGACCCGGTCGGCCGGCCCGTCGACGCGCTCGGCCTCGACCCGCACGTGGTCGCGCTCCTGACCGGCGAGGGCGGTGCGGACGCCCGTGACGCGCTGGCCCTCGTCGGCCACCGGGTCGTCGTCTTCAACAGGGGGAGGGCCTCGACCGGCGGGCGCGGCATCGGCACGGTCACCACCCTGCGCGACCGCACCGAGCTGGTCTCGCTGCAGAGCCAGCTGAGCTCCAACCTGTCGATCACCGACACGCTGCGCGCGCAGACCCACGAGTTCGACAACCGCCTCCACACGATCTCCGGGCTGGTCCAGCTCGGTGAGTACGACGAGGTGGCGACCCTGGTCGGCACCCTCACCCGGCACCGGGCGGAGGTGGGGGAGCACGTCGCGAAGCGCCTCGCCGACCCCGCCGTCGCCGCGCTCGTCGTCGCCAAGCACGCGGTCGCCGAGGAGCGCGGCGTCACCCTCGAGCTCGACCCCGGGTCCCGCCTGCCCGCGCTCGCGCCCGACCTCGCCGCCGACCTGACGACCGTCGTCGGCAACCTCGTCGACAACGCCGTCGACGCGTCGGCCGGCGGGGCCGAGCCGGCCGTGGAGCTGTGGATCCACGCCGACGACGACGCCGTCCACGTCCGGGTCCGCGACAACGGCCCGGGCGTCCCGGCCGACCTGCGCGACGCGGTGTTCGTGCGCGGCTGGTCGACGAAGGGGGAGGTGCTCGGCGGGCGCGGGATCGGCCTGCCGCTCGTCCGGCTGATCTGCACCCAGCGCGGTGGCGAGGTCGTCGTCGATGACGCCGAGGCGGACGGCGGCGGGGGCGCCGAGTTCCGGGTGGTGCTGCCCGTCGGCGGCGCGGTCCGTCAGGATGGGCGACCGTGAGCAGCCCCGACCTCCGCGTCCTCGTCGTCGACGACGACTTCATGGTCGCCCGGATCCACGGCCGCTTCGTCGAGCAGACCGACGGCTTCGAGGTCGTCGGCACCGCCCGGACCGGCGCCGAGGCGCTCGAGCTCGTCGACTCCCTGCACCCCGACCTGCTGCTGCTCGACGTGCACCTGCCCGACCTGTCCGGCCTGGAGGTCCTCGAGCAGCTGCGCGGGCGCGGCCAGGACGTCGCCGTCGTGATGGTGACCGCCGAGCGCGGCGCCGCCGCCGTCCGCTCCGCGCTGCACGGCGGCGCGTTGCAGTACCTCGTCAAGCCCTTCGAGTACGACGACCTGGCCGACCGCCTGCGCCGGGTCGCGGTGACCCTGGCCAGCCTGGCCGACGAGGTGGACCAGGCCACGATCGACCAGGCCTTCGGCACGGGCCGGCCGGTCGACGTACCCGCTGTGCTGCCGAAGGGGCTGAGCCCGGAGACCGCGGACCTCGTGCTCGAGGCGGCGCGCGGGACCGGCGAGATCTCGGCGTCGGAGGCCGCCGAGGCGGTCGGCCTGTCGCGGGTCACGGCCCGGCGCTATCTCGAGCACTTCGTCGACACCGGCGCGGCCGAGGTCCGGTTGCAGTACGGGGGGACTGGACGTCCCGAACGGCGGTACCGGGTGGTCAGGTGAGCCGACAGCGGGCTTAGGCTTGCCTGAGCAGGCCCGCCGATGCCCAGGGAGCACCCCATGACTGCGATCGACGACCGTCCCGAGCCGACAGTGCGCGCCACGATGAGCGGCGACCACCAGTCGTGGGCCGAACGGTTCGCGCTCGCGCTCTTCATCGCGGTGCCCTTCATCGCCTTCGTCGCGGCCATCCCGGTGGCGTGGGGCGGCTGGCTCGGCTGGAGCGACATCGTCATCACCTTCGTGATGTACGCGCTGACCCTGCACGGCGTCACCGTCGGCTACCACCGGCTCTTCACCCACAAGTCCTTCAAGCCCAACCGGGCCGTCAAGATCACCTTCGCGATCCTCGGCTCGATGGCGGTCGAGGGCCCGGTGATCCGCTGGGTCGCCGACCACCGCAAGCACCACAAGTACTCCGACAAGGACGGCGACCCGCACTCGCCGTGGCGCTACGGCAACAGCCTGCGCGGGCTCACCAAGGGCTTCGTCTGGGCCCACGTCGGCTGGCTGTTCGACCCCGAGCAGACCCCGATCGAGAAGTACGCCCCCGACCTCGCCAAGGACCGCGACCTGGTCCGGATCTCGCGCACCTTCTGGGTCTGGGTGCTGACCTCGATCTTCCTGCCGCCGGTGCTCGGTGCGCTGCTGACCTGGTCGTGGCAGGGCGCGCTCACCGCCTTCTTCTGGGGCACGGTCGTGCGCATCGGCCTGATCCACCACGTCACCTGGTCGATCAACTCGATCTGCCACACGCTGGGGGAGCGGCCCTTCGCCTCGCGTGACTTCTCCGGAAACGTGTGGTGGCTGGCCATCCCGTCCGGCGGCGAGTCGTGGCACAACCTGCACCACGCCGACCCGACCTCGGCCCGCCACGGCGTCAAGCGCTTCCAGCTCGACACCTCCGCCCGGGTGATCTGGGTGCTGGAGAAGCTCGGCTGGGTCCGCGACGTCCGCTGGCCCACGCCCGAGCGGATCCGCGCGAAGTCGGTCAGCCCCGCCGCCTGAGGCCTCCCCACCGTCCCGCGCACCGGCCCGATTCCGGCGCGGCGGCCCCGACGCAATACGCTGGAGCGCGTGTTGCGGATCGGTCAGGCGACGTACGACGCCCTCGTGGAGCACGCCAAGCGGGACCACCCGGTGGAGGCGTGCGGCATGGTCGTGGGCCCGATCGGCAGCGACCGGCCCGAGCGGCACATCGAGATGGTGAACGCCGCGGGCAGCCCGACGTTCTACGAGTACGACTCGACGGACCTCCTCCAGCTCTACAAGGAGATGGACGACCGCGACGAGGAGCCGGTGGTGATCTACCACTCGCACTCCGCGACCGAGGCCTATCCGAGCGTCACCGACATCAACCTCGCCGGCGAGCCGGGCGCGCACTACGTGCTCGTCAGCACGCGTGAGCACGGGAATAACCCGGGCCCGGTGGAGTTCAGGTCCTACAGAATCATCGACGGCGTCGTGACCGAGGAAGAGGTCACCGTCATCCCAGAGGAGAGCAGCTGACATGGCCATCGAGGTCCGGATCCCGACCATCCTGCGCACCTACACCGGTGGCGAGAAGGCCGTCGACGCCGACGGCGCGACGCTGAGCGCCCTCATCGACTCCCTCGACGCCAACCACCCCGGCATCAAGGACCGCCTGGTGGAGGACAAGGGCAACGGCGTCGAGCTGCGCCGCTTCGTCAACGTCTACATCAACGACGAGGACGTCCGCTTCATCGGCAGCCTCGAGGCCGAGCTGTCCGACGGCGACCAGGTCGTCATCCTGCCGGCCGTCGCCGGCGGCGCCCGCTGAGCCGATGGTGCGTTACGACAGTCTCCTGACCTCGGTCGGCAGCACGCCGCTCGTGGGGCTGCCGCGACTGTCGGCACCGTTCAACTCCCCGGGCGCACCGGAGGTGCGGATCTGGGCCAAGCTCGAGGACCGCAACCCGACCGGCTCGATCAAGGACCGCCCCGCCCTGAAGATGATCGAGGAGGCGGAGAAGGACGGCACGCTCCGTCCCGGCTGCACGATCCTCGAACCGACGTCCGGCAACACCGGCATCTCGATCGCGATGGCGGCCAAGCTCAAGGGCTACCGCACGGTCTTCGTGATGCCCGAGAACACCTCCGAGGAGCGGCGTCAGCTGCTGCGGATGTGGGGCGCCGAGATCGTCTCCTCGCCCGCAGCCGGCGGCTCCAACGAGGCCGTGCGCGTCGCGAAGCAGATCGCCGCCGAGCACCCCGACTGGGTGATGCTCTACCAGTACGGCAACGCGGCCAACGCGCTCGCGCACGAGGAGGGCACCGGGCCCGAGATCCTCGCCGACCTGCCGTCGATCACCCACTTCGTCGCGGGCCTGGGCACGACCGGCACGCTGATGGGCGTCTCCCGCTTCTTCCGCGGCGCGAAGCCGGACGTGCGCATCGTCGCCGCCGAGCCGCGCTACGGCGAGCTCGTCTACGGCCTGCGCAACCTCGACGAGGGCTTCGTGCCCGAGCTGTACGACGCCGAGCTGATCGACAGCCGCTTCTCGGTCGGCCCCCGCGACGCCGTACGCCGCGTCCGCGAGCTGCTCGAGCTCGAGGGCATCTTCGCCGGCATCTCGACGGGCGCGATCCTGCACGCGGCGCTGGGCCAGGCCGCCAAGGCGGTCAAGGCCGGCGAGTCCGCCGACATTGCCTTCGTGGTCGCCGACGGTGGCTGGAAGTACCTCTCCACCGGCGCCTACGAGGGCACCATCGACGAGGCCGAGGACCGGCTCGAGGGCCAGCTCTGGGCGTGAGGCCCCTCCTCGTGGCTCCTCGTGGCTACTCGTGCCAGGTGAGCCGCTGGGCCTTGTTCCACAGGCTGCCCGGCACCGGCCCGAGGCCGAGCACCCGCGTCGCGAGGTTGGCCAGGTCGCCGTTGCGGATCGGCTGGACGCCGGTGAACAGCGGGCGGGTCATCCCCGGGTCGCGGAAGTACGTCGGGTTCAGCTGGTAGAGGTTGCCGTGGTCGACGCCGCGACCCCACACGACGAAGGGGATGCGGTAGTTGTCGTAGCGCGTCGCGACGTCGTGGCCCGTCGTACCCGGTGTGCCGCCGTGGTCGGCGGTGAGGATCACGAAGGTCGTGCGGCGCAGCGTCGTGTTGCCCCGGATCGTCGCGAGGATCTGCCCGACGAGCTGGTCGAGGCGGACGACGGCGTTGAGGTAGGCCGTGCTCATCCACCCGCTCGCGTGGCCCACCTGGTCGGCGAGGCCGAGGTGCAGGAAGGCGAACGAGCGCCGGTTGGCGACGATGTCCTGGCGGAAGATCGTGGTCAGCGCGGTGTCGTCCTCCTCGCGGATGACGGTGCGGTCGACGGCGGCCGGCCAGGACCGGGTGAAGAGCGAGAACTTCGTCTTCGTGGAGAAGAGCGACGTGCGCCCGCCGGCGGCGTGGACGGCGCGGAACACCGAGGACACGTCGTGGCCGGCGGCCTGCTGGACCGTCGTACCGGCCCGGTCGGTGTTCCAGGTGACGCCGTGCCCACCGTGGTCCGCGTCGATGCGACGTCCGGTGACCATGCTCGTGTGGTTGGGCAGGGTCACCGTCATCTCGACCTGGGCCCGCGCGTTCAGGGTGAAGGCGCCCTCCGCGAGCATCCGGTAGAGGTTCGGCAGGCGGGTGCGCCCCAGCTGCGTGATCGCCTTCGGGTTGAGGCCGTCGAGCGAGATCGCGACGACCCGCGTGTCGGTGATCGCCGCCACCTGGGCGAGCTGGGGCCGCTCGTGCGCCGCCTGCGGCGAGCCGGAGCAGGCCGCGAGGAGGGGCAGGAGGAGCGCGAGGACGAGGGCGGGGACGATGGCGGCGAGTCGCCCGAGCCGGCTACCGGAGGTCACGCGACCACGCTAGGACATCCGCGGGCGTGACGCCCGCCATGACGTGATCTGGGTCCCGGAATGCCGACCGCGCGGGTACCGACGCCGTAGTCTGGGCGGGTGCGGCACCTGGACCACCCCGACGCTGGCGTCCCCCTCGACGTCGATGCCCCCATCGGGATCTTCGACTCCGGGTTCGGTGGGCTCACCGTCGCGCGGTCCGTGATCGACCAGCTGCCGCACGAGTCGATCACCTACGTCGGCGACACGGCGCGCCAGCCCTACGGCCCCAAGCCGATCGGCGAGGTCCGCGAGTACGCCCTCGAGTGCCTCGACCACCTCGTCGAGCAGGGCGTCAAGGCCCTCGTCATCGCCTGCAACTCCGCGTCGGCCGCGATGCTGCGCGACGCCCGGGAGCGGTACGACGTCCCGGTGGTCGAGGTGATCTACCCCGCCACCCGGCGCGCCGTGGCCGCGAGCCGCAACAACCGGATCGGTGTCATCTGCACGCGCTCCACCGCCGAGTCGATGGCCTACGACGACGCCTTCGCCGCGGCGCCCCAGATCTCCCTCGCGACCCGCGCCTGCCCGCGCTTCGTCGACTTCGTCGAGGCCGGCGTCACCGGTGGTGACGAGCTGATCGCCGTCGCACATGAATACCTCGACCCGCTGAGCGAGCTCGGCGTCGACACCCTGATCCTCGGCTGCACCCACTACCCGCTCCTCACCGGTGTCATCTCCTACGTCATGGGCGACGAGGTGACCCTGGTGAGCAGTGCCGAGGAGTGCGCGAAGGACGTCTACCGGATGCTCGCCGACACCGGCCTGATGCGGCCGGGCGGCGATCCGTCGTACACCTTCGCGACCACGGGCTCCCCGGCGGAGTTCGAGACGATCGGGCGCCGGTTCCTCGGCCCCGAGCTGGTGGCGGCCGGACAGTTCGCAGGGGGACTCGCATGAGTGAAGACGTGGCACCGGAGACGACCCGGCTCCGGCTCGCGGCCCAGCCCGACGACCACCAGGTCAAGGTGACCGTCGTCGGCTGCTCGGGCTCCTACCCGGGCCCGGACTCGCCCGCGAGCTGCTACCTGGTCCAGGCGACCGACGCGCTGCGCACCTGGAGCCTGGTGCTCGACATGGGCAACGGGGCGCTCGGCGTGCTGCAGCGCTATGTCGACCCGCTGCAGGTCGATGCCGTCTTCATCAGCCACCTGCACGCCGACCACTGCGTCGACATGACCAGCTACTACGTCCTGCGCAAGTACCACCCCACCGGCACCCAGCCGCGGATCCCCGTCTGGGGCCCGAAGGGCACCGCGAAGCGGCTCGCGAAGGCCTACGACCTGCCGCGCAAGCCGGGCATGCGCGAGGAGTTCTCCTTCCGGGTCTACGACAAGCCGATCACGATCGGCCCGTTCACCGTCGAGCCGTTCGAGGTCGACCACCCGGTCCCGGCGTACGGCCTGCGCGTCAGCGCCTTCGGCAAGGTGCTCGCCTACAGCGGCGACACCGGTCCGACCGCCGCGCTCGACTCGATCGCGGCGGACGCCGACCTCTTCCTGTGCGAGGCGTCCTTCCGCTCCTGCGACGACAACCCGCCCCACCTGCACCTCACCGGCGAGGAGGCCGGCGAGGTCGCGACCAGGGCCGGCGTCAAGCGCCTCGTCGTCACCCACGTGCCGCCGTGGCACGACGCGCAGACGATGCTCGCCGAGGCCAACAAGACCTACGACGGCCCGACCGAGCTCGCCGCGATGGGCGCCGTCTACGAGCTGTAGCTGCCGTCGACCGGGTGGCCGGCATCGCGGATGGTGAGCGCGATCTGCACCCGATTGGTCGTCTCCAGCTTCTCGAAGAGCCGCGACACGTGGCCCTTCACCGTCGGCACCGACAGGTGCAGCTCGCGGGCGATCTCCGCGTTGGACAGGCCCCGGCCGACGGCGGTCGCGACCTCGAGCTCGCGCTCGGTGAGCCGCTCCAGCCGGCGCTGCGCCTCGGCGGCCCGGCCGCTGCCGGAGTCGGTGCGGACCCGCTCGATGAGCGTGCGCGTCACCGACGGCGAGAGCATCGGGTCGCCGTCGGCGACCTTGCGGATCGCGGCGACGATCTCGCCCGGCGGCGTGTCCTTCAGCAGGAACCCGTCGGCTCCGGCGGCGAGTGCCCCGACCACGTAGTCGTCCGCGTCGAAGGTGGTCAGCACGATGACCCGCGGCGGGCGCGGCTCGGCGTGCAGCTGGCGGGTCGCGGCGAGCCCGTCGAGCACCGGCATCCGGATGTCCATCAGGACGACGTCGGGGCGCAGCTCGCGCGCCAGCGCGACGCCCGCGCGCCCGTCGGCCGCCTCACCCACCACCGCGATGTCGGGCTGCCCGCCGAGCATCAGCGCCAGCGCCGAGCGCACCAGCGGGTCGTCGTCGACGACGAGGACCCCGGTCACGTCACTCATTCCGGCTCACCTGTCGGCCTCCCGCCCGTCTCGTCGGAGGACCACGGTAGCCACGCCCGCAGCACGAACGACCCCTGCGCGGGGCCGCCCGGCGACTGCTCCTCGACCCCGTGGGCCAGCCAGCCGCCGCGCAGCTCGGCGCGCTCGGCCAGGCCGACCAGGCCCAGGCCGGCGCCCGGCGTCCGGGTCGGGCCGAAGCCCAGCGCGTTGCGCAGCACGACGTCGACCCCCTCCGTCGGCGAGCCGCCGACCTCGACCCGCAGCGTGGCCGCGGGCGCGTGCTTCGTCGCGTTGGTGATGCCCTCCTGCACGATCCGGAAGACGGTGCGGCCCACCGCCGCGGGCGGCGGATCGTGGCCGGCCAGCCGGTCGTCGTACTCGATGACGGCGCCGGCGGCGCGGGCGTCCGCGACCAGGCGGCCGAGGTCGTCGTACGTCGGCTGGGGGCCCGTCAACGGAGCGGCTGCCTCGTCGTCGCGCAGCACGCCCAGCACCTCGCGCAGGTCGGTGAGCGCCTCGTGCGCCTTGTCCTGGATGACGGCGAGGCTGCTGCGCATCTCGTCGGCGGACAGGTCGTCGCGGAAGGTGAGGGCCCCGGCGTGCATCGAGATCTGGGAGATCCGATGGGCGAGCACGTCGTGCATCTCCCGGGCGATCCGGGCGCGCTCGGTGGAGCGGGCCTGGCTGGCCCGCAGGTCGCGCTCGGCCTCGGCGGTCTCCGCGCGCTGGCGCAGGGTCCACAGCAGCTCGCGGCGCGAGCCGATGAACATGCCCCACGCGGTGATCGCCAGCACCACGGCGACGGTGACGGCGAGGTTGAGCCACCAGGGGTCGACCGAGTCGGCGTCGCTGGGCTGGACGGCGTAGTAGACGAGGCTGAACACGACGTTGAGCACGCCGACGGTGATCACCTGCCACCAGCGCCGCCGGGTCGCGAGCGACACCGTGGCGAGGGCCGCCGGTCCCGCCGAGAGCGAGCTGAGCGGAGCCATCAGGATCGTGACCACGGCGATCGCGAACGGCCAGCGACGCCGGAAGGCGACGAGCACGAACGCCAGCAGGCCGACGAGGAGGTCGGTCCAGAACAGCAGCGGGTGCCGGTCGAGCTGGGCATCCATCACGGGTGACCAGACGAGGAGGCCCAGCGCGAGCGCCAGCGCGTAGCGCCACAGGTGCCCGTACCAGCGCAGCCGCGGCTGGTACTCCTCGGGCACGGGCTGGTCCATGGGTCGAGCCTAGGGTCCCGACGGCGGGTGGGGGAGCGTCCCCGGGACGTCGTGCCCCCTACTTAGGTCGGGGTGGGTTCGGGCCGCGGGTCCGATGTTTGGCGAGCCGTCATCGGGCAGGCTGGGGCCATGATCACAGTCGACCGACTCACGGTCTCGTACGGCGCGTTCACCGCCGTCGACGACGTCAGCTTCGTCGCCCAGCCGGGCCGCGTCACCGGCTTCCTCGGGCCCAACGGCGCCGGCAAGTCCACCACGATGCGGGTCATGGTCGGCCTGACGCCGCCCACGCGCGGCCACGTCACGATCGGCGGCCTGCTCTACCGCGACATCCCCAACCCGGGTCGCCACGTCGGCGTCCTCCTCGACGCGGGCGCGCAGCACGCCGGCCGCACCGGCCGCGAGATCCTGGCCATCGGCGCCGAGACCATGGGCCTGCCGAAGACGCGTGTCGACGAGATGCTCGCGCTGGTCGGCCTGACCGACTCCGAGGCCAAGCGCCGGCTGCGCAACTACTCGCTCGGCATGAAGCAGCGTCTCGGCATCGCGCACGCGCTGCTCGGCGACCCGTCGGTGCTGATCCTCGACGAGCCGGCCAACGGCCTGGACCCGGCCGGCATCCGGTGGATGCGCGGCCTGCTCAAGGGGTACGCCGACCGCGGCGGCACCGTGCTGCTCTCGAGCCACCTCCTGCACGAGGTCGAGCAGATCGCCGACGAGATGATCCTCATCGGCCACGGCCGGATCGTCGCGCAGGGCGACAAGCAGACCCTGCTCGCCAACGCCGGCGGCGCCGACGTCGCGCTGGTGACCTCGCTCGACAACGCAGCGCTCGGCGCGGCGCTCACCTCGGCCGGTCACGCGGTGGAGCCTGCGGGCAGCGGCCTCAAGGTCGCCGCCTCGACCGAGCAGGTGGGGCGTGCCGCCCTCGCTGCCGGCGTCGTGCTGACCGACCTCCGGTCCGGCGGCGCCGGGCTGGAGGACCTCTTCCTCGAGCTCACCTCGTCGACCCAGCGCGACGCCTTCCCGAACGGAGTCCCGGCATGAGCAGCCTCGCCGCACCCCCGCAGACCCTCGACGTCTCGAACACCCCGGCGGTGCCGTTCGGCCGGCTGGTCAAGGTCGAGTGGCGCAAGATGCTCGACACCCGCGCCGGGCTCTGGCTGCTGATCATCTCCGCGGGCCTGCTCGCGCTGATCTCCGGCATCGTGCTGCTGGTCGTCGCGCTCGCCGACGTCACCCCGCCGAGCGCCAACGACTGGCTCAACATCATGACCATCCCGGTCTCGATGCTCGTCCCGGTCATGGCGATCACCATCGTCACCCAGGAGTGGAGCCAGCGGACCGCCATGGTCACCTTCGCGCTGGAGGCCAGCCGGCTCCGCGTGGTCCTCGCCAAGCTGGTGGCGGTCATGGCGCTCGGCGCCGCGACGATCGTGCTCGCGGCGGTGCTCGGCCTCGTGGGCAACGTCGTCGGCGCCGCCATCGCCGGCACGGACGCCGACTGGAATGTCACGGTCGGTGCCTTCGGCTGGGCACTGGCGACCCAGGTCCTCTACCTGCTGATGGGCTTCGGCTTCGGCCTGCTGCTCCTGAGCAGCCCGGCCGCGCTCGCGCTCTACTACGTGTACGTGTGGATCCTCGAGGGTGGCGTGATCATCCCCGGCATCATGTACGTGCTGTGGTTCTCGTTCGACTGGGCGCAGTCGATCCTGCCGTGGATCAGCATGCGGCTCTCGATGCTGCCCTTCCAGCTCAGCGACGACGACGTCCGCACGATCGAGCAGGACCTCGGAGCGACCCTCGACACCGGCGCCCTCGGGATCGCCCGCGTCATCACGTCCGTCCTGATCTGGGTGGGGATCCCGCTGCTGCTCGGCACCTGGCGACTGCTGCGCGCCGAGGTGAAGTAGCCCCAGCACTTCACCCACCATTGCCGGACACGTCACCGTGGCGGAGCCTGCTGCTAGCAGGCTCCGCCACGGTTTCTGTCGTGGGCAACGGATACCTGCGCTTCGCCGCCCTCGGCGACAGCACCACGGTCGGCCTCGGAGACCCGGTCCCCGGCGGAGGCTGGCGGGGCTGGGCCCGCCTGCTGAGCGAGGCCCTGCAGGCGTCGTACGACGTCTCCTTCTGCAACGTGGCGATCTCCGGCGCGACGGCCGCGGTCGTGCGCGAGCAGCAGCTGGCCGAGGCGGTCGCGCACCGGCCCGACCTCGCGTCGCTGCTCGTGGGCGTCAACGACACCTTGCGGTCGACCTGGGACCCCGCGCGGCTGCGGGAGGACCTCCTGCACGTCGCGGCCGAGCTGAGCGGTGCCGGCGCGACCCTGATGACGGTGCGGTGGCACGACCACGGCAGCATCCTCGGCTTGCCGCGCCTGGTGGTGCGGCCGATCACCGAGCGGATCGAGGTCGTCAACGAGGTGTACGACGAGGTGCACGCGACCTTCGGCGGCCTCCGGCTGGACCTCGCGCTGATGCCCGAGGTGCTGGACAGGGCGAACTGGTCGATCGATCGCTTCCACCCCTCCGAGGTGGGTCACCGGGCCCTGGCCCGGGCGTGGGCCGAGCGGCTGCGGGCCGCCGGCTTCGAGCTGCCGCTGCCCGGTGCGACGCCGGAGGGCGGCTGCCCGCCGAGCTGGCGGCGCGACGTGGCGTGGATGGTGGCCGAGGGCGCTCCGTGGGTGGGGCGTCGCGCGCGCGACCTCGGCCCGTGGGCCGTGCGCAGGGCTGTCGTGGCGATGCGGTGACGCCTCGGTAGGTTGGGGCCCATGAGCACCCGCGAGGACGGCCGCGCCGACGACGAGCTGCGACCCATCACGATCACCCGCAACTGGCTCGACCACCCGGCCGGCTCCGTGCTGGTCGAGTTCGGCCGGACCCGCGTGCTGTGCGCGGCGTCCGCCTCGGAGGGTGTCCCGCGCTGGCGCAAGGGCTCCGGCCTCGGCTGGGTCACCGCCGAGTACGCCATGCTCCCGGCGGCCACCAACACCCGCTCCGACCGCGAGTCGGTCAAGGGCCGCATCGGCGGTCGCACCCACGAGATCAGCCGCCTGATCGGCCGCTCGCTGCGCGCGGTCATCGACAACAAGGTGCTCGGCGAGAACACCATCCAGATCGACTGCGACGTGCTCCAGGCCGACGGCGGCACCCGCACGGCCGCGATCACCGGTGCGTACGTCGCGCTGGCCGACGCCTGCGCGAAGCTCGGCGTCCCCGGCGCGCTCACCGGGTCGGTCGCCGCCGTCAGCGTCGGCATCATCGACGGCGTCCCGCGCCTCGACCTGCCCTATGTCGAGGACGTCCGCGCCGAGACCGACATGAACGTCGTGATGACCGGCGACGGCAAGTTCGTCGAGGTGCAGGGCACCGCGGAGGGCGCGGCCTTCGACCGCGCCGAGCTCGACGCCCTGCTGGCGCTGGCCGAGAAGGGCTGCGCCGACCTCACCCTCCTGCAGCGCCAGGCCCTGGGATCGTGAAGGTCCTCGTCGCCTCGCGCAACGCCAAGAAGCTCGAGGAGATGCGGCGGATCCTGGCCGCGCACCTGACATCCGTCGAGGTCGTCGGCCTCGACGACGTCGAGCCGTTCGAGGAGCCGGTCGAGGACGAGCCGACCTTCGAGGGCAACGCCCTGCTGAAGGCCCGCGCGGGAGTGGCCGCCACCGGCCTGCCGACCATCGCGGACGACTCCGGCCTGTGCGTCGACGCGCTCAACGGCATGCCCGGAGTCCTGTCCGCCCGCTGGTCCGGCCCCCCGAAGGACGACGACCGCAACAACCAGCTGCTGCTCGCGCAGCTGGCCGACGTCCCGGACGAGCGGCGTACCGCCCACTTCGCGTGCGCCGTGGCGCTCGTCCACCCCGACGGCCGTGAGCTGGTCGTCGAGGGGCGGATGGACGGCACCGTCATCCGCGAGGTGCGCGGCAGCGGCGGCTTCGGGTACGACGTCCTGTTCGTCGCCGACGAGCAGCCCGGCCGTACGACGGCCGAGCTGAGCCGCGAGGACAAGGACGCGATCTCGCACCGCGGTCGGGCGCTGCGCGAACTGGCACCGCTGGTCGCCGACTTCCTCGGCTGAGACTTGCGCGTGCCGGAGGCGGGACTCGAACCCGCACACCCGAAGGCACGGCATCCTAAGTGCCGCGTGTCTGCCAGTTCCACCACTCCGGCTCGAGCGCGCCCGAGTCTAGGGCTTCGGCGCAACGACAGCGGGCGAGGCCCGGAGGCCACGCCCGCTGTGCGCTTCGATCAGGGAGGACCCGGTCAGCTGGTCCACACCCAGGTGCTGAGGATCTTGTCGAACTGGTCGAGCACGTCGTCGTCGCCCTCCTTGAGGGAGACGGTGATCGAGTAGCCCTTGTCGCCGCTGATGACCAGGTGCGAGCGCTGGACCACGTTGACACCGCCGTCGTTGGTGCGGGCGATGTTGACCGTCAGCGCGGTCTGGCCGCCGATGGAGACGTTGGCGCCGTCGTTGACCTCCGCGGTGGAGTCGCCGGAGACCAGCGCCTTCTTCCAGTTGTCCTTGAGGTCGTTCGGGTCGGTGTAGCCGTAGGACGACTGGGTCTCGACGATCACGTTGCCGCGGGCGGTGTTGAACGTGTCGCCCCACAGGAAGACCTTGTCGAGGGTCTCGAGGTCGGAGTTCTGCGCCTTGAACTCCTCGGTGCCGTCGGTCCAGCCCTTCGGCACCTGCAGCGTGTAGCCGAGTCCCTCGAAATGGTCGCCGCCGATGTCGGGGACACTGCTGCCGTCGTCCTTGCCGTCGTCCTTGCCGTCGTTGCCGGACGAGGTGTTCTTGTCGTCGCCGCCGGCCTTCTTGTCGTCGTCGCCGCCGAGCGCGACCGCGGCGATGATGCCGCCGACGACCAGCACCAGCACCGCGACGACGGCCGCGATGATGATGCCCGTCCTGCCCTTCTTCTGCGGGGCCGGCTGGGACCAGCCGCCGCCATAGGGCTGCTGGGGCGCGCCGTAGCTGCCCGCGACGGGCTGCACCGCCGGCGCCGGCTGGTGCGGCGGCGACACGATGGGCTGCTGCGGGTGGGCGACCGGCGAGGTGACGGGCGACTGCAGCGGGGGCTGGACCGGCGACTGGACCGGCGGGCCGGGCGGAGGCGGCGGCGCCGCCGTACCGGCGTCCGGGTCGAGACCGGTGACGAGGCCCTCGGGGACCTTGCCGAGCGCGTAGCCGAGCACGGCCACGGCCCACTGGCAGCCGCGTACGTCGGCGCTGCCCCGGTCACGCGCCAGGCGCTGGCCCGCCGACTCGACGGCGTCGGCAGGGTTGGCGCCGCTGTCGAGCATGGTGACCATGCCGTCGAGCGCGCCGAGCCGGACGGCGTCGGTGAGCAGGTTGATCGTCCCACTGGAGGCCTGGCCCTCGTCGAGGTAGTCGTCGAGGGAGCCGCGGAACGCGGTCGCGTCACGGAACAGGTCGTGGCCGTGGTCGCGGGCGAGGTCGGCGAGCGCCTGGTGCAGCTTCATGGATGTCCTTCGGGTGGGTCAGGGAGCTCAGGCCGACAGGCCGAGGTCCCTGCGGAGCTTGGCGACGTGGCCGGTCGCCTTGACGTTGTACTGCGCGAGCTCGATCGCACCGTCGGCACCGACGACGAAGGTGGACCGGATGACGCCCTCGACAATCTTGCCGTAGAGCTTCTTCTCCCCAAAGGCGCCGTAGGCCTTGTGCACGGCCAGGTCGGGGTCGGAGAGCAGGGTGATGGTCAGGCCGTCGCGATCGCGGAACTTCGCGAGCTTCGCCGGGGCGTCCTTCGAGACGCCCACCACCGTGTAGCCGGCGGCCTGCAGCGAGTCCAGCGAGTCGGTGAAGTCACAGGCCTGCTTGGTGCACCCGGGCGTCATCGCCGCCGGGTAGAAGTACACGATCACCTTGCGGTCACCGGAGAGCAGCGACGCGAGGCTCACCTGCTCACCGGTGTCGGAGGTGAGGTCGAAGGCAGGGGCGGTGTCGCCGGGGGAGAGGCGGGCCTGGTCGCTCATGGGATGGGAACTCTCCTGATGGGCAGGTGCTGTTGCAAATGGCATGCAATAAGGTGGTCGTCGTTCGTGACCATCCAACTACATCCATGCCGATGATGTGGGACAGCCTTCCCCGAACAGGAGCAGCGCCATGCACGTGCCTGACGGATTCCTCGACGCGCCGACCTCGGTCGCCACGGGGGTGGTCGCGGCCGCGGGCGTGGGGGTCGCGCTGCGCAAGGCGCGTGCCGAGCTCGACGACCGCACGGCGCCCATGGCCGGGCTCGTCGCGGCCTTCGTCTTCGCGGGACAGATGATCAACTTCCCCGTCGGCGCGGGCACGAGCGGCCACCTGCTCGGAGGGGCCCTGGCCGCCGTGCTGGTCGGGCCGTGGACCGGAGCGCTGTGCATCAGCGTCGTCCTGCTCGTGCAGTCGCTCTTCATGGCCGACGGCGGGCTGACCGCGCTCGGCACCAACATCACGCTGATGGCGATCGTGGGTGCCTTCGTCGGGTACGCCGTCTTCCGGCTCGTGCTCGCCGTGCTGCCCCGTAGGGCGGGGTCGGTCCCGGTGGCCGCGGCGGCCGGCGCGTTCGTGTCCGTCCCGACCGCGGCCGCGGTCTTCACCCTCCTCTTCGCGATCGGCGGCACCGCCGACGTCGCGACCGGCAAGGTGCTGGCCGCGATGGTCGGCTGGCACGTCGTGATCGGGATCGGCGAGGCGATCGTGACCGGCCTGGTCGTCAGCGCCGTGATCGCCTCCCGCCCGGACCTCGTCCACGGCGCGCGGGGCCTGGCCACGCGCGCACCGCTCGTCACCTCGGAGGCAGCCGCATGAGGGGCACCATGACCCGCCAGCGCAGGTTCCTGGCCATCGGCCTGCTCGTCGCCCTGCTCGTCGCGGGCGTCGGCAGCTACTACGCCAGCAGCCACCCCGACGGCCTCGAGTACGTCGCCGGCAAGACCGGCTTCCTCGACAGCGCCGACGACCCGGTCGACACCGGCAGCCCCTTCGCCGACTACGGCACGAAGGGCGTCGACGACGAGCGGCTCAGCGGCGGCATCGCCGGCGTGGCCGGCGTCGGCCTGACCCTGCTCATCGGCGGCGGCCTGTTCTGGGTGCTGCGGCGGCGCCCGGCGCCGCAGCGGCAGGACTGACGGCCCGGCCATGGGCGCAGGTCACGGCCACCGGCTGCACTTCCACGGCCACTCCGTGGTGCACCGCGCGCCGGCGCACCTGAACGTGCTGGCGCTCCTGGCCTTCGTCCTGGTCGTCGTCGCCACGCCCCGCGACTGGTACGCCGCCTACGCGGTCCACCTCGCGGTCCTGGTCGGCGTCATCGTGGCCGCGCGGGTGCCGTTCGGCTACCTGCTGCCACGGATGGTCATCGAGGTGCCCTTCCTGCTGTTCGCGGGGCTGATCCCGTTCATCGCGGAGGGCCCGCGCGTCGCCGTACCGATGCCGGGCGGGTGGGAGCTGAGCCTCTCCGAGTCGGGGCTGGTCGCGGCCTGGGGACTGGCAGTGAAGGGCACGCTCGGCGTCCTCGCCTCGCTCACGCTCGCCGCGACGACGGAGCCCACCGACGTCCTGCGCGGCCTCCAGCGCCTGCACGTCCCCGACCTCCTCGTGCAGATCATGTCGTTCATGGTCCGCTACCTCGACGTGGTCACCGGCGACCTCGGCCGGATGGTGACCGCGATGCGCTCGCGCGGCGTCGACCCACGCTCCCCGCGGCACTGGCCGGCCCTCGCGCGCACCCTGGGCGCCCTCTTCGTGCGCTCCTACGAGCGCGGCGAGCGGGTGCACCTCGCGATGCTCTCCCGCGGGTACGACGGCCGCCTCCCCGATCCCGAACCGACTGCTGGAGCCGCGCGATGACCCCCGTCCTCGACCTGCAGGGAGTGGCCTTCGCCTATCCCGACGGCCACCAGGCCCTGTTCGGCGTCGACCTGCACGTGCACCCCGGCGAGCGGGTCGCCCTGCTCGGCCCCAACGGAGCCGGCAAGACCACGCTGGTGCTCCACCTCAACGGCATCCTGTCGGCGGAGTCCGGCCACGGCGAGGGCAGCGTGTCGGTCAGCGGGCTGCCGGTGACGAGGAAGAACCTGCTCGAGATCCGCCGCCGCGTCGGCATCGTGTTCCAGGACCCCGACGACCAGCTCTTCATGGGATCCGTGCGGGCCGACGTCGCCTTCGGCCCGGCCAACCTCGGGATCAAGGGCGCGGCCCTGGAGAGGCGGGTGATGGACGCGCTCGAGCAGGTCGGCATGGCCGGGTTCGCCGACCGCCCGCCCCACCACCTGTCCTTCGGGCAGCGCCGCCGGGTGGCCGTCGCGACCGTGCTGGCGATGGAGCCCGAGATCCTGGTGCTCGACGAGCCCAGCTCCAACCTCGACCCGGCCTCGCGCCGCGAGCTCGCCGACATCCTGCGCGGGCTCGACGTGACGCTGCTGATGGTCACCCACGACCTGCCCTACGCGCTGGAGCTGTGCCCCCGGTCCGTGGTCCTCAGTGGCGGCCGCGTCGTCGCCGACGGACGCACGTACGACGTCCTCACCGACGACGAGCTGATGCGTGCCCACCGGCTGGAACTCCCGTGGGGCTTCGACCCGCGCACCGTGCCGGTTGATAGCCTGCCCGGGTGAGTGACACTCCCTCTGACATCGAGCGTGAGATCGAGGAGGCGCGCGAGCGCCTCGCGGGCACGATCGACCAGCTGCTCTACCGCTCGCACCCCAAGACGATCGTCGGTCGCGAGGTGGCGCAGGTGAAGGCGTACTACGTCGACGCCGCGACGGGGGAGCCGCGCACCGACAACATCCTGAAGACCGTCGGCGGCGTGGTGGGCGTCATCGCCTTCTTCGTGGCCGTCCGCGCGATCACGCGCACCCGCTGAGGTGTCCGACAAGACCCCCATCAAGATGCTGCACGACCGCATCTTGTGCGAGACCGACACCGAGGCCGGCGAGCGCCGCTCCTCGGGCGGCATCGTCATCCCGGCCACGGCCGCCATGGGCGCTCGGCGCCTGGCCTGGTCGCGCGCCGTCGCGGTGGGCCCGCACTGCCGCGCCGTCGTGGCGGGGGACCGGGTCCTCTACGACCCGGAGGACAAGGCCGAGGTCGAGGTCTCCGGTGACGTCTACGTCGTGATGCGCGAGCGCGACATCCACGCGGTCGCCGCCGACCGGCTCGGGGACGAGTCGACGGGGTTGTACCTGTAGCCGTCGTGGGAGTTTCACCGGCCGGCCGGTGAAACTCACGCTTGGACGAGGAAACTTCGTCGTCCAAGCGTGAGTTTTGTCGTCCAACTTCGGGAGAATCACCGGCCGGCCGGTGAAACTCCCGCCCCGCTGTGACGTAACCCACAACCACTGGAACACGTTGCACCCGCATGCGCTCCCCCCGCGTGCTGGCCCTGCTCGCTGCGTCCCTCGCCCTGCCCGCCCTGGCGCTCGCCGGGCCCGCTGGCGCCGGGCCCGCTGACGCCAGCCCCAGCCCGTCGGTGGAGGCCCCGGCGCCGTACGACGCGACGATCCGGATCACCGCGCACGGCATCCCGCACATCACCGCGTCCGACTGGGGGTCGCTGGGCTACGGCAGCGGCTACGCGACGGCGTCCTCGTCGATCTGCAACCTCGCAGACACGGTGCTGACCGCGCGGGGCCAGCGTTCGCGGTACCTCGGCGGTGAGGAGCGCTACCGCGACGGCGTCTCGCTGGACGCCACCAACCTGCAGGTCGACGCGTTCGTCACGGACCTGCACAACCGCAAGGTCGTCGAGACGCTGCTGGCCTCGCCTGCCGGTCCCACGACGCGGGCGCGGGCGATGGTGAAGGGCTACACGGCGGGCATCAACCGCTGGCTGCGCGAGAACGAGATCACCGACCCGGCCTGCCGGGACGAGGACTGGATCAAGCCCGACGCGACCGAGCTCGACCTCTGGTACGGCGTCTACATGGCCAACCTGATCGCCTCGTCGGGCAACTTCCTCAAGGAGATCGTCGAGGCGGACCCGCCGACGCTCGACGACCCCGGCCTGCCCGACCTCGGCATCGACCTGCCGCTGCCGACGACCAAGGAGGAGGTCGCGGCCTACGCGAAGCAGGTCGACAAGCAGGCGCTGCTCGAGTCGTTCGGCCAGGACGACGACTTCGGCTCGAACGCCACCGCGATCGGCGGCGACAAGAGCTCGACCGGTCGCGGGCTGCTGCTGGGCAACCCGCACTTCCCGTGGGTCGGCCGCTACAAGTTCACCCAGCAGCACCTCACCATCCCCGGGCGGTACGACGTCGCCGGCGCCTCGCTCATCGGCTCGCCGGTCGTCAACATCGGCTGGAACAAGGACGTCGCCTGGAGCCACACCGTGTCGACGGCGTACCGCTTCACGCCCTACGAGTACCTCACCGTCGGCCCCGGCCCGCTCTACCTGACCGCCAGCGGGCTGCTCCGCAAGGCCGAGCGCCGCTTCGTCGACGTCCAGGTCAAGCAGGCGGACGGCTCGCTGGCGACCGTGCGCGAGGACCTCTGGCGCACACCGCAGGGCTACGTCATCGACAGCCCCTCGCAGTTCATGGGCTGGTCGCCGCTGAGCTTCTGGGCGATCCGCGACGCCAATGCCGAGCACCTGCGCACCATCGACACCTTCCTCGCGATGGGCGAGGCGACGAGCAGCCGCGACCTGCTCGCGAAGCAGGACGCCGGCGGCGGCATGCCGTGGGTCAACACGACCGCGGCCGACCGCCGGGGCGAGGTCCTGTACGCCGACCACAGCGTGGTCCCGCACGTCACGAACGCGATGGCCAACCGCTGCCTCACCCCGGTCGGGCTCCTGCTCAAGACGGTCGCCGGACTGCCCGGCCTCAACGGCCTGCTGGCCGACGGGCTGTGCAGGTGGGGGACCGACGCGGATGCACAGCGGGCGGGGATCCTCGGCCCGGCGAAGCTCCCTGCCGTCGTACGACGTGACTGGGTGATGAACGCCAACGACTCGTACTGGACGCCCAACGACAAGGTCCGGCTCGAGGGCTACGCCACCATCATCGGCTGCGAGAAGTGCGCGCGGACGATGCGGACCCGGATGGTCCAGCAGTACGTCGTGGACCGGCTCGCCGTCGGCAAGGAGACGCCGGCGACGCTGCGGGGCCACGAGTTCGAGAACAGGGTGCGTGCCGCCGAGGTGATGCGGGCCGGCGGCAGGCTCGACGAGGTCTGTGCCAGGACTGGGGAGACAGAGGCCTGTGCCGTGCTGAAGGCGTGGGACGGCCATTCCGACACCACGTCGGTCGGCACGCACCTGTTCGAGGCGTTCGTCGAGAGGGCGCCGACCGGGACGAACCTGTGGTCGGTCCCCTTCGACCCGAAGGACCCGCTCAACACCCCGCGGGGCCTGAAGACCGGGACGGCGGTGGTGAAGGCGATGCAGGAGGCCATCGACGCGGTCCGCGACGCCGGTGTGCCCTTCGATGCTGCGTGGGGCACGCTGCAGGTCGCCGGTGACCGGGGCGCGCCGCCGCTGCCGATCAGCGGCGGCAACGGCGACCTGGCCGGCAACGCCAACGCGGTCGCCTCCCGCAACCCGGCGTCCAACACCGACCGCTACAAGCCGATCAGCTACGGCTCGTCGCACATCCAGGCGGTCAGCTACCTGGCCGACGGCTCCGTCGACGCCCGCACGCTGCTGACCTACAGCCAGTACGAGGACCCCGCCTCGCCGTGGTCGTGGGACCAGACGAAGCTCTACTCCCAGGAGCAGTGGGTGCGCTTCCCGTGGACGTCCGCGCAGATCGACGCGGCACTCGTCCGGACGGTGAGCCTCGCCGGGAGCTAGCCTCCACCCCATGTCCGTCGAGGTCGAGAAGCACGGTCTGGTCACCGTCGTCACGCTGTCGCGCCCGGAGGTCCGCAACGCGGTCGACGCCGAGCACGCCCGCCTGCTGACGGAGGCCTTCACGGAGTTCGACGCGGACGAGTCCGCCTCCGTCGCGATCCTGTACGGCGCGCACGGGGTCTTCTGCGCCGGCGCCGACCTCAAGGCCGTCTCCGAGGGGCGGGTCGACGTCGGCGCTCCGGGCGAGGGCCCCGACGCCGGGCCGGCCGGGATGGGGCCGACCCGGATGCTGCTCTCGAAGCCGGTGATCGCCGCCGTGGAGGGGTACGCCGTCGCGGGCGGCCTCGAGCTCGCCGTCTGGTGCGACCTGCGGGTCATGGACCCGGAGGCCGCCTTCGGCGTCTTCTGCCGCCGCTGGGGAGTGCCGCTCATCGACGGCGGCACGGTCCGCCTGCCGCGGCTGATCGGCCACTCGCACGCCCTCGACCTGATCCTGACCGGCCGGGAGGTCGGTGCCGACGAGGCGCTGCGGATGGGCCTCGCCAACCGGGTCTCCGCCCCCGGCCGGGTGCTGGAGGAGGCGCTGGCACTGGCTGCCCAGCTCGCCGCCTTCCCGCAGACCTGCCTGCGCCAGGACCGCCTGTCGTCGTACGGGCAGCACGGGCTGGACCTCGACGCGGCGCTCGCGCTCGAGTGGAAACACGGGCTCGTGTCGCTGTCCGCCGATACCCTCGACGGTGCCTCGCGCTTCGCGGGCGGCGCGGGCCGCCACGGCGCGTTCGAGTAGACATTTCGGGAGGGACGACGTGGTCAAGGGACCCGGGCGCGACCAGCGTGGCCCGATGGAGCGGCTGGTGCGGATCGCGGCCTACCTGCAGGCCCACCCCGAGGTCGGGGTGCTGGGGGAGGAGCTGATCAAGGTCGCCGGGTTCGAGGGCGGCCGCGACGCCGGCACCCAGCTCAAGCGCGAGCTGGGCCACCTGGAGGCCCAGGGCTGGCAGATCGAGAACGTCAACGGTCCCGGCGAGCCGGCGCGCTACCGGATGACCACGGTCGACAACCGGTTGCGGGTCCGGCTCACGCCCGGCCAGCAGGCCGAGCTGCGCCGCGCCGTGCTGCTCGCCCGGCGCGAGGACCTGGTCCAGCGACTGGGTCTGCCGGCGGGGTCCGCCGGTGACGAGCTGCCCGTCCCGGCCGCCGTACGGGCTGCGACGCCGGACGCGCTGCCCCTCGTGGTGGACGCCGTGCGCGACCACCAGCTGCTGTCCTTCACCTACAAGGGCACCCGGCGCACCGTGCACCCCGAGTCGGTGCGCAACCAGAACGGCACCTGGTACCTCCGTGCCGTCGAGGACGCGGACCTCGCCGAGCCCGTCGTGAAGGCGTTCGTCGTCTCCCGGATGTCGGGTGCCGAGGCGCACGCCCCGGGGAGCGCGCAGCGGGTCCCGGCCGTGCGCCACACCGGGCTGCACCCGATGTCGTGGGAGATCGACCCGCCCGTCGAGGTCACCCTCCGCACGCCCGCGCACTACGAGGACGACGTGCGGCGCTGGCTCGGCGAGCCCGAGGGCGTCGAGCCCGACGGCGACGGGGCGGTCCGGATGCGCTACCGGGTCACCCACCGCGCGGCCCTGCGCACCCGCCTCAACGAGCTCGGCGACCGGGTCCGCATCGTCGAGCCCGAGGAGGTCCGGGCCGAGGTGATCGCGGCCCTCGACGCCGCACGCGGAGGTTCCACCCGATGAGCACGCCCAAGTACGTCGAGCGGTTCGCCCGCCTGCCCAAGGTCTTCGAGCGCCTCCAGCGCCACCCCGACGGCCTGCCGCTGGAGGAGCTCGCCGCCGACTTCGACGTCTCCGTCCCGGCGCTGCGCGAGGAGCTGCTGGCCTTCTACACCGCCGACATCGGCGGCCGGTGGCTGCTGACGCGACCGGAGGTGCTGGAGTTCCTCGGCCCCGACGGCGACACCGAGGACCCGGGCACCGCCGGGATCGTCCGCATCGTCGCCGAGGTGCCGGCCGACATCGGGGTCGAGTACGTCGACGCCGGCGAGCTCGGCCTCGCCTACACCGCCGCGCTGGCCCTCCTCGAGACCGAGCCGGACAACGAGGAGCTGGGCCAGGCCATCGACGTCCTCACCGAGACGATGTTCGGTCCGTCCGCGGCAGCAGGCGGGCCGACGCCCTCCGTCCCGAGCTGGAACCGGCTGCTGCCCGTCTTCCGTGAGGCGCTGTCCGCCGGTCGCGCGGTGCGCATCGTCTACTCCCGCGCCTGGCACCCGGGGGTGACCGAGCGTGAGATCGAGCCCTACCAGCTGGTGCAGACCCGGCGCGGCTGGGAGGTCGACGCCGGTCCCGCCGACGACGAGGGCCGGCTGCGGACCTTCCTGCTCTCGAACATCCGGTCCGCCGAGATCGTCGACCGGTCGTTCACGGCGCCGGACGACGTGGCGCAGCGGCTCGCCGAGCAGCGGGCGACCACCCGGGTGCGGGTGCTGCTGCCGCAGAGCGCCCGCTGGGCGGCCGACTTCTACGCCGAGCAGGTCACCCTCGTCCAGGACGACGAGGAGGACGTGGTCGTCGACCTGGAGCTGCTGCCGCCGGTCGAGCGGCGCGTCGGGCGGCTGCTGCTCGCCTCCGGGCCGCTCGCGACGGTGATCGACCCGCCCGAGCTGGACTCGGCGGGCGTCGTCCTCGCCGAGGAGCTGATGGTCCACCACTCGTCGTGAGGCCCCGACGGTCCTAGGCTGCGAGCATGACGCTGGCCCAGAACCTCGTCCGGATCGCCCTCGGCACGACCATGGTGGGAGCGGGGGTGACCCACCTGACGGTGGCCCGGGAGGAGTTCCGGGCGCAGGTGCCGGAGTGGTTCCCGGTCGACGACGACCTGACCGTGCTCGGCTCCGGTGTGGTCGAGATCGGCCTCGGCGCGGCCTTCGTGGCGCTGCCGAAGCGCCGGCGGCTCGTCGGCGGCCTGCTCGCTGCGTTCTTCGTCGCGATCTTCCCCGGCAACATCGCGCAGTACGTCGAGGGGACCAGCGCCTTCGGGCTCGACACCGACCAGAAGCGGCTCGCCCGGCTGTTCTTCCAGCCGGTCCTGGTGCTGCTGGCCCTGTGGGGCGGGGGTCGGCTCGGCCGGCAGCGGGGCGCGGGCGCGGACTGAGCGGCGAGCCGTCGGGAGCGGTTGTCGGCGCCGTGGCCTAGGGTGGGACCCGAGCGGCTCAGGACGGGGGCCGTGCCAGCGGGTCTCGCGACCCCTCGGCCGGAAGGCCCCCTGTGCAACCCAACAGCCCTGTCCTCGTCGAGCTCGACGGGGACAGTCTCCCCGGCCTGTTCCTCAAGGCGACCGCCGACGGCACGCGCCTGCTCGTCACGTTCGAGCAGGACGGCCACGTCTCGACCACCTGGCTCCCGGTCGAGCAGGTGCGGCTGGTCGAGGCGTAGCCGGGTCGGGCTCAGCCCTGGGGCGGGTGGTCCCCGGCCTGTCGAACCTGCTGGTTGGTCGAGTCGACGATCTCCTGCGCGATGGCACGGAGCCGGATGTTGCTCGTCGACGACGCGCGCACCAGGAACTGGAACGCCCGGTCCTCGGTGAGGCGGTAGCGCTCCATCACGATGCCGACCGCCGTGCCGATGGCTTGGCGTGAGGCCACCGACTCCTTGAGCTGGTGCTCGTGGCGCGAGCGGCCGAGCGCGATCGCGGCGTGCGCGGCGAAGAGCTCGGCGAGCTGGATCGCGTCGGGATCGATGCCGGGCTCGACGGCGTAGAAGTTCAGCCCGCCGAGCGCGCCGTCGTCGGTGTAGAGCTGCAGGCCCATCTGGGCGCGCAGACCGAGGCGCGCGACCTCCTCGACGTACCGCGGCCACCGCGTCTCGGTCTCGACGTCCTCCATCACCGTGACACCGCCGTGGGTGATCGCGTCGTAGCAGGGGCCCTCGCCGAGCTTGTACTGGAGCTCGTCGACCTCCCAGACCAGGCGGCCGGTCCCGGCGCGGGTCTCGATGGTTCCGAAGTGGCCGTTGCCCTTGCCGGTCACGGAGATGCCGACGTGCTCGAAGCCGGGCACGGTCTGCTGGGCGGCGTGCACGATCGCGTCGAGGGTGTGCTCCAGCGACTGCTGGCGGTCGATGGCGCGCGCGGCGTCGGTGAGTGCGGAAGCGATGCTGGTGGTGTCGGTCGTCACGGTCCCTCCTCGTCGTGGGGCCTTCGTGGTACCCGCGAAGGGCCCCGTCGATCCGGGAGAACGACGAAGGGCCCGGTCACGTGACCGGGCCCTCCGTGTGCGGTACACCCCCTCGGACTCGAACCGAGAACCCGCTGATTAAGAGTCAGCTGCTCTGCCAATTGAGCTAGGGGTGCATCTGGTGAAGCGAGATGGAACATTACCAGCGGCGGGGCTGGCCGGTGAAATCGGGAGGCCGCCTGGTCAACCGCGGGACTCCAGCACGGCCTGGGCCGCGTTGTGCCCGCCCAGGCTGCTGACCGCCCCGCCCCGACGGGCGCCCGAGCCGCAGAGCAGCACGGCGTCGTACGACGTCTGCACGCCCCAGCGCTCGGCGGGGGTGTCGAGCCGGGCCCGGGCGGGGGCCCACGGCCAGTCCAGGTCGCCGTGGAAGATGTGGCCGCCGGGCATCGCGAGGTCGGCCTCGACGTCCTGCGGGATCTTCGCCTCGATGCAGGGCTCGCCCGCCGGCGTGCGCATCACGACGGACTCGATCGGCTCCTCGAGCACGGCGTCGAGCGAGGCGATCGCGCGGCGCAGGGCCTCGGCCCTGGTCGCCTCGGGGTCGGCGTCGAACAGGCGGGCCGGCGTGTGCAGGCCGAAGTAGGTGAGCGTGTGGGTGCCGGCCGGGACGTCGCCGAGGATCGACGGGTCGGTGAGGGAGTGGCAGTAGACCTCGCCCGGCAGCGGGTCGGGGAGCTCGCCGCGCGTCGCGGCCGCCCACGAGACCTCGAGGTCCGAGGCGGACTCGGCGAGGTGGAGCGTGCCGGCGAACGCGACGGCCGGGTCGATGCCGGAGCGGAGCCGGGGGAGCCGCGAGAGCAGGAGGTTGACCTTGAGCTGGGCGCCCTCGGGCTTGGTGGCGGGATCCTCGCCCTCACCGAGCAGGATCCGCAGCACCCACGGCGCCACGTTGGCCAGCACGTGCCGCGCCTGAGCGCTGCGCTCCCGCGTGCCGTCGTGCCACCGGACCTCGGCCCCCTCGCCGGGGCCGCCGGGGAGGATCGCGCTGACCCCGGCGCCGGTCACGATCTCCGCGCCCGCGTCGCGGGCGGCCCTGGCCAGCGCGTCGGTGACCGAGCCCATACCGCCGACGGGGACCCGCCACTCGCCGGTGCCGTTGCCGATCAGGTGGTAGAGGAAGCAGCGGTTCTGGACCAGGCTCGGGTCGCGCAACGACGCGAAGGTCCCGATCAGCGCGTCGGTGCCCACGACGCCGCGGACGAGGTCGTCGCGGAAGCGCCGCTCGATCGCCTCGCCGAGCGGCCGCTCGACGACGTCGTGCCAGATCTCCGGGTCCACGGCAGCGCGGACCTCGGCGTCGGTGGCCAGCGGCCGGGTCAGGGTCGGCGCGACGGCGCCGGCCAGCCCGGCCACGCCGTCGTAGAAGGCCCGCCAGGCGTCGTACTCGTCGTCGGAGCCGGTGAGCTCGCGGAACGAGCGCCGGGTCGCCTCGCCCTCCTCCCGCTCGACCAGCAGGCCCGTGGCCCGCCCGTCCCGCACGACCGGCGAGTACGACGCCGTCGACCGGCTCACGAGCCGGAGGTCGGGCCCGAGGTCGGTCACCACCTGCTGCGGCAGCAGCGAGACCAGGTAGGAGTAGCGCGACAGGCGGGTCGGGAAGTCCGGGAAGGCCTGTGCCGAGACCGCCGCACCGCCGACGTGGTCGAGTCGCTCGAGCACGAGGACGGACAGTCCGGCGCGGGCGAGGTAGGCGGCAGCAGTGAGGCCGTTGTGGCCGCCCCCGACCACCACGGCGTCGTAGCGCGTCATGGACCGACCCTATGCGCAGGGGGTGGACGGAATAGGCCACCAGAGCATATGGTTGACATGGCAACCAATCCGCTCGACCACCACGGAGGTGGATCCCATGCCCGCGATCACCGTTGACGACCTCACCGTCCTGCCGCGCCTGAAGACGCCCGGCCTGGGTGACCAGCCGCGCCCGGTCTGGCAGGTGACCACCGCTCCGCAGGGCTACGAGGGGGAGGGCTTCCCGGTGCGGCGCGCGTTCGCCGGCATCGACATGAAGCACCTCGACCCGTTCATCATGATGGACCAGATGGGCGAGGTGGAATACGCGCCCGGTGAGCCCAAGGGGACCCCGTGGCACCCGCACCGGGGCTTCGAGACCGTCACCTACATCATCGACGGCGTCTTCGAGCACCAGGACAGCCACGGCGGTGGCGGCACGATCACCAACGGCGACACCCAGTGGATGACCGCCGGCAGTGGCCTGCTGCACATCGAGACGCCGCCGGAGTGGCTGGTCCAGCAGGGCGGGCTCTTCCACGGCATCCAGCTGTGGGTCAACCTCCCGAAGTCCGACAAGATGAACGATCCCCGCTACCAGGACATCCGCTCCGGTGAGGTCGCGCTGCTGACGAGCGACGACGCCGGCTCGCTGGTCCGGGTCATCGCCGGCAGCGTCGACGGGCACGACGGCCCCGGGTCGACGTACAGCCCGATGTCGCTGGTGCACGCGACGATCGAGCCCGGCGCCCGCCTCGACCTGCCGTGGCAGGTCGACTACAACGCCCTGGTCTACGTCCTCAACGGCTCCGGCACGGTCGGTGCCACGGACGCGCAGCCGGTGCGGATGGGCCAGACCGCGGTGCTCGGCGCGGGTGACTACGTCACGATCACGGCCGACGAGCGGCAGGAGAGCCGCTCGCCCAAGCTGGACGTGATCGTCGTGGGCGGCCAGCCGATCCGTGAGCCGATCGCGTGGGCCGGGCCGTTCGTGATGAACACCAAGGCCGAGGTCATGGCCGCCTACGAGGACTTCCAGAAGGGTCGCTTCGGCCTGCCGATCGGCGGCTGACGCCGGGGGCCGGGCCGCGGGCTCGTAGGGTCGGGCCATGGCCCGGCTGTTCCGTGACGCGTACGGCGTGCCGCACCTGCGTGCGGACTCGGTGACCGACCTGGCGCACGGCCAGGGCCGGGTCACCGCCCACGACCGCGCCTGGCAGCTGGAGTGGCTGCGCCTGCGGGCGACGGGCGGGACGGCGGCGGTCGTCGGCGGCGAGGTGGCGGAGGCGTGGGACGCCTTCGCACGCGGGGCGCGCCTGGAGGAGACCGCGCGGCGCGCGTACGACGGCTGCACGCCCGAGACGCAGGCCTTCACGCGTGCGTACGCCGCCGGCGTCAACGCCGGCCTCGCCGCGTCCGGCCCGGCGGCGGTGCCCGAGCTCGCCCACCTGGGCCAGGTGCCGGGGGAGTGGGAGCCGTGGACCCCGATGGCCACCTTCCTCGCCCAGCAGGTGCTCTTCGGGACGATCGGCTCGCAGCTGTGGGACCGCCTGGCGCGTGAGGTGCTCGGCGACGACGCCCGCCTGCTGAGCCACGAGGGTCCGCAGGCCGCCGGCAGCAACGCCTGGGTCGCCGGGGGAGGGCGCACCGCCTCGGGCTTCCCGCTGATCGGGGGCGACCCGCACCGCAACCTCGAGCAGCCGGGGGTCTACCAGCAGGTGCGCCTCGTGTGCGAGGACCCGGACGACAGCTTCGACGTCCTCGGCTACACCTTCGTCGGCGTGCCGGGCGTCCAGCACTTCGCGCACGCGAGCGAGGTGGCGTGGGCGATCACCAACGCCTGTGCGGACTACCAGGACGTCGTCGAGGACGGCTCGGGACTGCCGCTCGGCAACGGGCTCTCGGTGCGGACGGCGTCCTGGGTGCTCGGCGCGCTCGGGTTCGACGCGCTCCTGCCGCTGCTGCGGGCCCGCACCGTGGACGACGTCGACCGCGCCTTCGACCACTGGGTCGAGCCGGTCAACAACCTCGTGATCGCCGACCGCGGCGGTGCGCTGCGCTACCGGATCGCCGGCCGGGTCCCGGTCCGCGACGACGCCGGGGAGTGGGTCGGCTGGCTCGGCGAGCCGAACCGTGCCGACGCCGGCCCCGACGGCGTCCTCGTCACGGCCAACGAGCGCCGCGGCCCGGAGAGCGCCGCGGTGGGCTCGTCGTTCTCCCCGCCGTACCGCGCCGAGCGGATCCGCGCCCTGCTGGGCGATCGGGTCGGGCTCACCGCGGAGGACTTCGCGGCGATCCACGACGACGCCCTGCTCCCGACCGTCGGCCTCCTGTCCCGGCTCGTGCCCGGCGCGTTCGACGACTTCGACGGCGTGATGGCGGCGGACTCCGCGCCTGCCGCGCGCTTCGCGGCCTGGCGTTCCGCGCTGGTACGACGCCTCGCCGCCGAGCCGGCCCTCGCCGGCCTCCTCGCTCCCGGGCCGGCGCACGACCACGGCCCGCTCTTCGCCTGGTCGATGGATCCCGTGGTGCACCTCGGCCTGGCCCTGCCGACCCTCGCCGCCGAGGCGCTGGCCGGGCGAGCGCCGTTCGGGATCGACCTGCCGGCCCTGGCCCGCGCCGCGCTCGACGACATCGCCGGCGCCGATCTCCCGGCGAGTTGGGGCGAGACCCATGTCGCGCAGCCGACCCATGCGCTCGCCGAGGCCGGCTTCGACGCGGGGATCCCGCTCCTGCCGGTCTCCGGTGACCAGGACGCTGTCCGCACGATGGGCTCGTGGCCGGGCATCACCGACGCGGCGACCCGCGGCGCGGTCGCCCGCTACGTCTGGGACCTGGCCGACCGCGGCGCCGGTGGATGGGTCGTGCCGACCGGTGCGTCAGGCCTGCCCGGGCCGCACCACGCCGACCAGCTGCGTCCGTGGCTCGAGGGCCGGCTCCTGCCGATCGTGACCGACTGGGATCAGCTGGTCGAGGACAGCGCCTTCGCGAAGAACGCCTCCGCGTAGGGGTTGTCGTTGTAGCGCTCGACCCGGTCGTAGCCCGCGCGCTCGTACATCGCGATCGCCTCGAGCAGGGTCCCGTTGGTGTCGAGCACGACCCGCACGTAGCCCTGCGCCCGAGCGAGGTCTTCGAGGTGGCGCAGCATCCGCGACCCGAGGCCGGCGCCTCGCCAGTCGCCGTCGACCCACATCCGCTTGATCTCGGCCGTGCCGTCGCCGGCCGCCGGCAGCGGCCGGATGCCGCCGTAGGCCACCGGCGCCCCGTCGGAGGTCGCGATGACGTACGTCGCCCCGGGCTCCGGCGTGTCCGGCCCGCCGGGGTCGAACCCGCCCGGGAAGCGCTCGTCCAGCTCGGCGAAGTAGCGCCGGGTCGCCTCGCGTGCGGCCGGGTCGTCGCTGGCGACCTCGCGGAGGCGGACCGTGGCCGCCCGCACCAGCAGGTCCGCCGTGGCCAGCGCCCCGGCGAGCCGCTCCTGCTGGCGAGGGGTCAGGGGAGCGACCAGCGAGCCGGCGCGCTCCTCGGAGCGACGCTCCAGGTCGTCGTACGCCTGGCGCCCGGCCGGCGTGAGCTCGACCAGCCGGCGCCGCCGGTCGGCGTCGTCGACGACGGTGGCGACCAGGCCGTCGTCCTCGAGCCGGCGCAGCATCCGCGAGAGGTGGCCCGAGTCGAGGTCGAGGAGCTCGCGCAGGTCGCGCACCCCGACCGGTCCGGTGCTGCCGATCTCGAACAGCAGCCGCGACACGGCGAGGGGGCGGCCGGAGCCGAGGAAGGACTCGTCGAGCACGCCGATGCGCTGCGTGTAGGTGCGGTTGAAGCGGCGCAGGACCTCCGTGAGCATTCTCTGACCTTAGTCAGACAATGTTGCGAGGTGCAACGTCGCTCGGCGGCGTAGTGTGGTGCTCCCTCGTCTCGGAAGACTGGAGCCCGTCATGGTCTGGTTGTACGTCGCCCTCGCACTCGTCGTCGTCCTGGCGGCCGGGTTCCTCTACGACCGCCGTCGCCGTGCGGTCATCCGTGGCGACAGTGCGTCGCGCCACCGCGACCTGGGCCGGGCCGTCGAGCACGACAACAGCGGGCTCGAGCGCCGCATCCGCGGCGGACAGGGACTCTGAGGACGAATGCAGATCGGCCGGGCTCCGAGGAGCCCGGCCGATCTGTCTCGGGGTGAGTAACGGGACTTGAACCCGCGACATCTGCGACCACAACGCAGCGCTCTACCAGCTGAGCTATACCCACCATGACCCCGAAGGGCCGGGCAAGAGTGTAGACGCAGTCCGCTCCGAATCAGGAATCGGTGTCGGGATGTGTCGCGCCGAGCCCGGTGATCGAGCCGCCGTGGCGGGCCGCGGCCTCCTTGGCCGCATCACTGTCCGGGCCGGGGAGCGGGACGAAGACGGTGTCGCGGTAGTAGCGCAGCTCCTCGATGCTCTCCTGGATGTCGGCGAGCGCGCGGTGGTTGCCCCGCTTGGTGGGGGCGTTGAAGTACGCCCGCGGGAACCAGCGCTTGGACAGCTCCTTGATCGAGGAGACGTCGACGATGCGGTAGTGGAGGAAGCCGTCGAGCTCGGCCATGTCGCGCGCGACGAAGCCGCGGTCGGTGGCGACCGAGTTGCCGGCGAGCGCGGGCCGGCTGTCGGGAGCGCAGTGCTCGCGCAGGTAGGCCATCACCTGCTCCTCGGCCTCGCGGAGGGTCACGCCCTTCTCCAGCTCGGCGAGCAGGCCCGAGGTCTCGTGCATGTTCCGGACGAAGTCGATCATCTGGTCGAGCGCCTCGGCGGGGGGCTTGATGATGACGTCGACGCCGTCGCCGAGGACGTTGAGGTCGAAGTCGGTCACCAGGGCCGCGATCTCGATGAGGGCGTCGTTGCGGAGGTCGAGCCCCGTCATCTCGCAGTCGATCCAGACCAGTCGTTCGTTCACGATGGTGCACCCTACGCCTGCTCGCCGACGGCCGTGCGCGTGCTCTCAGGTCCCGCTCAGAGGCGGCCACTACTCTCGGCCGCGTGAACGGAACACTGGCCTGGGTGGGCCTGCTCGCCCGGCTGGTGACCGGAGGTGTGTGGCTCGTCGCGGGCGCGCTCAAGATCACCGAGCCGGACGCGAGCATCAACGCGGTCCGCGCCTACCAGCTGCTGCCGTCGTCGCTCGCGGAGGCGGTCGGGCTGGCGCTGCCGGGCATCGAGGTCGTCATCGGTCTCGCGCTCGTGGTGGGCGTGTTCACCCGCGGCGCGGCGGTGCTGTCCGCGCTGCTGTTCGCGGCGTTCATCATCGGCATCGCGTCGGTGTGGGCGCGGGGGATCGAGATCGACTGCGGCTGCTTCGGCGGTGGCGGCGCCGACCCGGGCGCGTCCTCGGCGTACCCGTGGGAGATCGCGCGCGACGCGGCCCTGCTGGCGGCGTCCGTCCTCGTGGTGTGGGTACGACGAACCCGGCTCGCCCTCGATTCCGTACTGTTCGAACCACGCGCCACCGGCGCTGCTGAAGGAGATGGGAACTGATGGCGTCCGACAACTCGAAGGCCACCGCGCGCGCGCAGAAGGCGGCCGCGGAGCGGGCCGCGCAGGCGAAGCGGGAGGCCCGGCGCCGGATCCTCACCATCGGTGGCGTCGTGCTCGCGATGGTCATCATCATCGGCGGCTCGGTCGCCTTCAGCCTGGTGAAGAAGAACGAGAACGACAAGAAGCTCGAGGACGCCGCCAGCGGCCGCAGCGACTACGGCGTGACGATCGGCCCGGACGACGCGCCCAACAAGGTCGTCATCTACGAGGACTTCCTCTGCCCCTACTGCGGTGAGCTGGAGAAGCGCACGCGCGACGACCTCGCCGAGCTGGCCGCGGACGACAAGGTCCAGGTGGAGTACCGGCCCTTCGACCTGCTCAGCCAGCTCGGTGACTACCCGATCCGGGCCGCGAGCGCCTTCTCCGTGGTGCTCGAGAAGTCCGGCCCGGAGGTGGCCAAGAAGTTCCACGACCTGCTCTACGAGAACCAGCCCTCCGAGAAGGACCCGGGCGCCGTGACCAACGACGACCTGGTCGACCTCGCCGTGGAGGCGGGGGCGAAGGAGGCCGACGTCGCGGACGCGATCCGCAACGTCAGCAACGAGGGCTGGGTGACCGAGGCGACCGCCGAGGCGCAGAAGGCCGGCGTCTCCAGCACGCCGACGATCCTGCTCAACGGCAAGGTGTTCGACGACGGACGCACGGTCGACGACCTCGCCGAGAACCTGATCGCGGCCCTCGACTGACGGTCCTAGGGTGGGTCCGTGCTGAGTTCCTTCATCGCCGGCCTGCCCAAGGCCGAGCTCCATGTCCACCACGTCGGCTCGGCCTCGCCGCGCATCGTCTCCGAGCTCGCCGAGCGCCACCCGGGCACGGTTCCCTCGGACCCCGCCCTGCTGAAGGACTTCTTCGCGTTCCGCGACTTCGCCCACTTCATCGAGGTCTACCTCGCGGTCGTCGACCTGGTCCGCACTCCGGAGGACGTGCGCTACCTGACCTACGAGATCGGCCGCGAGCTCGCTGAGGGCCAGGCCGTCCGGTACGCCGAGCTCACCTGCACGCCGTACACGTCGGTCCTGCCCGACGACCCGGACCGGGGCATGCCGATCGAGGCCTACACGGAGGCGATCGAGGACGCCCGGGTCGCGGCCGAGCGCGACTTCGGCCTGGTGCTGCGCTGGATCTACGACATCCCGGGGGAGTCGGGCCTCCCGGCAGCCGACGCGACGCTGCGCTTCGCGCTCGACCACGCGCCCGAGGGGCTGGTCGCCTTCGGCCTCGGCGGTCCCGAGATCGGCGTGCCGCGCGGGCAGTTCGTCCCGCACTTCGCCGCGGCCCGCGCGGCCGGCCTGCACTCGGTCCCGCACGCCGGCGAGACGACCGGGCCCGAGACCATCTGGACCTCGCTGCGCGACCTCGGCGCCGAGCGGATCGGTCACGGCACGTCGGCGGCCGCGGACCCCGCGCTGCTGGCCTGCCTCGCCGAGAACCGAATCCCCCTGGAGGTCTGCCCGTCGTCCAATGTCGCCACCCGTGCCGTGGCCTCGCTCGCCGAGCACCCGCTGCCGGTGTTCGTGGAGGCCGGCGTCGTGGTGACGATCAACTCCGACGACCCGCCGATGTTCGGGACCACCCTCAACCGGGAGTACGAGATCGCGGCCGACCTCCTCGGCCTCGACGAGGCCGGCGTGGCCGAGCTCGCCCGGGCCGGGGTCGGTGCGTCCTTCGCTCCCGACGACGTGAGGGCCCGGCTGGTCGGCGAGATCGACGGGTACGTCGGGGCGGGGGTCTGAGCCGTGCAGCAGTCACCCTTCGAGCTCTTCAGCATCGACTCCCTCCTGTCGGAGGAGGAGATCGCGATCCGCGACACCGTGCGGTCCTTCGTCGAGGCGAAGGCGCGCCCGCACCTCGCCGACTGGTACGAGTCGGCGTCGATCCCCGCCCGCGACCTGGCCCGTGAGCTCGGCGGGCTGGGCCTGCTCGGCATGCACCTCGAGGGCTACGGCTGCGCCGGCACCAGCGCCACCGCCTACGGCCTGGCCTGCCTCGAACTCGAGGCCGCCGACTCCGGCGTGCGCTCGCTGGTCTCGGTCCAGGGCTCGCTCGCGATGTACGCGATCTGGAAGTGGGGGTCCGACGAGCAGAAGGAGGAGTGGCTGCCGCGGATGGCCGCCGGCGAGGCGATCGGCTGCTTCGGCCTGACCGAGCCCGACTTCGGCTCCAACCCCGCGGGCATGCGCACCCGCGCGGTTCGCGACGGCGACGGCTGGGTGCTGACCGGCAACAAGATGTGGATCACCAACGGCTCCGTCGCCGACGTCGCCGTCGTGTGGGCGCAGACCGACGAGGGCATCCGGGGGTTCGTCGTGCCGACCGACACGCCGGGCTTCAGTGCGCCCGAGATCAAGAAGAAGATGTCGCTGCGCGCGTCGGTGACCTCCGAGCTGGTCCTGGACTCGGTCCGCCTGCCCGGCTCGGCGGTGTTCCCGGAGGTGCGTGGCCTGCGCGGACCGCTCTCCTGCCTGAGCGAGGCCCGCTTCGGCATCGTGTTCGGGGCGCTCGGTGCCGCCCGCGACTGCCTCGAGGTGGCGATCTCCTACGCACGCGAGCGGGAGATCTTCGACAAGCCGCTGGCGTCGTACCAGCTCACGCAGGCGAAGCTGGCCGACATGAGCCTCGAGCTCGGCAAGGGCATGCTGCTGGCCCTGCACCTGGGCCGGCTCAAGGACGCCGGCAGGCTGCATCCCGACCAGGTCAGCCTCGGCAAGCTCAACAACGTCCGCGAGGCCATCGCGATCGCTCGCGAGTGCCGCACCATCCTCGGCGCCGCGGGCATCACGCTGGAGTACCCGATCATGCGCCACGCCAACAACCTGGAGTCCGTGCTGACCTACGAGGGCACCAGCGAGGTGCACCAGCTCGTCATCGGCCGGGCCCTGACCGGCGAGGCCGCCTTCCGCTGAGGGCCCCCGGGAAGGCGTCAGCCCCGCGAGGCTCATACCTCCCGCGGGGCCATCTCCTTTGTACGACGCCGAGGTGACGGGCCGGGGGAGGCGCGCCGTCGTCCGGGTGACACCCGGACGAATCAGCTGCGGACCGCCACGATCGCGAGTCGGGCGGGTGAGCGTGACCGATGGACCACTCTCACCCACCCGACTGCGCGATGGCGCCCCCGGCAGGAGTCGAACCCGCAACCCTCGGAGTAGAAATCCGCTGCGCTATCCATTGCGCCACGGGGGCCGTGGCCTGAGGGTATCGCCCGTCCGCTCGGACGAGCATCTTGGAATATACCCATGGGGGGTATATGTTCCCGAGTCATGAACCCACGCAACGCCATCGCAGCCAGCGCGACCCTGCACTGCCTGACCGGCTGCGCCATCGGTGAGATCGCCGGCCTGATGATCGGTACGGCGGTCGGGCTGTCCAGCGGGCAGACGATCGTCCTGGCGGTGGGGCTGGCCTTCGTGTTCGGCTACCTGCTGTCGTCGCTGCCGCTGGTCGGCGCGGGCATGTCCTTCGGGCGGGCGCTGCGGCTCGTCCTGGCGGCCGACACGATCTCGATCATCGTGATGGAGGTCGTCGACAACGCGGTGATGGCCGCGATCCCCGGCGCGATGGAGGCGGGCCTGGTCGACCCGGTGTTCTGGATCGGCATGATCATCGCCCTCTCGGCGGCGTTCGTCGCGGCCTTCCCCGTCAACCGGTACCTCATCGACCGCGGCAAGGGCCACGCCCTGCACCACGCCCACCACGGTGGCCACGACGGCCACGACGGCGCTGACCACGCCTCGCACGAGGGTCACGCGCCCCACGGAACGGAGCACCACGGATGAACGTCAACACCCTCGCCGCCGGCGTGATCGGCTTCCTGCTCGGCGGGCTCGTCGTGTCGACCGCAGCCTCCCTGGAGGACGACGACGCGGAGCCGGCCCACGGCGTGGACCGACCCGCCGTCGTCAGCGTGCGCTGAGCCCCGCGCCGCAGCGGGCGCGGACCCCCGTCACTCCGGCTTGTGGGCGATGGCGGCGGCCACCGCGTGGTGCACCTCGGGGTGGAACACCGACGGCATGATGAAGCTCGCGTTGAGCTCGTCGTCGCGCACCACGTGGGCGATCGCGTCGGCGGCCCGCAGGCACATCTCGACGGTGACCTCGTGCGCGCGGGCGTCGAGCAGGCCACGGAAGACGCCGGGGAACGCGAGCACGTTGTTGATCTGGTTGGGGAAGTCCGAGCGGCCCGAGGCGACGACGGCGGCGTACTTGGCAGCCTGCGCGGGGTCGACCTCGGGATCGGGGTTCGCCAGCGCGAACACGACCGGGTCGTCCGCCATGGTCGAGATCCACTCGGGCTTGAGGATGCCGGGCGCGCTGACGCCGATGAAGACGTCGGCGCCGACGAGGACGTCCTGCAGGCCGCCGCTGCGACCGTCCTTGTTGGTCAGCGAGGCGAGCTCCCGGTGGGCGGCCGACAGGCCGGCGTCACCGGCGACCAGCGCGCCGTTGCGGTCGACGACCACGACGTCCTGCACGCCGGCGGCCAGCAGCAGCTTGACGATCGCCGTACCGGCGGCGCCCGCGCCCGAGACCACGACCCGGGCGGTCCCGATCTCCTTCTTCACCACGCGCAGCGCGTTGGTGAGCGCGGCGAGCACCACGATCGCCGTACCGTGCTGGTCGTCGTGGAAGACCGGGATGTCGAGGCTCTCGCGCAGGCGGGCCTCGATCTCGAAGCAGCGCGGCGCGGCGATGTCCTCGAGGTTGATGCCGCCGAAGCCGGGCGCGATCAGCTCGACCGCGCGCACGATCTCGTCGGTGTCCTGGGTGTCGAGGCAGATCGGCCACGCATCGATCTCGCCGAAGCGCTTGAACAGCGCCGCCTTGCCCTCCATCACCGGCAGCGCCGCGCCGGGGCCGATGTTGCCGAGGCCCAGGACCGCCGAGCCGTCGGTCACGACGGCGACCGTGTTGCCCTTGATCGTCAGGCGCCGCACGTCGTCGGGGTTCTCGTGGATCGCCATCGAGACCCGCCCCACGCCCGGCGTGTAGGCGAGCGACATGTCGTCACGCGTCTTCAGCGGGACCTTCGAGGCCACCTCGATCTTGCCGCCGAGGTGGATCAGGAAGGTCCGGTCGGAGACCTTGTGCACTTCCACGCCCTCGACCGCGGCGACCGCGGTCTGCAGCTCGGCCGCGTGCTCCGCGTCCGCCGCCGAGCAGGTGACGTCGACCGTGAGCCGGTTGCTGCTCGACTCCGCGACGTCGATCGCCGTCACCATGCCGCCCGCTCCCGCGATGGCGGTCGCGACCTCGCCCACGACGCCGTGGTCGACGGTCGTGTGGAGGCGCATGGTGATGGAGTACGACGAAGCGGTGGCGGTCTTCTTGGGCACGGGTCGAGTGTTGACCCTCGGGAGGGTTACTCGGAAGTCACCGCAACGTAGTGCTCATAGTGTTCACGGGCGGGTCACCCGCGCAGCGCGCCCATCCACTCCTCGATGGCGTCCGGCGTGCGGGGGAGAGCGGCGGAGAGGTTCGCGACCCCGTCGGCGGTGACGACCACGTCGTCCTCGATCCGGATGCCGGTGCCGCGCAGCTCCTCGGGGACGAGCAGGTCGTCGGCCTGGAAGTAGAGGCCCGGCTCGACGGTGAGCACCATCCCCTCGACCAGGTCCGCGTCGCGGTAGGCCTCGGGCGCCGCGTGGCCGCAGTCGTGCACGTCCATGCCGAGCATGTGGCTGACGCCGTGGAGGGTCCAGCGGGCGTAGACCTTCGAGTCGGGCGACAGGGCCTCCTCGACGGGCACGGGCAGCAGGCCGAGGTCGGCGAGCCCGTTGGCGAGCACGACCATCGCCGCATCGTGACCGGCGAGGAACTTCGCGCCCGGGCGCAGCGCCGCGATCGCGGCGTCCTGTGCCTGCAGCACCAGGGTGTAGAGGTCGCGCTGGAGGGTGGTGAACGTGCCGCTCACCGGCAGCGTCCGGGTGATGTCGGCCGTGTAGAGGTTGGGGTTCTCGACGCCCATGTCGAGCAGGATCAGGTCGCCCGGTACGACGGCGCCGGAGTTCTCGATCCAGTGCAGGGTCGTCGCGTGGGAGCCGTTGGCGACGATCGAGTCGTAGCCGATGTCGTTGCCCATCGCCCGCGCCCTGCGGAAGAAGGTGCCCTCGAGCCAGCGCTCACCGTGCTCGAGGACCCGGTCCCACTCGCGGACACTGTCCTCGAAGCCGAGCGTCGTGGCGTCGATCGCCGCCTGCAGCTGCCCGACCTCCCAGTCGTCCTTGACCAGGCGGAGCTCCGAGAGGACCCGCGCGAGCTCGGTGTCGCGTCCCTCGTCGGCGGCGACCAGGCCGTCGACCACGGGAGAGACGCCGCGGTGGACGCGGGTCTTCGTGCCGCTGCCCAGGGCGCCGGGGAGCTCGTCGACGTGGCGCACCTCGATGCCGAGGGCGGCCGACAGCTCGTCGGCCGACGGGCGCTTGCCGGCCCACAGGGCGCCGTACTGCCGGTCACGGAAGAACTCGTCGCTCTCGCGCCCCGCGCGCGGGCGCGCGTAGAGGACGGACGAGCCGTCCGGCTCGACGACCAGCACCGCGTCGGAGGTCTGGTTGCCGCACAGCCAGGTGTGGGCGGTGTCGGGGCGGAAGCGGTAGTCGGTGTCGTAGGCACGCACCTTGTAGCCGCCGCCCGGCAGCACGAGACGCTCGCCCGGGAAGGCCTCGGCGAGACGGCGCCTGCGGTCGACGGACAGGTCGGCCAGCGGGTGGCGCTCGACCTCGGTCGGCCGGTCGTCCCAGCCGGTGCGCATGAAGGCGGCGTAGGCCTCGGGGACCGCCGGGTCGTGCTGCTCGGTCTTGAGCTGCTCGGCCGGCGCGGAAGGGGTGCTCTGGGGGGTGTCCTCGGTCACCTTTCTCACTGTACGCCGCGTCCGGACTTTGCCGATCAGGGGTTGACGGACGCCTCCCGATAGGCTTCCGCCCATGTCAATGGGCCCTCGCAACAGTGTTGCCTTCACGGTCGTCGTGACCGTGGCGGTCACTGTCGGGGCCCTGCTGACCCTGATGGTCCTCGCCCTCTCCGGAGCGCCCGGCACGACCCTGCTCGCCACCGCCCTCGCCGCACTGCCGGTCGGCCCGGTGCTGGCGGCGTACCTCTGGCTCGACCGGTACGAGCCCGAGCCGCGGATCCTGCTCGTCGCGGGCCTGGCGTGGGGCGCCTTCGTGGCCACCATGGCGGCCATCGTCATCCAGGGTGTCGGCGGTCTGTTCGTCACCTTCACCGACACCGCGTCCCTCGCCCTCGCGGCGCCGGTGGTCGAGGAGGCCAGCAAGGGCCTCTTCCTGCTCCTGCTGCTGTGGTGGCGGCGCGCCGAGGTCGACGGGATCCTCGACGGGATCGTCTACGCCGGGATGGTCGGCGTCGGCTTCGCCTTCACCGAGAACATCCTCTACCTGGCGGCGGCCTGGAACGGCACCGACGGGATGGGCCCGGGCGGCTTCGGGGCGGTCACCGGGACCTTCGTGCTGCGCTGCCTGTTCAGCCCGTTCGCGCACCCGCTCTTCACCGCCTTCACCGGCATCGGGATCGGCATCGCCGTGGGCTCGCGCAGCCGGTCGGTCCGTGTGCTGGCCCCGGTCGGCGGGTACCTCGCCGCCGTGCTCGCCCACGGCCTCTGGAACGGCTCCTCGGTCTACGGCTTCGGCGGCTTCGTGGTCGTCTACGCGGTGATCATGCTCCCGGCCTTCATCGGCGTGGTCGCCCTGGCCTGGTGGGCGAGGGAGACCGAGGCGCACGTGCTGCGCATGGCGCTCACCGACGCCGCCGGGCGCGGACTGCTCCCCGCGACCGACATCGGATGGGTGGTGGACCTGCGGGCCCGCCGCGAGGCCCGCCGACACGCACGCCGCGACGGCGGCCCGGCCGCCGAGCGCGCGATGCGCGACTACCAGCAGGCGGCCATCGAGCTCGGCTTCCTGCACCACCGCCTGCTGCGCGGCACCGCACCGCGTGACTGGCAGGCGCGTGGCCAGGACTTTCTCGGTCGCATCCAGGCGGCTCGGCCTCGGATCGCGTTCCCCGGACAGGTGGTACCCCAGCGATGACCCCCGGACACCAGGCACCGACAGGTGCCGACCTCCCCGGCGTGGGCCCCGACGACGGCCGCATGCTGACCGAGGTCGTGCGCCTGCACGGCGCGCTCAAGGCCGCGCCCCTGCCCCTCGACCTCCCCGGCGTGAGCGCGCTGCGCATCGGCCGCGACCACGTCATCGAGCAGCTCGAGGACTACGTCATCCCGCGGCTCACCGAGATCGAGGCGCCGATGCTCGTCGTCGTCGGCGGCTCGACCGGCGCCGGCAAGTCGACGCTGGTCAACACCCTCGTCGGCCACAAGGTCACCACGCCCGGCCTGCTGCGGCCGACCACCAAGTCGCCCGTCCTGGTGCACCACCCCGACGACGCCCGCTGGTTCGGCGCCGACCGCCTCCTGCCGGAGCTGGCCCGGGTGCAGCAGGCGACCGACGACCAGTCCGCGATCCAGCTCGTCGCGAGCCCGCAGGTGCCGCGCGGCCTGGCGATCCTCGACGCGCCCGACGTCGACTCCGTCGACGAGCGCAACCGTGAGCTCGCCGCCCAGCTGCTCGCCGCCGCCGACCTCTGGCTCTTCGTCACCTCGGCGGCCCGCTACTCCGACCAGGTGCCGTGGGACCACCTCAAGGTCGCGGTCGACCGCAACACCGCGGTCGCGCTCGTCCTGAGCCGCACCCCGGCCGACGACGTCGCGACCGTGTCCGTGCACCTCGCCCGGATGATGGCCGCGCGCGGCCTCAAGGACAGCCCGCTGTTCGCGGTGGCGCAGGGCGTCGTCAGCGACGAGGGGCTCCTGCCGACGTCGTACGCGGCGGAGATCCGGGGCTGGCTCGAGGCGCTCGCCGCCGACGCCGCCGCCCGGCGCGAGGTCGTCAACCAGACGGTCGCCGGCGCGGTGCGCACGGTCACCCGCAAGGCGTTCCCGATCGCCGACGCCGCCGGCCTCCAGGTCGCCGCCGTCGGCGACCTGCTCGCCGCCGCCGACAAGGTCTACGACGACGCGCAGGCCGGGCTCGTCGCGGCCGGCTCGGACGGCACCCTCCTGCGCGGCGACCTGCTCGCCCGCTGGCAGGAGTTCGTGGGCAGCGGCGAACTGGTGCGCTCCCTGGAGGCCAAGGTCGGCTTCGTGCGCGAGCGGCTCGTCAACGCGATCAAGGGCAAGCCCCAGCAGGCCGAGCGCGTCGCGGTCTCGATCGAGATGGCCGTCGAGGCACTCGTCGTCGACCACGCCGAGCGGGCCGCCGAGAAGGCTGCGGGGGAGTGGCGTGCCGAGGAGTACGGCGCCGCGCTGCTCGCCTCGACCGACGACGACCTGACCCGCGCCGGCCGCGGCCTGCGCAACCGGGCGACGCAGGAGGTGCGCGGCTGGCTCGACGAGCTCCAGGAGTTCGTCCGTCACGAGGCCGGCGACGCGCGGCACAGCGCCCGCTTCCTCGCCCTCGGCGTGCGGGGACTCTCCGTCGCGCTGGCGGTCGTCGCCCTCGCCGGTGACGAGCCGCAGGGCCAGGCCGCCGAGTCGGTCCGGCTGGGCCGCTCGCTGCTGGACACGATCCTCGGTGCGGGCGCGGCGGGCCGGGTGGTCGACCAGGCCCGCGGCACGCTCGCGCGCCGGCTGACGACCCTGATGGGTGCCGAGCGGGCCCGCTACCTCGCGCCCGCGGCGCAGTGGGAGCTGAAGCCCGATGCGGCCGACCAGCTGCGCCAGGCGGCGCGGCGCGTGGACGACCTGCGGTTCGCCGCGGCGAAGAAGGGAACGGGTGGACACCTGTGACGGATGGTCTCGAGACGGAGGCGACCGGACTGGGCGACCTCGCCACGCGCGGCACGCCCATCGGTGAGCGGGTCGACGGCCTCGGCGACGCCGTGCTGGCGGCGCGGGGCCGGGTGCCCGACGAGCTGCTCGACGAGGTCGCGGCCGCCGCGGACCGGGCCACCGGCCGGCTGAAGCTGTCCGCCCGCCACACCGTGGTCGCGATCGCGGGCGCGACGGGGTCGGGCAAGTCGTCGACGTACAACGCGCTCACCGGCCTCGAGCTGTCGTCGGTGGGCATCCGCCGCCCGACGACCTCGTGGGCGACGGCCGTCGTCTGGGGGAGCCAGGGCGCCGAGGAGCTCCTCGACTGGATCGGCATCCCGCCGCGCCACCAGACCATGCGGGACTCGATGCTCGACACCCGGCGCGAGGACAGCTCGTTCGACGGCGTCGTCCTGCTGGACCTGCCCGACCACGACTCGACCGAGGTCTCCCACCACCTCGAGGTCGACCGGCTCATCGCCGTCGCCGACCTCATGGTGTGGATCCTGGACCCGCAGAAGTACGCCGACGCCGCCGTGCACGACCGCTACTTCAAGCCGATGGCGACCCACCAGGGCGTCATGCTGGTGGCGCTCAACCACATCGACACGGTGCCGCCGGAGCGACGCCAGACCATGGTCGACGACGTCCGCCGCCTGCTCGCCGAGGACGGCCTGCCGGACGTGCAGGTGCTCGGCATCTCGGCCAAGGAGGGCATCGGCATGGCCGAGCTCCGCGCCGAGATCCAGCGCCGGGTTCAGGACAAGCGCAGCACGACCGCCCGGGTCGAGGCCGACATCGCCGCGGCCGCCGGTCGCCTCGAGGCGGCCGCCGGCTCCGCCCCGGTGCGGGAGCTGCCCGCGAAGCGCTTCGATGAGCTCGAGGAGGCGGTGGCCGACGCGGCCGGCGTCTCGGCGGTCGTCGACGGCATCGAGCGAACCCTCGGCAGCCGGGCCCGCGGCGCGGTGACCTGGCCGCCGCTGCTGCTCCTCGGCCGCGGCGGCGGTGACGGCGAGGGGATCGACGCCGATCCGCGGATCGCCCCGCTCGACCGGGCGAGCGTCGACACCGCCGTCCGCGGGCTCGCCGACGAGGCCGGTGACGGCGTGGGCGAGGGCTGGGCCCCGCACGTGCGCGCCGCCGCGACCGGGCACCTGGCCGAGGTGGGCGACCGCCTCGACCGCGAGCTCGGCAAGGTCGACCTCGGCGTCCGGCTCCCGTTCTGGCTCAACCTGGTCCGGCTGCTGCACTGGCTCCTGCTGCTGGCCGCCGTCGGCGGCCTCGGCTGGTGGGGCTACGCCGCCGTCCGCGGTACGACGGACGACCTCCAGCAGGTCGCCGGGTTCCCGCTGCCGGCGGTCGTCGGCGTCGCCGGCCTCGTGCTCGGGATCGTGCTCGCGATCGTCGGGCGCAGCCTGGTCGGCGGCCTGGCCCGCGGGCGTGCCGAGTCCGCCGACGAGCGGCTCCGCGCCGTGGTGCACGAGGTCGTCGATGCCGATGTGGTGCAGCCGGTGAACCGCGAGGTCGCCGCCTACGCGAGCTTCCGCCGCGGGATCGCGGCCGCGCGTCCCTAGCCGCGCGCCCCGCTCGACCGCCACGACGGCCCCTGCTGACCCAGCAGGGGCCGTCGTGCATCCACAACCCGGCACCGTGCGGTGGTTCCTCCACAGGCCGCGGCGGCGGGGGCGACGTGCGTCGTACCCGGGGAGTGGACTGTCCCCTCGACCGGCCACACGGGTGGCCGGACCGAGAGATCAGGAGCTCCGAGATGGCCAACGAGACGATCGTGACGGTGCAGGGGTGGGTCGCCGGCATCCCGATGGTGCGCGAGGTGGGCGGCGTGCCGGTGATCAACTTCCGGGTCGGCTGCACGCCGCGTCACTTCCACCGCGGATCCAACAGCTGGGTCGACGGCCCGACACAGTGGTACGGCGTGAGCGGCTGGCGCCGCCTCGCGACGCACGCCGGGACCTCGCTCAAGCAGGGCGACGCCGTCGTCGTGCACGGACGGCTCAACCACCGCACGTACGTCAACAAGAGCGGTGTCGAGGTCCTGGCGATGGAGATCGAGGCGTTCACGGTCGGCCACGACCTGACCCGCGGCACGGCGTCGTTCACGAAGGCCCCCTCCGCCGGCGTGCCGGCTGCCGACCCCGGCCAAGGAGGTGCGCCTGCTGCTGCGTAGGCTTGGCAGGTGGCTGAATACGTCCTCTCCCTGCGCAACGTTCGCAAGGCCCATGGCGACAAGGTCGTCCTCGACAACGTGACGCTGTCGTTCCTCCACGGCGCCAAGATCGGCGTCGTCGGACCGAACGGCATGGGCAAGTCGTCGCTGCTCAAGCTGATGGCCGGGCTCGACCAGCCCAACAACGGCGACATCGTCCGCGACCCCGATGCCACGGTCGGCATGCTCCAGCAGGAGCCGCCGCTGACCGAGGGCAAGACGGTCCTGGAGAACGTCGAGGAGGCCGTCGCCGACACCAAGGCGAAGATGAAGCGCCTCGAGGACGCCTACATGGAGATGGGCGACCCCGACGCCGACCAGGACGCCCTGATGGCCGAGACCGGCGAGCTGCAGACCGAGCTCGACAACATCAACGCCTGGGACCTCGACAGCCGCCTCGAGCAGGCGATGGACGCCCTGCGCTGCCCGCCCTCCGACGCCCTCGTCGACAACCTGTCCGGTGGTGAGCGTCGCCGCGTCGCGCTGTGCAAGCTCCTCCTCCAGCAGCCCGACCTGCTGCTCCTCGACGAGCCCACCAACCACCTGGACGCCGAGTCCGTGCAGTGGCTCGAGGGCCACCTGAAGTCCTACCCGGGTGCCGTCCTGGCCGTCACCCACGACCGCTACTTCCTCGACAACGTCGCCGAGTGGATCGCCGAGGTCGACCGTGGCTCGATCCACGGCTACGAGGGCAACTACTCGACGTACCTCGAGACCAAGAAGGAGCGCCTCAAGGTCGAGGGCGCCAAGGACGCCAAGCGCGCCAAGATGCTCGAGAAGGAGCTGGAGTGGGTGCGCTCCAACGCCAAGGCGCGCCAGACCAAGTCCAAGTCGCGTCTGGCCCGCTACGAGGAGCTGGCGGCCGAGGCCGACAAGGCCCGCAAGATCGACGCGGCCGACATCAACATCCCGCCGGGTCCGCGCCTGGGTGACATCGTCCTCGAGGCCGAGCACCTCACCAAGGGCTTCGAGGACCGGATCCTCTGGAACGACATCTCCTTCACGCTGCCGCGGGCCGGCATCGTCGGCGTCGTCGGCCCCAACGGCGTCGGCAAGACCACCCTCTTCCGGATGATCACCGGCGGCGAGGAGCCCGACTCCGGCAAGCTGACCGTCGGCCAGACCGTGAAGATCTCCTATGTCGACCAGAGCCGTGGCGGCATCGACCCGAACAAGAACGTCTGGGAGGTCGTCTCCGACGGCCTGGACTTCATCAAGGTCGCCAACTTCGAGATGAACAGCCGCGCCTACGTCGCGTCGTTCGGCTTCAAGGGCCCGGACCAGCAGAAGAAGGCCGGCGTGCTCTCCGGTGGTGAGCGCAACCGCCTCAACCTGGCCCTCACGCTCAAGCAGGGCGGCAACATGCTGCTGCTCGACGAGCCGACCAACGACCTCGACGTCGAGACCCTGTCCTCGCTCGAGGACGCGCTGCTCGACTTCCCGGGCTGTGCCGTGGTCACCTCCCACGACCGCTGGTTCCTCGACCGGATCGCCACCCACATCCTCGCCTGGGAGGGCACGGAGGAGAACGAGGGCGAGTGGTTCTGGTTCGAGGGCAACTTCGCGTCGTACGAGGAGAACAAGATCGAGCGCCTCGGCCTCGAGGCCGCCCGTCCGCACCGCGTCACGCACCGCCGCCTCACCCGCGACTAGTTGTCTGGCACGAGCGCGTCTACGCTCCGGCGGGGGCAGCAAGCTGCCGTCGCTGCGCTCCCGCCGCGCTGCCGCACCGCAGTCGCGTTCCGTAGGTCAAGCCGTGGACTGGCGGCAAGCCGACAGTCCTCGAGCGGGTGCGCGAGTGTGTCACCCGGGTCCGCCCCGGGCGCGGGCTACCTCAGCTCGCGCTCCGGGTGGGCGTCGATCAACCGGTCGCAGACCGCGTCCATGACGCGGCCGAGCGCGTCGAGGTCCTCGGGCGCCACGAGGTCGATGAGTGACTGGCGCACGGTCTCGACGTGGCTCGGCGCCGCCGTGCGCAGCATGGCGTAGCCGTCATCGGTGAGCCGGCAGACGACCCCGCGTCCGTCGTCGAGGGAGCCGGTGCGCCGCACCAGCCCGCTTCCCTCCATCCGCTTCACCGTGTGGGTCACCCGACTACGGCTGTGCGCCAGCGCCGCGGCGAGCTGGGCCATGCGCAGCTGGCCGTCGGCCTCGGAGAGGCGGACGAGGATCTCGTACTCGACGGCCGACAGGCCGTGGTCGCGACGGAGGTCCTCGTCGAGCCGATCGAGGAGCAGCGTCGTCCCGAGCAGGAAGGCTCGCCAGGTCCGCTGCTGGTCCCGGTCGAGCCACCGCGGCTCGAGGCGGTGGGCCACGGCTGCGACACGCTCCTCGCTCATCGGGGCATTCTATGACTTCGCTGTGCGTCGCGGACGGAGGTCCTTGCGCATCACGACCCGCGGGTGGCCGCTGAGCACGGACGTGGTGTCGGCGGCGTGCTCGAAGCCCGCCGCCTCGAAGGTGGCGCGCAGGCCGGCGTAGGCCATCGTCAGGTCGACCTTCGCGGAGCCGTTGTCGAGCGGGTAGGCCTCGAGGACCGGTGCGCCGCCGTCACGCGCGAACTCGATCGCGCCCTCGACCAGCCGGTGGGAGATCCCCTGGCCGCGGTGCCCCGGCCGGACCCGGATGCACCAGACCGACCACACCGGCAGGTCGTCCACGTGCGGGATCTTGCGGTTGCGCGCGAACGTCGTGTCGGACCGCGGCGCGACGGCGGCCCAGCCGACCGGCACGTCACCGTCGTAGGCCAGCACGCCGAGGGGACCGTCCTCGAGCAGCTTCGCCACGAACGCGCCGCGCTCCTGGCCGCGCATCGTGTTGTTGACCTTCGAGGGGATCCGGTAGCTCAGGCACCAGCACACGCTGGCGTCGGGGCTCTTCGGGCCGACGAGCGCCTTCACGTCCTCGAAAACGGCGGCGGGCCGCACCTCGATGCTCATGCACCGAAAGGTACGGCCCGCCGCCGACAGGCTGGTCCGGTCAGGACATGCGCTCCAGGATCATCGCCATGCCCTGGCCGCCACCGACACACATGGTGATCAGGCCGGTGGACTTGTCGTGCCACTGCAGCGAGTTGATCAGCGTGTTCTGCAGGCGGGCGCCGGTCATGCCGAACGGGTGACCGACGGCGATCGCGCCGCCGTTGACGTTGAGCTTCTCGATCGGGATGCCGAGGTCCTCGGCGGAGGGCAGCACCTGCGCGGCGAAGGCCTCGTTGATCTCGGCGAGGTCGATGTCGTCGATCGACATGCCGGCGTGCTTGAGCGCGTTGCGGGTCGCCTCGACCGGGCCGAGGCCCATGATCTCGGGGGAGAGGCCGGAGACGCCGGTCGACACGATCCGGGCGAGCGGGGTCAGGCCCAGCTCGGCGGCCTTCGTGTCGGACATGATCACGACCGCGGCGGCGCCGTCGTTGAGGGCGCAGCAGTTGCCGGCGGTGACCACGCCGTCGGGGCGGAAGACCGGCTGCAGCTCGGAGAGGGCCTCGTAGGTGACGCCGGCGCGCGGGCCGTCGTCCTTGCTGACGACCGTGCCGTCGGCGAGGGTCACCGGGGTGATCTCGCGCTCCCAGAAGCCGTCCGCGATGGCCTTCTCGGCGAGGTTCTGCGAGCGGACGCCGAAGTGGTCGAGGTCCTCGCGCTTGAGGCCGCGGATGCTCGCGACGTTCTCGGCCGTCTGGCCCATCGCGATGTAGATGTCGGGGAGCAGGCCGTCCTCGCGCGGGTCGTGCCAGACCTTGCGGCCCTGGGCGTACTCCTCGGTGCGCACCTGGGCGTCGGCGAAGAGGGGGTTCTTGGTGTTCGGGATGTGGTCCGACGTACCGAACTGGAAGCGCGAGACGGTCTCGACACCGGCGGAGATGAACACATCGCCCTCGCCCGCCTTGATCGCGTGGAAGGCCATCCGCGAGGTCTGCACCGACGAGGAGCAGTAGCGGGTGATGGTCGCGCCGGGGATCTCGGTGCCCATCAGGGTGGTGACGATCCGCGCCATGTTGTTGCCGGCCTCGCCACCGGGCAGGCCGACGCCGAGGTAGAAGTCGTCGACGTCCTTCGGGTCGAGCGCGGGGACCTTGTCGAGGGCGGCCTGCGCGATGAACGCGGTGAGGTCGTCGGGGCGGAAGTCCTTCAACGAGCCCTTGTTCGCGCGGCCGATCGGGGTACGGGCGGCGGAAACAATGACGGCCTCGGGCATGGGCACTCCTCGGTGAGCGGTGGTAGTCGGAACCAGCACAGACTAGTAGGAGTGCATTGGAACAGGTTGCAGTCGTGGCGGACGCCACACTCCCGCCTGACGGGACGTGGTCACCCGCTCCGGCCCCGGTCCCCGCATGGAAGCATCGGGGCGTGCGGCACCGCTACGAATGCCCCCTGCGCTGGGCTGACCTCGACGTGCTCGGCCACGTCAACAACGTCCGATACGTCGACTACCTGCAGGAGGCGCGCAGCGCCTTGCTCCGGGCCTGCCTGCACGCGGCGGGCGTCGAGCGGCAGGAGGGCGTCGGGTACGTCGTCGTCCGGCACGAGGTGACCTTCCTGGCGCCGTTGCTGTTCCGCAGCAGCTCGGTCCTCATCGACTCGTGGGTCACCGAGATCCGGGGCGCGAGCTTCACCCTCGACCACGAGATCTTCCACGAGGCGGAGGACGGCGGCCGGGTCGTCTACGTGCGGGCCCGGACCGTGCTCGCGCCCTTCAGCCTCGAGTCCGGGCTGCCGCGCCGGATGGACGACGCGGCGCGGGCCGCCCTGGCGCCGTACGCCGAGGAGGGCGAGCGCACCCGCCCGCTCAAGGTCGACGTGCCGCGTGAGCACGCGGCGCACTACCCGGTCACGGTGCGCTTCTCCGACCTCGACATCTACCGTCACGTCAACAACGTCGTGTACTTCGAGTACTTCCAGGAGGCGCGGATCGCGCTCTTCGGCAAGCTGCGCGCGGCACTGCGGGAGTTCCCCCGGATCAACGTCGTCGTCGCCCAGACCGACCTCGAGTACGTCGCCCCGATCACCGCGCGCGCCGAGCCCTACGACTGCTGGTCGGTCGCGACCCGGATGGGCAACAAGTCGATGGTCATCGAGTCCGAGATCGTCGACGCCTCCGGAGCGGCGCCGCGCGACGGCGTGCTGGCGAGGTCGCGCGTGGTCCTCGTCTTCTTCGACGCGACGACGCAGCAGTCCGTGACCCCGCCGCCGGGCTACCGCGAGGCGATCGTCGACTCGTTGGGCGGACCGCTCGCCGTGCCGTCGGCCTGACGGCTCACCACCCGGGCGGGAGCCCGGTGAAGTCCGGCTCGCGACCCTCGGCGAACGCGCTCAGCGCCTCCAGGTTGGCCGGGCCGCCCATCAGCTCGGCGAAGGCGGCGTTCTCGCGGTCGCGGGCGTCGCGGATCGCGGCGCGGTGCGGCTCGGTCATGGCCCTCTTCACCGCGACGAGCGAGGAGATCGGCCGGCGGGCGAGCAGGCTCGCGTGCTCGCGGGCGACGTCGAGCAGGCGATCGGCCGGGCAGACCTGCCGGACGAGCCCCATCTCCCGGGCCTCCTCGGCTGAGACCCACTCGGCCGACAGCAGCATCCAGGCGGCGTCCTGGCGGCCCACCAGCGCCGGGAAGAGGTACGACGACGCGGCCTCCGGTGCCACCCCGAGGGACGTGAACGGGCACTTCAGTCGGGCATCGGCCGCGATGAAGGCCAGGTCGGCGAAGCCGAGGATCGTCGCGCCGATGCCCAGGCCGATGCCGTTGACGGCCACGACCAGCGGCTTGGGGAAGTCCACGAGGGCGTCGACGAGCCCGATGAAGCCGTGCTTGCCCCGCTCGAACGTCGGGTCGGTCGCCATCCGGTGCATCTCGAGCAGGTCGGTGCCGGCGCTGAACGCGCGCCCGGCGCCCGTCAGCAGCACCACGGCGACCTGCGGGTCGGTGGCCGCCTCGAGCAGCGCGTCCGCCGTGGCGTCGTACAGGGCCTCGTTGAACGCGTTGAGGGCGTCCGGCCGGTTGAGGACGAGCGTGCGGACGCGGTCCTGGTCGGACACCGTGAGGATCATGGGTCCAGACTAGAACGTGTTCTAGGGCTGCGTCACTCGGTGGTCGCGAGCGGCTCCGGCGCGAGGGCCGACCGCAGCCGGCGCAGCGCCCGGTGGCGCGCGACCCGCACCGCCACCGCCGTCATGCCCAGCGCGCTCGCCGTGCTGGCGACGTCGAGGTCGAGCACCTCCAGGCAGGCGATGACGTCGCGCTCGCGGGGCGGCAGGGAGGCCAGCGCCTGACGGACCCACTCGTCGGCGATCAGCCCGCCCTCGGGTCCGGCGACCGCCTCCTCGGCCTCGGCGGTGATCAGCTCGAGGCCGCGGGACCGGCTGCCGGAGCGGCGCCACGCGTTGGCGCCGTGGTTGCGGGCGATGCCGAACAGCCAGCCCCCGAAGTCGGCGGTGTCGCCGTGGAAGTCCGCGATCCGCTCGGCCGCCACCATCCAGGTCGCGGCCGCGAGGTCCTCGGGCGCCTCGGTCCCGGGCACCGTGCGCGCCTCCAGCCACAGCAGGAGGCGTCCGGCATGGGCGAGGTAGAGGTCGCGCCATGCCAGCGACTCACCGCGCTTGGCCGCGGCGACGCATTCGTCGTCGGCGCGCACTGACGTGTTCCACCCCTGCCTGCCCGTGGCGTCCCGACGTGCCGTCCGGACCTGCAACACATTGTCGCGCCTTCGCGGCGCTTTGGGGAGGGAATCGAGCGGGTGTCTTTACTTTGTGGGGCCGTGTCCGCGGCCGTGGCCACGGCCCGGGCCGGGCCGGTCGCCGTCGGTCCCGCGGCGGTCGTCGGCGCCGCCCTTGTCCTTGTCGTCCTTGGGCGCCGAGCCGGTGCCCAGCGCGGCCGGGTCGCCGAGCTTGGCCGCCGGCCCGTCGTCGGGCGCCTCGGGCAGCCCGGGGAGGTCGGGCTTGCGTCCCTTGTCGTGGCCGACCTTGCGGCCCTTGTCCTTGACCTTGCGCTCGCCGGGGCGCTCGGCCGGGATGCGCGCCCGGTCGATCGCGCGCTCGGAGCCGTCGGCGCGGTCCGAGGCGGAGGAGTGAGTGCCCGGCAGCCCCGGGGACAAGGGGCTGCCGGGCGAGGTGGACACGTCGGGTTGTGGGGTTCCGACGTTTCCGTGACTCGGCGGGCCGGAGGGCTCCTCCTGGGTGGGGCTGTCGGCAGGCGACAGTGGGATGTCGCTGCCGGTTGGGGTGCCCGCTGCCCAGGTCGCCGCCGCGATCACGGCCACGGAGGCCGTCGCGACGATCATGCGGAGTCCAGCCGACCGAGCCGTCTGGGGGGCGACCGGTTGCGAGCTCGCACCGAGCTCGGCCAGGACGCCCAGGAACACCGGGTCGGGCTCGAGCGTCGGCACTGCGACGCGGAGCCGTTCGGTCCGGTGGTTGCTCATCTCTCGATCTCTGCTTCGCGCTGCGTGGTGGTGCTTCCTCGAGGTCAGTCCCCACCCCAGACGGGGACTGGCCTTCACGGGGTACATGTAGCGAGCGGCGCGTGGTGTTACATCGGCTCGGAAATCTTTTCGCGGGCCATCTCCTGGCGCAGCCGCTTCAGCGCCCGGTGGTGGGCCACGCGTACGGCGACCGCGCTGATCCCGAGCGCGGTGGCCGTCGTCGGCACGTCCATGTCGAGCACCTCGCGGCAGGTGACGACGTCGCGCTCACGCTCGGGGAGGGTCGCCAGCAGCCGGCGGGCCCAGTCGTCGGAGGTCGTGTCCGGCTCGGGGCCGGGGACCGTGCCGGTCGAGCCGTTGTCCAGCGGGATCCGGTCGCGTCGTACCGAGCGCCGGTGCGCGTTGACCGACAGGTTGCGGGCGATGCCGAACAGCCAGCCCGCGAACTCCTCGGAGCTGCCGTTGAACCCGGCGATCTTCTCCGCGGCGACCAGCCAGGCGCCCGAGGCGATGTCCTCGGGGCTCTCCTCGCCGGAGGGGCGCCCGCGCAGCCAGACAACGAGACGGGAGGCGTGCGCCCGGTAGAGCTCACGCCATGCATCGGAATCGCCCCGCTTGGCCGCGGCGACGACGTCGTCGTCCGTCGTCACCGCGCCTGGTCCACCAACGCTTCCTGCGGCCGGGGGGAGCGGTGGGCACCGCTGTCGCTGTCGGGAGAGGTCGGGTGCGCGCTGGCGCGGCCGCCGTTGACCGGCGGCAGGCCGGGAAGGTCCGGAACGCCATCGAGTCCCGACGGTTGGGGAACCGACGGGACTACGGTGGGAACGGGCAGCGAGGGGACCTCCGGGAGGTCGACCTCGCCCCCGGGTGGGTCGCCGCTCGGCGGCGACGGGGTCGGACCGCCGGACGGTCGGCCGGACGGTACGCCGCTGTCGCTGGGCTCGGCCGGCGTCGTGGCCTGGCCGGTCTCCTCGCCCGCGGGGTCCGACGCGTCGGTGCCAGCGGGTGAGGTCGGCGCGTCCGAGGGTGGGGTTCGGGCGTCGCCGGGTTGTGGGTCGGTCGGCTGTTGCGTGATGCGTTCCTCGGGGCGGAACGGTGAATCCGTCCCAGGCAGGGCGCCTGCTGCCCACGAGGTCGCTCCGACGGCGATCGCACCCCCCAGCACAATCGCAAGCCGTGCACCAGCCGACCGACCCGGTCGCGCCGCCGGCACCGTCGAGCTTGCGCTCAACTCGGCCAGCTGCGCGAGCAGCACCGGATCCGGATCGGCTGGGCGCACCTCGGCGCGCAGCGTCTCGATCCAGTCCGGACGGGTCATGGTTTCTCTTTCGAGTTGGACCATCGTGAACGGGCCCGATCACGATGGGGAAGGGAATCCCCTCGTGCAGTACCTGTCACGCGGTCGGCTGTGCGTTACATCCTCGCGAAAATCTTTTCGGGCCGCACCCGAACGCCGCATCGCCGGCTGCCGGGCAGGGTCGGCCGGCGGGGTCGGCCGGCAGGGTCAGCCGGCGGTGTTCACCATGAAGTTCGCGGCGTGCGTGACGTACTCCCAGAACCGGGCGTCCTGCTCCGGGGTGAGGTCGACGCTGTCGAGCCCGGCGCGGAAGTGGGTGAGCCACCGGTCGCGGGCGTCGAGGTCCACGGCGAACGGCGCGTGCCGCATGCGCAGGCGCGGGTGCCCGCGCTGCTGGGAGTAGGTCGTCGGCCCGCCCCAGTACTGCACGAGGAACATCAGGAACCGTTCCTCGGCGGGGCCGAGGTCCGCCTCGGGGTACATCGGCCGCAGGACCTCGTCCTGCGCGACGCCCTCGTAGAAGCGGGCGACGATGCGGCGGAAGGTCTCCAGCCCGCCGATCTCGTCGTAGAAGGTCTGCTCCTGCTCCACGTCGTCCATCATCCCTCGTCGCCGGTGGCGGCCTTCGGGGGAGGGGCGTCGTGGTCGCGGCGGTCCTCGCGGTGCCACACCACGCGCTGGGCGAACGGGATCTCGATGCCCTCGTGGTCGAAGCGGGCCTTGATCCGCTGTCGCAGGGCGCGGGCGACGGCCCACTGCTCGAGCGGCGCCGTCTTCACCATCACCCGGATCGTCACCGAGTCGGCCGCCAGCATCTCCACGCCGGTCACCTCCGGCTCCTCGATGATGAGCCCGTTGAACTCCTCGTCCTCCCACAGGTCGTGGGCGACCTCGCGGAGCACCCGCTGCACGCGGGCCAGGTCCTCGCCGTACCCGACGCCGACGTCGACGACCGCCCGGGACCAGTTCTGGCTCTTGTTGCCGACCCGGAGGATCTCGCCGTTGGGGACGTACCAGACCGTCCCGTTGATGTCGCGCAGCCGCGTCATCCGCAGGGTCACGGCCTCGACCGTGCCGTTGGCCTCGCCCACGTCGACGACGTCGCCGACGCCGTACTGGTCCTCGATGAACACGAAGATCCCGGCGAGGAAGTCCTTGACGAGCGACTGGGCGCCGAAGCCGAGCGCGATGCCGATGATGCCGGCGCTCGCGATGATCGGCGCGATGTCGACGCCGAGCTCGCTGAGCACCATCGTGCCGATGACCGCTGCCACGACGAAGGTGATGATGCTCTTCAGCAGCCCGGCCATGGTCGCCGCGCGCTGCTTGCGCCGTGCGGCGACCGAGGTCTCGACCCGCTCGGGCAGCACGCCCTTCTCCGCGCGACTCGCGATCCGGTCGACGACGCGGTGCAGGAGCCAGCGGATGACCAACCCCAGCAGGACCAGCCCGATCACCGCCAGCGGCTTGCCGATCAGCACGTCGGACCACTCCGCGAGGCGGCGGTTGCCGGTGACGTCCCACGTCAGGTCGCACACCTGCTCGCCGTCGGCGCAGGGGTTGACCGCGTCGGTTGCCGTGAGGAGGAGTGAAAGCATCCCGACAGTCTTCCAAATGAGTCGTGACCGGTTGGCGGCCACCACCTGCCCCGGCGGGGCCGGGTGCCGATATCCTCCTCCCGTGACCAGCACTGTTGTACGACGCCTCCTCGCCCTGTGCTCCCTCGTCGGCGTGAGCGCGCTGCTCGTCGTGGCCGGCGCGAGTGCGGCCTCCGCCGACACCCCCGAGCCCCGTCCGGGCAGCTGGGAGCCGAAGCCGGACATCGACGTCCTCCACGCGTGGCTGGTCCTGGCCGGCATCCCGCTGCTGGTGTTCGTCGTCATCACGCTGCTCTTCGTCGCGCCGGCGCTCGCCCGCGGCGCCGACCTCAGCCCCAACGCGCTGGAGCCCGAGAACCAGTGGCTCGGCGGCCCGCGCAAGGCGGCCGGCGAGCTGGCGGCGCCGGACTCCGAGGACTCGAAGGCCGGCGGCGCCGGCGGCAGCTGGTAGTCCGCGGCCATGAGCACCACGGCACTGAACGCGACCGAGCGCGCCGCGCTCGACGTCACCATCCGCAACGCCGAGCAGGCCTGCCGGGCGGAGATCTCGGTCTTCGTCGGTGCTGCCAGCGGCGACCCGCGCGACTTCGCGACCAGCCTGCACAACACGCTCGTGCTCCCGGCGCGCAGCGTGCTCGTGATGGTCGACCCCGACCGCCGGCTGGTCGAGATCGTGACCGGCGGCCACGTCCGCGAGCGGCTCACCGACGACGAGGCGCAGCAGGCCGTCGCCGCGATGACCGAGCGCTTCGCCGAGGGTGACCTCGCGGGCGGCCTCAACCGCGGCATCGAGCTCCTGGGTGAGCTCGCCAAGGACTGAGCCCGCCACCACGACGCGCAACGGCCCGGCACCCCGAGGGGCGCCGGGCCGTTGCCGTGTCCGGGGGCGCTACGAGGCGTCGAACGCCTGGGCGGCGAGCGCGCGGGCCACGTCGGCCCGGCCCTCGCGCACGTAGCGCACCGCGCCCGGGTTGACCGCGTCGGCGTTGGCGGCGAGCCACGCGTCGACGGCCTCGAGCGTCTCCGGGGTGGCGATCAGGCGCGGGAAGATGAACTCCAGCGCGACCGACGCCTTGTGCGCGCCCAGCCGCTCCCAGGTGCCGGCGACGTCGGCGAGGTAGGTCGCGACGTACGGGGCGAGCACCTCCTCCTGGCCGGCCTGCCAGAAGGAGAGGACGACGCTGCGCTGCGTCTCGTTCGGCGTCGCCGGGTCGAGCACGGCCTGCTGCCACGCCCGCTCCTTCGCGGCGGCGGTGGGCATCGCGGCGCGGGCGGCGGCGGACTTCTCCTGGCCGGAGATGGTGTTGTCGCCCGCGAGCTCGGCGTCGATCCGGGCGTCGTCGGCGCGACCGACCCGGGCGAGCGCGGTGAGCAGGCCCCAGCGCAGGTCCTGGTCGATCGCCAGGCCCTCGAGGACGAGCGTGCCGTCGAGCATGCCCTCCAGCTCGGCGATCGCCTCCTCGCTGCGCGCGGCGGCGGCGTAGGCCCGCGCGAACGTCAGCTGGTGGTCGGTGCCCGGCTCGGCTGCCTCGAGGAGGGCGCGCAGGCCCTTCTCCCAGCGGTCGGCCAGCTGGGCACGCGTGGCCGGGGCCGCGTAGAGCGTGACCGCCTGGGCGGCGTACACGGGGATCCGGCTGACGCCCCACGCGTCGGTCTCGCTGCCGATGTTGCCGAGCACCAGCTCGACGTAGTCGGTCGCGGAGAGCTCGGCGTCGCGGGTCATGTCCCAGGCGGCGCTCCACACCAGCGCGCGGGCGAGCGAGTCGTCCAGGTCCGAGAGCCGGGCGATCGCCGTGGCGCGGGAGTGCTCGTCGAGGCGGATCTTCGCGAAGGCGAGGTCCTGGTCGTTGAGCAGGAGGAGCTCGGGCTGGGCCTTGCCGACCAGCTCGGGCAGCTCGGTGCGGGCGCCCTCGACGTCGACCTCGACGTAGTCGGTGCGCACGAGGCGGCCCTCGACGGTGTTGTAGAAGCCGATGCCGACCCGGTGGCGGCGCAGGGTCGGGTGCTCCTCGGGCGCGACCTGGTCGATCGCGAAGGTGGCGTAGGTGCCCTGCGCGGTGAGCTCGAAGGCGGGGGAGAGGGTGTTCGTGCCCGCGGTCTGCAGCCACTCCTGCGCCCAGCCGGTGAGCTCGCGACCGGAGGCCTTCTCGAGCGCGGTGAGCAGGTCGGAGAACTCGGTGTTCGCGAACTCGTGGTCGTGGAAGTACTGCTTGAGCCCGGCGAGGAACGGGTCCAGCCCGACCCACGCGACCAGCTGCTTGAGCACCGCCGCCCCCTTGGCGTAGGTGATCATGTCGAAGTTGACCTCGACCGCGTGCAGGTCGACGTTGTCGGCCGCGATCGGGTGCGTCGACGGCAGCGAGTCCGCGCGGTAGCCGGTCTGCTTGCGGGCGTTGGTGAAGCCCGTCCAGGCGTCCGTGTACGACGTCGCGAGGGCCTCGGCGTGGTAGCAGGCCCATTCGGCGAACGACTCGTTGAGCCACAGGTCGTCCCACCACTTCATGGTGACGAGGTCGCCGAACCACATGTGCGCCATCTCGTGCAGGATCACCGAGCAGCGGAACTCGTAGAACGAGCGGGGCTGGCGGGAGCGGGGGAGGTACTCGTCGCGCAGGGTCACGCAGCCGGCGTTCTCCATCGCGCCCATGTTGTACTCCGGCACGTAGAGCTGGTCGTACTTGCCGAACGGGTAGGGGTAGCCGAAGGCGTCCTCGAAGAACTCGAAGCCCTGCTTGGTGAGGGTGACGATCTCCTCGCGGTCGCGCTCGAGGTACTCCTTGAGCGACTGGCGCGAGTAGTGGCCGAGCGGGATCGTGCCGTACTTGCCCTCGTAGACGTCCTGGACCTCGTAGTAGTCACCTGCGACGACGGCGGTGATGTAGGTCGACATCGGCTTGGTGGCGGGGAAGTTCCAGACCGCGAGCGGCTCGCCCTGCGCATTGCTCGCGCCGGTGGCGACGGGCTCCGGGGTCGTCGCGTTGGAGACGACCTTCCAGTGGGCGGGGGCGGTCACGTTGAACGTGAAGGGCGCCTTCAGGTCGGGCTGCTCGAACGTGGTGTAGACGCGTCGGGCGTCGGGGACCTCGAACTGCGAGTAGAGGTAGACCTTGCCGTCGGCCGGGTCGACGAAGTGGTGCAGGCCCTCGCCCGTGTGGGAGTAGGTGCAGTCGGCCTTCACGACCAGCACGTTGTCGGCCTGCAGGTCGGGCAGCGCGATCCGGCTGTCGGCGTACGACGTCGCGGGGTCCAGCGCCACGCCGTTGAGCGTGATCTCGTGCACCGTCGCGTCGACCAGGTCGGCGAAGGTGCTGGCGCCGGGCTGGCGGCAGGTGAAGGTCAGGGTCGTGGTGGACCCGAAGGTCTCGACGCCGTCGCGGGTCGCGTCGCTGAGGTCGAGGTCGATGACGTAGGAGGCCACGTCGACGAGCGCGGCGCGGGTGGCCGCCTCGTCGCGGGTGAGGTTGGTGCCGGGCATGGCAGTCATCCTCGCATCCGCCCCACATTGTCAGACAACTGACGGTGGCCTCGGCAGTGCGGCGGCGAATCACAACGGTGTAACTTCCAAAAGTCAACGCGACACGCCAGTGATTCGTGGGTTTTTCGGGGTTTTTGTTGCGTTCTGGGGCAGATGTGTCCGATGGTGTTCGGCATGCGCAACCGTGGCCCGGTCCTGCGCTGGGGGACGTCCGTCGCCGCCAGCGCCCTGTTCGCGACCCTCCTGGTGGCCGTCGGCATCACCGTCAGGGACGAGGCACCGGTCTCACCATCGGCAGGTGTCACCGACCTCTGCAGCGGTTGGAGCGGATGCAACAGCGCGGGCTACTCCGACGCGGGCTACGGCGCGGTCAGCGGGCGGATGTACTGGAACATGTACTCCGGGCACAACTGCACCAACTACGTGGCCTACCGGATGATCAAGGCCGGCATGTCCGCCACGCGCCCCTGGGTCGGCGGCGGCAACGCCAGCGAGTGGGGCCTGCACATGCGCGACATCACCGACCAGGTGCCCTCGGTCGGCTCGGTCGCCTGGTGGGGTCGCTACGACAACGGCAGCGGCTCGGCGGGCCACGTCGGGTACGTCGAGAAGGTCGTCTCCTCCAGCGAGATCATCATCTCGATGGACAGCTGGGGAGGCACCTTCCACTGGCGCCGGATCACCAAGGACAGCGGCCGCTGGCCGACCGGCTTCATCCACTTCGTGGACAAGAAGCTGACCCCGACCGTCACGCCGAAGGTCACCGGCACGCCCAAGGTCGGCGAGGCGCTGCGCCTCGACCCCGGCACCTGGACGCCGTCCGCGAAGCGCACCATGCAGTGGCTGGCCGACGGCGTCGCGATCCCGGGCCAGACCGGCGGCGGCCTGCAGCTGACGCCCGCGCTGGTCGGCAAGAACATCTCCGTCCGGGTCAAGGCGACCCGGTCCGGCTACGACCCGGTCACGGTGACCACGAAGGCGACGGCCGACGTCGCCCCCGGCACCTTCGAGACCGGTGAGCAGCCGGTGATCAGCGGCGAGGCGTACGTCGACGGCGTGCTCACCGCGACCGCGGGCGGCTGGGACCCGGACGACCCCGCGATCGAGTGGCGCTGGTACGCCGACGGCGTCCGGATCCGCGGCAACGGCGGCTCGACGCTCGCCCTCAAGCCGGAGCACGACGGCGCGATGATCAAGGTCGTCGCCGTGGCCCGCAAGGACGGCTACACCACGGCGACCGCGCCCGCGGTGGCCCAGGTCGGCCCCGTGCTCGCCGGCAAGATCACGGTCGCGAAGCCGCTGGCCATCACCGGGACCAACCGGGTCGGCTACCAGCTCAACGCCGTGCCGGGCACCTACGAGCCCGCGGACGTGACCGCGGCGTACCAGTGGCTGCGCGACGGCGTCCCGATCCCCGGCGCCACGCGGTCGCGCTACGTGCAGACCGTCGCCGACGTCGGAGCCACGATCTCGGTCCGGGCCACGCTGACCCGGCCGCGCTACGTCCCGCTCGCCGTCGACGCGGTCACCGCGCGGACCCAGGCGGTCCCGACCCTCAAGGTGGCCACGAGCGGCGGGCGCGGCAAGGCCAATGTCGCGGTCCGGGTCACGGCTCCCGGCGTCACGCCCGTCGCCGGCTGGGTCGAGGTCACCATCGGCCGACACGTGCGCAAGGCACAGCTCGTCGACGGACTGGTCCGCGTGACCATCGACGACCTGGCCGTCGGCTCGAAGAACGTCAAGGTCTACTTCCGCGGCAGCAGCAGCGTGGTCGCCAAGCGTGCCACCGCCACCGTGGTCGTGAAGTAGCCGTCGTGGGGTGAGGGGAAACTCCGCAGCGGCGCCGGGAACAACCCGGCGCCGCTGGGGAGTTGAGCCAGTCATGAGCACCCCCAACCGAGCAGACCTCTGGTTCGACCCGCTGTGTCCCTTCGCCTGGATCACCTCGCGCTGGATCCTCGAGGTCGAGCAGGTGCGTGACATCGAGGTGCACTGGCACGTGATGTCGCTGGCCTACCTCAACAAGGACCGCGACATCCCGGACGAGTACCGCGCGATGCTCGCCCCCGCCTGGGGCCCGGTGCGGGTGCTGCTCGCTGCGCAGCAGCAGTACGGCGACAAGGTCCTCCGCCCGATGTACGACGCCTTCGGCCAGCGGATCCACCTCGAGGGCCGCAAGCTGCACGAGCAGCCCGACGGCGGGCTCGCGCTGATCGCCGAGGTGCTGGAGGAGACCGGCCTCGACGCCTCCCTGATCGAGGCGGCCACCGACGCGTCGTACGACGAGGCCGTGGCGCGCTCCCACCACGAGGGCATGGACGCCGTCGGCGACGACGTCGGCACGCCCACGATCCACGTCAACGGCACCGCCTTCTTCGGCCCGGTGCTCTCGAAGATCCCGCGCGGCGAGGACGCCGGCCGGCTCTGGGACGGCACCGTGGCCGTCGCGTCGTTCCCGTACTTCTACGAGCTCAAGCGCTCCCGCACCGGGGACCTCGACTTCTCCTGAGGACGCCGTTCGGCGGCGGAGGGGACCGGTCAATAGGATCCTCCCCATGACGCATGTCCTCTCCGCCGTCGCCTGGCCGTACGCCAACGGCCCGCGCCACATCGGCCACGTGGCCGGGTTCGGTGTGCCCTCCGACGTCTTCAGTCGGTACCAGCGGATGGCGGGCAGCGACGTCCTCATGGTCTCGGGCTCCGACGAGCACGGCACCCCCATCCTGATCGCCGCCGACGAGGCGGGGATGACCCCGCAGGAGCTGGCCGACAAGAACCACCGGCTGATCGTCGAGGACCTCGTCGGGCTGGGCGTCAGCTACGACCTCTACACCCGCACCACGACCCGCAACCACCACGCGGTCGTGCAGGAGCTCTTCCTCGGCGTCTACGAGAACGGCTACTTCGTCGAGCAGACGACCTACGGCGCGATCTCGCCATCGACGGGCCGCACGCTGCCCGACCGCTACATCGAGGGCACCTGCCCGATCTGCGGGTACGACGGCGCGCGGGGCGACCAGTGCGACAACTGCGGCAACCAGCTCGACCCGCACGACCTCATCAACCCGCGCTCGAAGATCAACGGCGAGACGCCGGAGTTCATCGAGACCCAGCACTTCTTCCTCGACCTGCCGGCGCTCGCCGACGCGCTGACCGAGTGGCTCGACGGCCGCGAGGCGACCGGGCTGTGGCGCCCCAACGTCATCCGCTTCTCGAAGAACATCCTCGAGGAGATCCGCCCGCGGGCGATGACCCGCGACATCGACTGGGGCATCGCGGTCCCGCTGGACGGGTGGCGGGAGAACCCGACGAAGAAGCTCTACGTCTGGTTCGACGCGGTCATCGGCTACCTCTCGGCCTCGATCGAGTGGGCGCGCCGCTCCGGCAACCCGGACGCGTGGCGCGACTGGTGGAACGACCCCGAGGCCCTGTCCTACTACTTCATGGGCAAGGACAACATCACCTTCCACTCGCAGATCTGGCCCGCCGAGCTGCTCGCCTACGCCGGCAAGGGCGACAAGGGCGGCCAGCCCCGCGAGTACGGCGTGCTCAACCTGCCGACCGAGGTCGTCTCCAGCGAGTTCCTGACGATGGAGGGCAGGAAGTTCTCCTCGTCGAAGAAGGTCGTCATCTACGTGCGCGACCTGCTCGCGCGCTACCAGCCGGACGCCTTCCGCTACTTCGTCGCCGCTGCCGGCCCCGAGAACCAGGACTCCGACTTCACATGGGCGGAGTTCGTCCGTCGTACCAACGACGAGCTGGTCGCCGGCTGGGGCAACCTGGTCAACCGCACGGCCAACCTGATCGCCAAGAACTTCGGCGAGATCCCGGCCGCCGGTGCGCTGACCCCCGAGGACCAGGCGGTCCTCGACGCGACCGAGGCCGCCTTCGGCACGGTGGGCGACCTGATCGGCCGGCACCGCCAGAAGCAGGCGATCGGCGAGGCGATGCGCGCGGTCGCGGAGGTCAACAAGTACGTCTCCGACACCGAGCCGTGGAAGATCAAGGAGGACCCCGAGCGCCTCGGCACGGTCCTGCACGTGATGGCCCAGTGCGTCGCCGACCTCAACCTCCTGCTCAGCCCGTTCCTGCCGTTCTCGGCCAACGAGGTCGACAAGGTCTTCGGTGGCGCCGGCACGATCGCGCCGATGCCGCGGATCGAGGAGGTCGCCGACCTCGACGACCCGGAGCGGTCGTACCCGATCATCACCGGCGACTACGCCGAGGTGCCCGCGTGGCAGCGGCACCCGGTCGAGGTCGGGCGGCCGGTCGCGAAGCCGACGCCGGTCTTCACCAAGCTCGACACGGCGATCGTCGACGAGGAGCTGGCCCGGCTGGAGGGCTGATGCTCGCGCAGCTCGCCGACCTCGGCACCCGGAAGTTCTGGCGCGCGACCGGCCGTCCGGTCGACCTCGACGGCGAGCACTCGTGGCTGCGGGCGCCGACGAGCAGCGGCCCGGTCGTCCGCGACGGATGGCTGGCGGCCGAGGCCGCCCTGCACGGTGGGTACGTCGACGACGAGACCCCGGGCGCGGGCCTGCTCCCGTCGATGGCGGACCTCGACGGTCCGGGCTTCCGGGCCGCCGACCTGCGGCCGCAGGTGCGGGACTTCTACGAGCACACCGCCGACTGGCACCTCGAGGCCTGGAGCTCGTGGGCGCCGTGGGCCTGGCCCGGCGGTGAGCTGGTCTCGCGGTTCTTCGGCAAGCGGGTCGAGCAGCTGGCCCTGCCGATGCGGCCGCTCGACGTGGCGCACGGCATGGAGTCGCGGGTCCCGGTGATCCGCGACGCCGACGGCCGGCAGGTCGCCGCCGGCTGGCTGCGGACGCTGCGGGCGACGGGGGAGTTCGTGTTCAGCGGCTGCTACTCGACGCGCACGCTGCCCGGCGCCGCCCGGCCCTCGGTCCACGTCGCCTTCCCGCTCGAGTCCGGCAACGTCCAGGTGTTCCTGCAGCCGCAGGTGCTGGCCGACGGATCCCTCCTCCTCTCCTCGCCGGCGGGGGAGTTCGGCGCGGACGGTGCCTATGTCGTCGTCGAGGACGGCTCGACCCACGCCTCCCGGATGCCGGTGCACGAGACCTTCCACGTGTACGTCGACGACCGTGGCGTGCTGCGCACCGACCACGTGCTGCGCCTGTGGGGTGCCACGGCGATGCGGCTGCACTACAAGCTCGAGCGGAGCGCGTGAAGTTACGCCTCTCGTCGTACGACCGATCGCCCCGGCTCGCCTAGTCTCAGCACCATGGGCACCGCCTTCCTCCTCACCTCGCTCGTGATCGTCGCGACGCCGGGCACCGGCGCGCTCTACGCCATCGCCGCCGGCCTCACCCGGGGCACCCGCGCCGCGGTCCTGGCCGCCCTCGCCGGCACCCTCGGCACGATCCCGCACATGGTCGCCGCGATCACCGGCCTGGCCGCGCTGCTGCACGCGAGCGGGGTCGCCTTCGCGGTCCTGAAGTACGCCGGCGTCGCCTACCTGCTGTTCATGGCGTGGTCGACCTGGCGCGACCGCGGCGTGCTCGCCGTGGACGAGGAGTCCGCCGCGACCTCCTCGACGCGCGCGGTGCTCGTCTCCGGCATCACGCTCAACCTGCTCAACCCGAAGCTGACCATCTTCTTCTTCGCCTTCCTGCCCCAGTTCGTGCCGGCCGGCTCGGGCGCGGTGCCCACGATGCTCGGGCTGAGCGCGGTGTTCATGGCGATGACCTTCGTCGTCTTCGCCGTGTACGGCGCCTGTGCAGCCGCCGTCCGCGACCAGGTCCTGGCGCGGCCCACGGTCGTCGACCGGGTGCGCAAGGCCTTCGCCGCGAGCTTCGCGGTGCTGGCCGGCCGGCTGGCGCTCGAGTCGCGCTGATCTCCTAGCCTTGCGGTCATGGCCCTGCATCCCCAGGCCCGCCAGGCGATCGAGGACGCCGCAGGCGAGCTCCCCGTCACCGACCCGTCGTACGACATCGCCGCGGCGCGCCACCAGGCCCGCGTCGCGGCGGCCGCCCAGGAGAAGGTGCCGATCGGCGAGGTGCGCGACGTCGACGCCGGCGGCGTACCGGCCCGGCTCTACCTCCCCGAGGGGTACGACGCCGTGGTGGTCCACGCGCACGGCGGCGGCTTCGTCTTCAACGACGTCGAGGTGCACGACGCGGCCGTCCGTCGCTTCGCCGCGATCGCCGGGGCCGCCGTGCTCAGCGTCGACTACCGGCGCCCGCCCGAGCACCGCTTCCCGGCCGCGCCCGACGACCTGACCGCTGCGGTCGCCTGGCTCGCGACCCAGCCGGAGCTGGCCGGCCTGCCGACGTTCGCGCACGGCGACAGCGCGGGCGGCAACCTCGCCCTGGTCACGGCCCTGCGCCATCCCGGCCGGTTCGCGGGCGTCGCCCTGATCTACCCCTTCCTCGACCCGACGGCGGCCTTCGACTCCTACCGCACGGCCGCCGACGGCTTCGAGCCGAGCGAGGCGGCCTGGTACTGGCAGCAGTACGCGTCGCCGGACGACCTGGCCGACCCCGACCTGGCCCCGCTGCTGTCCGACCGGCTCGGCACGCTGCCGCCGACGCTGGTCACGACCGCCGAGCACGACCCGCTGCGCGACGAGGGCGAGCACCTCGTGCTGCTGCTCGCCGAGGCCGGCGTCGAGGTCGTCGGCACCCGCTACCTCGGCCAGCTCCACGGCTACTGGCGCCACGCGTCGGTGTTCGACGCCGCCGAGCCGACGATGCGGCAGGTCGGCGGCTGGATCCGGATGCTCGTCGAGCGGGCGCGAAGGACCGCCGGCTAGCCCGGGTCGACGACCTCCAGCGTCCCGTCGTCGCGCTGCCACAGCCCGGCGACGTGCATCCGGCGCAGGCCGCCGACCCGGTCCCACGCGTGGTAGACGAGCCGGAGCGACTTCCCGTCGACGAACCCGGTCGCGCCGCCCGGACCGGGGTTGCCCGTCGTGGCCGTCGTCAGCAGCGGGGCGCCGTGGTTCTGCCGCACGCACGGACCCTCGGGCCCGGCGCAGATGGCGTAGCCGGTCGCGTAGTCCGCCCGCTCCCACGAGTTGCCGGAGTAGAAGAGGTAGGTCACGCCGCGGAACTGGACCATGCTCGGGTTCTCGATCGTGTCGCCCTCCCACGGCTCGTCGAGGGTGAGCAGCTCGCGCGTCTCCGAGCCCTCGGCGAAGCCGGTGCCGTCGGCGTTGAGCCGGCGGACGAACAGGCCGGCCGGGCGCCGGTTGACGACGCCCGAGAACTTCCACAGCAGCCACGGTCGCCCGGTGCTGTCGACGAAGACGTCCGGGTCGATCACGCCGAGCTGCGCCTGGCCGTAGCAGAGCGGCTCGCCGACCGGCCGGAACGGGCCCGCGGGGGAGGGACCGCGCGCCAGGCCGATGCAGTTGTGCCGCTCGCCGCCGCTGGTGCCGGCCTGCGCGGCGTACGCCGCCGTCCACCCCTTGCCGACCTTGCCGACGCCGGGTGCCCACAGGCTCTGGCCGCCGCCACGGGAGCGCACCCAGCCGGCGGGCTGCAGCGGGTCGACCTTGCGGCCGGCGCTGTCGGTCAGCGGGGTCCACGTGCGCAGGTCACGCGAGACGAGGGTCGGCAGGCGCAGGTGGGAGGTGTTGGTCGCGTAGGCGTACCAGCGCCCGTCGGCACGCACGATGTCCGGGTCTGCGAAGTAGCCGCGGTACGCCACGCCGGGGCGCCACTGCTCGCTCCCGGCGGCGACGTCGATCGGCGCCGGTCGCTTCTGCTGCGGGAGCTGCTGGGCCAGCCGCTCGGCGAGCTTGGCGAGGTCCTGCATCTCGCCGGCGAGCACGTCGCTCGGCAGCACGGTCGGCACCGCGGTGGGCTCGGGGATCAGCGGCGCCTCGGACGTGGTCGGTCCCGCCTCCGGCGTCCCCTCGCTGCTCCCGCTGCAGGCCGAGACGGCCAGCGCCACCGTGGCGAGCACTCCCGCCAGCGCGCGACCTCGCATGCTTTCACTCCCTCCCGCGCCGACACCCTAGACTGCCGAGAGCCATGACTGAGCCTGTTGCGCGCCCTGCCGAGACCGTCGCCGAGGCCGAGGACGCCCTGCTGTCCCGGTGGCCCGAGACGCGGCTGGAGCCCTCGCTCGACCGCATCCGGGCCTTCACCGAGCTGCTCGGCGACCCGCAGCGCGCCTACCGGTCGATCCACCTGACCGGGACCAACGGCAAGACCTCCACCTCGCGGATGATCGACGCCCTGCTCCGCGCCCTCGACCTGCGCACCGGCCGCTTCACCAGCCCGCACGTCGAGCGGATGGCCGAGCGGATCAGCGTCGACGGCGAGCCGCTGGACGACGAGGCCTTCGTGCGGGCGTTCAACGACGTGGCGCCGTACATGCACCTCGTCGACGAGGCCGAGGCCCACCCGCTCAGCTTCTTCGAGGCCGTCGTCGGCATGGCGTACGCCGCGTTCGCCGACGCGCCCGTCGACGTCGCCGTCGTCGAGGTCGGGATGGGTGGCTCGTGGGACGCGACCAATGTCATCGACGCCGACGTCGCGGTGGTCACCCCGATCGCCGTCGACCACGCCAACTACCTCGGCGGCACGCCCGCCGAGATCGCGCGCGAGAAGGCCGGGATCATCAAGCCCGGCTCCGTCGCAGTGCTCGCCCAGCAGACGGCCGAGGCCGCCGCCGTCCTCCTCGAGCGGGCCGCCGAGGTCGGCGCGACCGTCGCCCGGGAGGGCCTCGAGTTCGGCGTCGTCGCCCGCGCCGCCGCCGTCGGAGGCCAGGTCGTGACCCTCCAGGGCCTCCGGGGCCGGTACGACGACGTCTTCCTCCCGCTCTACGGCGCGCACCAGGCGCAGAACGCCGCGGCGGCGCTGGCCGCGGTGGAGGCCTTCCTGGGCGGCGAGGAGCCGCTCGGCGACGACGTCGTCCGCGGCGCCTTCGCCGAGATGACCTCGCCGGGCCGGCTCGAGGTGATCCGCCGCAGCCCCACGATCGTGCTCGACGCGGCCCACAACCCGCACGGAGCCGAGGCCACGGCCGCCGCGCTGGAGGACTCCTTCCAGTTCGACCCGCTCATCGGCGTCATCGGCGTGATGGGCGACAAGGACGCCGAGGGCCTGCTCGCCGCGTTCGAGCCGCACCTGGCCCACGTCGTGGTCACCCAGAACTCCACCGAGCGGGCGATGCCGGCCGACCGGCTGGCCGAGGTCGCGCGCGAGGTGTTCGGCGAGGACCGGGTGAGCGTCGTACCCCGGCTCGCGGACGCGATCGACGAGGCCGCGGCCCGCGCCGAGTCCGCCGGTTCCGACGCGCTGAGCTCCGGCGCCGTGCTGGTCACGGGCTCCGTCGTGACGGTCGGGGAGGCGCGGGTGCTGCTGGGCGGGCTCAAGTGAGCGGCACGGAGCAGCCCGACCAGGTCACACCGACCGACCCGGAGCGGGAGAAGTCGCCGCGACGCGGGATGTGTGCGGCCGTGCTGACGCTGGAGGCGATCGCGGTCGCACTGTCGGTCCCGGTCATGATCACGATCTCCGACGTGAGCCCCGCGCTGGCGCTCTCGCTGGGGCTCGGGCTCGCCGTCCTGTGCGTCCTGGTCGCGGGGATCCTGCGGCGGGAGTCCGGCTACCGGGTCGGCCACGCGCTGCAGGTCGGCGCGGTCGCGCTCGGCTTCCTGGCGCCCATGATGTTCGTCGTCGGGGGCCTGTTCGCCCTGCTGTGGGGCACCGCCTACGGCCTGGGCCGCAAGATCGAGCGGGAGCGGGCCGAGGCGTTCGCCGAGTACGACCGCCGCCGCGAATCGGGGGAGTAACAGGCGCTCGGTAGAGTGGCGCCGTGCCTGTGATCATCGACAAGCTCCTCCGCATCGGAGAGGGCAAGATCCTCCGCCAGCTCGAGGGGATCGCGAAGGCGGTCAACGCCATCGAGGACGACTTCAAGGCGATGTCCGACGACGAGCTGCGCGGCATGACGGACGAGTTCCGCAAGCGCCTCGCCGACGGCGAGGACCTCGACGACATCATGCCCGAGGCGTTCGCGACGGTCCGTGAGGCCGCCCGCCGCGTGCTCGGCCAGCGTCACTTCGACGTCCAGGTCATGGGCGGCGCGGCGCTGCACATGGGCAATATCGCCGAGATGAAGACCGGCGAGGGCAAGACCCTCGTCTCGACGCTGCCGGCGTACCTCAACGCCCTCGAGGGCAAGGGCGTCCACGTCGTCACGGTCAACGACTACCTCGCCAAGTTCCAGTCCGAGATGATGGGCCGCGTCCACCACTTCCTGGGCCTCTCGGTGGGCGTGATCCTGCCGAGCATGCGCCCGGCGGAGCGGCGCGTCGCGTACGCCTGCGACATCACCTACGGCACCAACAACGAGCTCGGCTTCGACTACCTGCGCGACAACATGGCCTCCTCGCTCGAGGAGTGCGTCCAGCGCGGCCACAACTTCGCCATCGTCGACGAGGTCGACTCGATCCTCATCGACGAGGCGCGGACCCCGCTGATCATCAGCGGTCCGACGCAGGACGAGGTCAAGTGGTACGGCGAGTTCGCCAAGATCGCGCAGAAGCTCACCAAGGACGTCGACTACGAGGTCGACGAGAAGAAGCGCACGATCTCCGTCCTCGAGGCCGGCATCACCAAGGTCGAGGACCACCTCGGCATCGAGAACCTCTACGAGTCGGCCAACACCCCGCTCATCTCCTTCCTGCATAACTCCATCAAGGCCAAGGAGCTGTTCCGCAACGACAAGGAGTACGTCGTCATGGAGGGCGAGGTGCTCATCGTCGACGAGCACACCGGCCGCATGCTCGCGGGTCGCCGCTACAACGACGGCCTCCACCAGGCCATCGAGGCCAAGGAGGGCGTGAAGGTCCGCGAGGAGTACCAGACCCTCGCCACCGTCACCCTCCAGAACTACTTCCGCCTCTACGAGAAGCTCTCCGGCATGACCGGTACGGCCCTCACCGAGGCGTCCGAGTTCGACAAGATCTACGGCCTCGGCGTCGTCCCGATCCCGACTAACAAGCCGATGCAGCGCATCGACCAGGCCGACCTCGTCTACCGCACCGAGGAGGCCAAGTACGACGCCGTCGTCGACGACATCGTCGAGCGCCACAAGAAGGGCCAGCCGGTCCTGGTCGGCACGGTCTCGGTCGAGAAGTCCGAGTACCTCTCGCAGGCGCTGAAGAAGAAGGGCGTCGCCCACTCGGTCCTCAACGCGAAGGTCCACGCCGAGGAGGCGAAGATCGTCGCCCTCGCCGGCCACAAGGGCGCGGTGACCGTGGCCACCAACATGGCCGGTCGAGGCACCGACATCATGCTCGGTGGCTCGGTCGAGTTCCTCGCCGACCAGGAGCTGCGCAAGCAGGGCCTCGAGCCGACCGGCGAGACCGCGGACGAGTACGACGCCGCGTGGCCCGCGATGGTCGAGCGGTTCAAGGAGGAGGTCGCCAAGGAGCACGACGAGGTCCGCGACCTCGGCGGGCTCTACGTCATCGGCACCGAGCGCCACGAGTCGCGCCGCATCGACAACCAGCTCCGTGGTCGCTCCGGCCGTCAGGGCGACCCGGGCGAGAGCCGCTTCTACCTGTCGCTGCAGGACGAGCTCATGCGGCTCTTCAAGTCCGACTGGGTCGACCGCGTCCTGCTGCTGCTGAAGATCCCGGACGACGTCCCGATCGAGAACAAGCGGGTCACCAACGCGATCGCCAACGCCCAGGGCCAGGTCGAGTCGCAGAACTTCGAGTCCCGCAAGAACGTCCTCAAGTACGACGACGTGATGGACCGGCAGCGCAAGGTCATCTACGGCGAGCGCCGCGAGGTGCTCGAGGGCGTCGACCTCGAGGAGCAGGTCCGCACCTTCATCGACGACGTGGTCAGCGGCTACGTCAACGGCGCGCTCGACGAGTTCTCCGAGGAGTGGGACCTCGAGCAGCTCTGGACCGACCTCAAGCAGTTCTGGCCGGTCTCGATCTCGTGGAAGGACCTGGTCGAGGACGCCGGCTCGCAGGCCGCGCTGCACAAGCCTGACCTCGTCGAGGCGCTGAAGGCCGACGCCCACGCCGCCTACGACCGCCGCGAGGAGGAGGTCGGCGAGGAGGTCGCCCGCGAGCTCGAGCGCCGCGTCCTGCTGTCCGTGCTCGACCGCAAGTGGCGCGAGCACCTCTACGAGATGGACTACCTCCGCGAGGGCATCTACCTGCGGGCCTACTCGCAGCGTGACCCGCTCGTCGAGTACCAGCGCGAGGGCTTCGACATGTTCGCCGCCATGATGGACGGCATCAAGGAGGAGACCGTCGGCTTCCTGTTCAACCTGGAGGTCCAGGTCGAGCAGGAGGAGGAGGTCCACTACCACGCCGACGGCTCCCGCCACGCGGGTCCGATGCACGAGGGCGCGTTCGCCGAGCCCCCGGTCGGCGTCGTCGAGGGCGGGCTCAGCCTGGACAAGATCGCGGACGGCCTCGAGGGCGGCGCGCCCAAGGCGGCCCCCAAGGTCAGCGCCAAGGGCCTCGACACCCCGAAGCAGCCGCAGAACCTCTCCTACTCGGCTCCCGACGAGACCGGTCACGAGGAGGTCCGCGGCGCCGGCGCGGCGAGCAACGCCGACGACGAGTTCGCCGACGTGGGCCGCAACGCCCTGTGCCCCTGCGGCTCGGGCAAGAAGTACAAGCGGTGCCACGGTGCGCCGGGCGGTCCGACGGGTGTCGCCCTGCGCGGCTGAGGACCACGTGAGAGTTTCACCGGCCGACCGGTGAAACTCATGGTTGGACGATGAAACTTCGTCGTCCAACCATGAGTTTCGTCGTCCAAGTGCGGGAGTTTCACCGGCCGGCCGGTGAAACTCCCGCACTGGCCATCTACTGCAGCGTCATCCGCGGCTCGCCGTTGAGCAGGCCGGTCGCGGTGCGCACGCAGGCGCCGCCCTTCGGCGTACCGGCGTTCCACGCCTGGCGCACGCAGCTGCGCACGGCGAGCTGCCCCCAGTAGTTCGGGTGCAGCGACTCCTGGATGTAGTACGGACTGTCGCCGGCCGTGGTGACGGTGCGGATCTGGTTGACCCACTCGGTCCGGTCGACGGCGCCCGCGGAGGTCCAGTTCGCGATGCCGACCTCCTCGTAGAGCCCGACGCCGGTCTCGCACAGGCGCCGGCCGTTGAAGGTGCTCGCGAGGTCGAGCACCTTGCTGTTCGTGATGCCGGCCTGGGTGATGGCGCCGGTGACCGTGCTGTTGATCTTGGGCAGGGCCGTGTTGTTGGCCCAGTCGGCGTCAGCGTTCCAGAAGCCGCAGCCGCCGGTGTCCTGGCGCGTGTAGCCGCTCTGGCTGTAGCGGAAGCCGGAGCCGCCGGGGATCGGCGACGGGTAGGTCTGGACCAGCATCGTCCACTGGGTGTCGGCGTAGCCGGCGTTGCGCATCGCGGTGCGGATGTTGGTCAGGGCTCCGGCGATCCTCGTCTTCACGTTCGCGACGTTGGTCGTGGTGAAGTTGCTGGTGACGCTGCTGTCGTCGTAGCAGTAGTCCTTCCACCACGACGGTGAGAGCAGGAAGTCCTGCACGCACTGCTGGACGATGCCTGCGAAGTTGAAGTCGTTGCCACCGATCGAGACGACGACCATCCTCACGTTGTGCGTGCCGGCGAAGGTCTGCAGGGCGCGCGCCTGGCCGACGCCCTCGGCGCCGCTGTAGAAGTCGAGCCCGGGCTTGAACTCGTCGCCCGTCGCCGTGGCGGTCTTCGCGCCGGAGCAGGCGAGGTTGAGGCTGCCGACGCCGCCGCCGATGTGGATCTCTGCGCTCTTCGAGCGGTGGCAGCGGTTGATCGCCTCACCGGTCCCGCTGGCGTTGTCGTAGTAGGCCGTCGAGCCGAGGGCGTCGGCCCGCGCGCTGCTGCTGTTGGACGAGCCGGCCCAGCGACCGGCCTCACCCGAGATGTAGGAGTCGCCGACCGAGACGACGTAGGGAGTGCCGACTCCGGGGCCGTCGGCGTGGGCGGGGGATGCGGTGAGCGGGGCGACCAGCGTCGCGCCGACGGCAGCCAGGGTGGCCGCGAGTGCACGGATCATGGACGGAAGATAGTGACCGAGGTCACATCTGAACAAGGGTCAGGTTCGAGAGCTCCTGGGGGACATCCGCGACCTGCCCGGAGAAATCGTCAGGAGAAGTCGAGCGCGGTGCAGATCCACCGCTGGTCGCTGCGCTCGAAGCGGACCGCGATCGCGCGCGACCGCTCGCCGTGGCGCACGTGGACCCCGCACTCGACGATCCCGTCGGTCACGAAGCAGGCGTGCACGCTGCGGACCTTCGGGCGCACCGGCTGCACCTGGGCCAGCCCCGGCTGGTGCCCACCCGCGCGGGCCACCAGGTGTGCGCGGAGCCGCAGGTCGGCGTACACCTCGGGGGTGGTCCAGCGCACCAGCTGGGACACGGGCCGGTCGCCGCCGACGATCTCGACGACGGCCTGGGCGAACCGGTGGGTCCACTCCTCGATCGTGCGTCGCAGCCGCCGGTCGATCGGTACGACGGCTGCCCCGGGCCGGCTCGACGACGGTGAGGTGGCCGGAGGTGGCCCCTGCCGGGGGAGCAGGGCCAGGGCGAGGGTGCCCTGGGTGGGGGCGACCGGGACGGCCCGGCGGACGCCGACGAGGTCGCTCGGTGATGCGGTCATGGTGCTCTCCTGTCGTGGTGTTCAGTGCGGCGGCAGGCGGAGCTGCTGCCCGGGCTGGAGGAGGTCGGGGTCGGCGCCGATGACGGCGGCGTTGAGCGCGTGGACCCGGTGCCAGTACGACGCCACGTCGGCCGCCGACGCGTCGGGGCCCAGGGTCCGGGCGGCGATCGCCCACAGGCTGTCGCCGGGGCGGACTGGCACGGTCCGCTCGTCGCCACGGTCGTCGGTCACTGCGCCGGTGGGGTGGGCGGAGTCGGCCGAGTCGGTGGGACCGGCGGAGCCGGCGGCGCCGGTCGCGCGGTCGGGCAGCGGCAGGCCGTCGAGGGAGGGAGCGGGGCCGTCGCCGCCGGTGGCCGCGGCGGGGCCGGCGACGGCGACCACGCCACAGGCGGCAAGGAGGAGGGTGCGTACCGGACCGATCCGCCGGCTGGTGCGGCCGGTGCGGAGGGTCGCGCCGGGGGAGCGCAGCTGGTGCCAGGCCACGTCGGTGGTCGTCAGCCACAGCAGCACCGCGGCGACCAGGGCGGCCGCCGCGCAACCGCCGACCAGCAGGTCGGCGAAGCTCGCCTGCGGCCGCAGCAGCCCGAGCGCCGGGCCGGCCGTCCGCCCCAGCGCGACGGCGCCGGCGGTGACCGCCACCCACAGCAGTGCCGCGCGTCGCCGTACGGCAGAAGTCGCATCGTCCATCCCGAGAACCTTTGCGTTTGCTTCCGTTTGATTCAGGATGTACGGTTTGAGCGCATTCGTCAAACGTCTGTCCACAGGCCCCGGCCGCGCTGCGCTCCCGCGGCCGTGCGAAGGTGGACGCATGGGTTGGGAGGACGAGCTGTTCGCGCTCTTCGACGACCTCGAGGACCAGGCGAGCGCCCTCCACGCGGCCGACCGGCTCGCCGAGGTGGCCGACCGCAGCCGCGCCGAGTACCAGCGGGTCACGCTGGCCAGCCGCCTGATGGCGAGCATCGGCACGGCCGTGACCCTCGGCCTGCGGGGCGTCGGCCCGGTGTCGGGCACGGTCGAGCGGGTCGCGGACGGCTGGCTGCTGCTGTCCGCAGGAGAGCACGACTGGGTCGTCAACGCTGCCGCGGTGACCGCCGTCGAAGGGGCGTCGGTCCGCTCCGTCCCCGAGCTGGCGTGGTCACCGCTGACCCGGCTGGGCCTCGCCTCCGCGCTGCGCCGGATCGCCGAGGCGGGGGAGGAGTGCGTGGTCCACCTCGCCGACGGAGGCCGTCACGACGGCGTCCTGCGCCGGGTCGGGGCGGACTTCTGCGAGCTCGTCGAGGGTGAGGACCGGCGTACGGTGCTGATCGCCTTCACGGCGCTCGCCGCGGCTCAGTCGCGCGCGTGAGGCCACCGATCGGGCAGGAACTGCAGCTGGCTGGCCGGCAGGTTCAAGTGGTCTAAGCAACGCTGATTGAGGTGGTGTTGCTGATGGGCATGCGGGTGATCGGTGAGGACGTCCGCGAGGAGTTCTACGACT
>NZ_JBYCZV010000015.1:0-145178 GCF_057586415.1 Nocardioides sp. SRI_004
CCTGGCAGGTCGCCCACCGCACCGGTCACGGACTCGCCGACGCCCTCGGACGGGTCGCGGACGACCTCCGGGCCGCCGAGCAGACCCGCCGGATCGTGGCCGGCGAGCTCGCCTCCGCCCGCGCCACCGCCCGCCTCCTCGCCGGCCTCCCGTTCCTCGCGCTGGCGATGGGGGCGGGCGCCGGGGCCGAACCGTGGGCCTTCCTGCTCGGCGAGCCGGCCGGCCTCGCCTGCCTGGCGACGGGGCTCGGCCTCGCCTACGCGGGACTCGCCTGGGTCGAGGCGCTCGCCCGCGGCGTCGACGGGGGCTAGGCCGTGACGCTGCTGGTCGTGCTCCTCGCCGCCGGGGTCGCGGAGCTCGTCGTCCCCGCCCGGTCGCAGGTCGTGCCTCCCTCTGCGCCGGTCGCCGTGCCGGGTCCGACCACGCCGGAGCCGGAGGGACTGCTGCGTCGCGGGCGATGGTGGTGGGCCCTGCTCGCCGGTGCCGGTGCGGCCGCCTTCGTCGGCGGTCCGCTCGCGCTGCCGGCAGGGCTGGTGACCGGCACCGTCGTCCTCGTGGTCGCGCAGCGGATCGAGCCCGCCGTCGTACGCGCGCGACGGGAGGAGGTACGCCGCGACCTGCCCCATGTCGTCACCCTGCTCGCCGCCGCCCTGCGGTCCGGGGCGGCGCCGGCCGACGCCGTCGACCTGGTCTGCCGGTCCCTTCCCGGGGCGGCTGCCGAGCGGTTGGTCCCGGTCGCCGCCCGGCTCCGGCTCGGTGGCGACCCGGTCGCGATCTGGACCGCCCTCGGCGGCGACCCGGAGCTCGCCCCGCTGGGCCGCACCCTTGCCCGCGCGCAGCGCACCGGTGCCCCGATCGTCGGCGCGGTCGAGCGCCTCGGCGAGGAGCTCGCCCGGCGGGGGCGCGCGGAGGTCGAGGACCGCGCCCGGGCGATCGGCGTGCGTGCGGCCGTGCCCCTGGGGCTGTGCCTGCTGCCCTCCTTCCTGGTGCTGGGCATCGTCCCGCTGGCGGTCTCGCTGGCGACGACGATCACCGGATGAGGGTCGGGTCGTGTCCCACGGTTCACCGCGCCGGCCACCTGCCGCGCGGGTCCCTGTGGACGACGGGTGCCCGTCCACAGGCACGACCTGCGCGGGGCCGGGACGTCGTGGGCCGGGCGCAGGCTCCTCGCAGCGGCCGCACCCGGTGGCCACCGATGAAGGGAGACTCCATGTCCCGACCGACGACCCGTTCCGAGCGCGGGGTCACGACTGCCGAGTACGCCGTCGCCACGGCTGCCGGTGCCGGCTTCGCGGGGTTGCTGTTCAAGCTGCTCAGCGGCGGGTTCGGCGACCACCTGATCAAGACCCTGTTCGACCACGTGCTGGGTCTGCTCGGGCTCCGATGACGGGCCTGCGCAGGTCGCGGCGCGGCGAGCGGGGCGCGGTCACCGCGGAGCTGGCCGTGGCCCTCCCCGTCCTGCTCGCCGTGACCGCCGGCCTGGCCTGGCTCCTCGCGGTCGCGATCGGGCAGGTCCGCACGGTCGACGCCGCCCGCGAGACCGCCCGGGCGCTGGCCCGCGGCGACGACGAGGCGGCTGCCCTCGCCGTGGGCCGCCGGGTCGCGCCCGAGGGCGTCGCGCTCGTGGTCCGCCGTGACGGCGATCGCGTGGTCGTGCACGCCAGCGGCCGGATGGATGGTCCGGGCGGGTTGTTCTCGGTGATCCCGGGCGCCCGCCTGGACGCCGAGGCGGTCGCCTTGGCCGAGGGTGAGGGGCCGCCGCCGTGACCGCGGCGGGCGCGGCGGGCGAGCGGGGAGCGGCGACGGTGCTGGTCGTCGCGATGGCCGGCCTGCTGATGCTCGTCGGTGCCGCCGCGGGCGTGGTCGGCGCGATCGTCGCGGCCCACCGTGCCGCCCAGTCCGCCGCCGACCTCACGGCGCTCGCCGGTGCTGCGACGCTCGCCGACCACGCCGGGCGCGACCCCTGTGCAGCCGCTGGCAAGGTCGCCGTCGCCAACGGCGCCACCTTGGCGAGCTGCACCGTGGAGGGCTCGGACGTGGTCGTGGAGGTGACGGTCGGCGGGCCCCGCTGGCTCGGCCAGGACCAGGACCTGTCGGCTCAGGCCCGGGCCGGACCGGTCGGGTGAACGGGCAGGGGCGGGATCAGCTGTCGTCGTCGCGGCCGGACAGGTCCTCGCGCCGCCGCTCCGCCTCGACCTCGTCGAGCTTCTGGGAGAGCTCGTTGAGCCGCTTCTGCTCCTTGCGCCGCTTCCAGCCCTGCTTGGCGCCGGCCTTCATGAACCACAGGCCCGCGATGACCAGCAGGCCCGAGACGACGCCGATCAGGAAGAGCACCTCGGGGTCGACGTTGATGCCGATGATCTCGGTCGTGCGGCGGTCCTTGCCATCGACGTCGTAGTCGCTGCCGAAGACACCCGCGAGGATGGCCAGCACGCCGACGAGGAGCAGGATGAGCCCGATGATCACCATGTCGGCACCTTAGCCTCAATCCACCGACTTCCCGCTGCTGCGCGGGCCCCATATGGGCACGCTGGCTGCGTTGCCGACGCTCGACAGACGTCCAGTCTGGCTTCGCGCCGGGCGCCTTGCCATCGCACCCATCTGGTGCCGCTCGCGACGCGGCAACTCGGTGGATTGAGGCTTAGCCCGGATCGACGGGCGCCCCGGCGAGCAACGCGTCGAGCAGGGCGACCGCCCCGCGCTTGTCGAGCGGGTCGTTGCCGTTGCCGCACTTGGGGGACTGGATGCAGGACGGGCACCCGGACGCGCACTCGCAGGCAGCGATCGTCGCCCGGGTGGCGCGCAGCCAGGCGGCAGCCGTGCGGTAGCCGCGCTCGGCGAAGCCGGCGCCGCCGGGGTGGCCGTCGTGGACGAAGACGGTGAGCACGCCGGTGTCGGGGTGGCGGGCGGTGGAGACGCCGCCGATGTCCCAGCGGTCGCAGGTCGCGAAGAGCGGCAGCAGGCCGATCGAGCAGTGCTCGGCGGCGTGCGCCGCGCCCGGCAGGTCCGCCACCTCCAGCGCGGCGGACGCGAGCATCGGGGCCAGCACGGCGTCCGGCACCGTCCACCAGACGGCGGTGGTGGCGAGGGTCCGGGGTGGCAGGTCGAGCGGCGTCTCGTCGATGACCTCGCCGGTGCGTGCCCGCCGCCGGAGGTACGACGTCACCTGGCTGGTCACCTCGACCCGGCCGAGCGAGACCCGGCAGGGCCCCCAGTCGGCGTACTCCTCCTCGGCGACGATGGTGATGTCGGTGACCTCGCGGGCCGACGTCGTGTGGTCGACCTCGGTCCGGCGCAGGGTCGCGACGTGCTCGTCGAGGTCGAGCTCCTCGACGAGCCAGGTCTCCCCGCGGTGCAGGTAGATCGCGCCGGTGTGGGCCGTGCCGTGGGCGCGGCCGCCGTCGACGGTGCCGACGACACGGCCGGTGCCGGCCTCGACCAGGGCCACCTGCCGGTCACCGGTCGAGCGGATGTCGGCGAGGTCGGCCGCGCGGGAGCGGTCGGTCCAGAACCAGCCGGCCGGCCGTCGCCGCAGCAGCCCGCGCTCGACGAGCGAGGCGAGCACCTCGCGGGTCCGCGGGCCGAACATCGCGAAGTCCGCGGCCGTGATCGGCAGCTCCTGCGCGGCGGCGCACAGGTGCGGACCGAGGACGTAGGGGTTGTCGGTGTCGAAGACGGTGCCCTCGACCGGGCGGCCGAGCAGCGCGTCCGGGTGGTGCACGAGATAGGTGTCGAGCGGGTCGTCACGCGCCACGAACATCCCCAGCGCGCCACCGCCGTCGCGCCCCGCCCGGCCGACCTGCTGCCAGAACGCGGCGCGGGTGCCGGGGTAGCCGGTCACCAGCACGGCGTCGAGGCCGCTCACGTCGATGCCGAGCTCGAGCGCGTTGGTGGCGGCCATGCCGAGCAGCCGGCCGCTGCGCAGCGCGTCCTCGAGGTCGCGCCGCTCCTCCGGCAGGTAGCCGCCGCGGTAGGAGTCGATCCGCCCGGCCAGCGACGGGTCGACCTCCGCCACCAGCTCGCCCGCCCGCCGGGCGACCGTCTCGACGCCGGTGCGGGAGCGGACGAACGCGAGCGTCCGCACGTCCTCGACCACGAGGTCGGCCAGCAGGTCGGCGGTCTCCGCGGTCGCGGGCCGGCGCACCGGGGCCCCGTTCTCCCCCGTGTACGACGTCAGCGGCGGCTCCCACATCGCGACCGCGACGTCGCCGCGGGGCGAGCCGTCGGCCGTCACCGTGGTCACGTCGAGCCCGGTCATCCGGCGCGCGGTGACGTCGGGGTCGGCGACCGTCGCGGACGCGAGGATGAACGTCGGGGACGCGCCGTATGCGGCGCAGATCCGGCGCAGCCGTCGCAGCACCTGGGCCACGTGGGCGCCGAACACCCCGCGGTAGTGGTGGCACTCGTCGACGACCACGAACCGCAGCGACCGGAAGAACTGGGTCCACCGCTCGTGGCCGGGCAGCAGCGAGCGGTGCAGCATGTCGGGGTTGGTGAGCACGTACTCCGCGTGGTCGCGGGTCCACTCCCGCTCCTCGGTCGTGCTGTCGCCGTCGTGGGTGGAGGTGCGCACGTCGAGCCCGAGCGCATGGATCGCCGCCCACTGGTCGTGCGCCAGCGCCTTGGTGGGCGCGAGGTAGAGCACCAACGCGCCCCGCTGTCCCCGCGGGCCGCGCGCCGCCCTGATCGCCGACAGCGTGGGCAGCAGGTAGGCGAGCGACTTGCCGGACGCCGTACCGGTGGAGACGACGACGTGCTCTCCACGGTGGGCCGCCTCGGCGACCGCGACCTGGTGCGCCCAGGGGCGCACCACCCCCTTCCCCGTGTACGACGCCAGCAGGGTCGGGTCCGTCCAGGCCGGCCAGTCCGCGGTGACCGCGGGGCGGGCCGGCAGCTGCTCGAGGTGGGTCAGCCGGTCGGCCCGGCCGGGCAGCGCGGTGAGCCGGCCCAGGACCGCCGCGGGGTCGCGCCGCGCACGGGCGGCCGACGGCACGGCCGACGGTGCGGGGCGGGACTCGACACTCACCCCACGATTGTCGCAAGGGGGCCCGACACGAGCGATGCGCGGCACCGGTTCCGATGACGCCGGAGAGCCCTCTCCACCAGTCTTCGTGCGCGGCCGGGGTCGGCATGGTTTGATGGGCTCCGCAGACGTAGGTATGACATCCCGGGGTGAGTTCGTTGAATCTGACACTGTCGACGCGCGAGGTCGGTGGTCGCACCGTCGTTGCCGTGGGTGGCGAGATCGACGTCTACACCGCGCCCAAGCTGCGCGACACCATCACCGAGCTCGTCGCCGCCGGCACCTACCAGCTCGTCATCGACATGCAGGGCGTGGAGTTCCTCGACTCCACGGGCCTCGGTGTCCTCGTGGGCGGACTCAAGAAGGTCCGCGCCCACGACGGCTCCCTCGAGCTCGTCTGCAACGCCGACCGGCTGCTGAAGATCTTCAAGATCACCGGCCTCGCCAAGGTCTTCGTCATCCACGAGACCCCAGAAGCGGCGCTGGCCTGACGTTCCGCGGCGCGCGCGGCGCGCCGTACCCGCGGTCCCTGGCGCGACCGCGCTCCTTCGGCGACCCTTCGCCGGATTGCCCTGTGACTCGCGTCACAACCTCCGTGTGTTCTGCATCACAGGCTGCGTAGACTCCGGGCCACGAACTCAGACCTGGGTCCCTCGACCCGTACCTGAACTCCCCCAGGAGGCACTTGCATGCCCCGTCCGTTGCTTGCCGACATCGAAGTCTCCGGGGGCGACCTCGCCCTCGTGGTCGTCGTCGCCGCCATCGCCCTCGTCTCCCTCGCCATGGCCACGATGTTCAGAGCGGAGGTGCTGCGTGCCGGCGAGGGCACCCCGAACATGCAGCGCATCGCGCAGGCCGTGCAGGAGGGTGCGAGCGCCTACCTGACCCGGCAGTTCCGCACCCTCTCGATCTTCGCGGCCATCGCCTTCGTCGTCCTGCTGGCCCTCCCGGCCGACGCGGCCGACGGCGCGAGCGGGCTCCAGTCGGAGTGGGCCGTGCGGATCTTCCGCTCGGTCTTCTTCCTCGTCGGCGCGGCCTTCTCGGCGGCGATCGGCTACCTGGGCATGTCGCTCGCCGTGCGGGCGAACCTTCGGGTGGCGGCGGCGGCCAACGAGCAGGGGCGTGACCCCGCGATGAACATCGGCTTCCGCACGGGTGCGTTCGTCGGCATGGCGACGGTCGGCCTCGGCCTGCTCGGCGCCAGCGTGGTCGTGCTCGTCTTCCAGGACGCCTCCCCGAAGGTCCTCGAGGGCTTCGGCTTCGGCGCGGCGCTGCTCGCGATGTTCATGCGTGTCGGCGGCGGCATCTTCACCAAGGCGGCCGACGTCGGCGCCGACCTGGTCGGCAAGGTCGAGCAGAACATCCCCGAGGACGACCCGCGCAACGCCGCGACCATCGCGGACAACGTCGGCGACAACGTCGGTGACTGCGCCGGCATGGCGGCCGACCTGTTCGAGTCGTACGCCGTCACCCTCGTCGCGGCGCTGATCCTCGGCTCGCAGGCGTTCGGTGACCAGGGCCTGGTCTTCCCGCTGATCGTGCCGGCCATCGGTGCGCTCTCCGCGATCGCCGGCGTCTACCTCACCAAGCCGCGGGCCGGCGAGAGCGGCCTGAAGACGATCAACCGGTCGTTCTACCTCTCGGCCGCGGTCGGCGCGGTCGCCAGCGCGATCGCCGCCTTCGTCTACCTGCCCAACGACTGGAGCGACCTCTCCAACGCCAGCGGCGACACGGCCGACCTCGGCCCGGCCGCGTTCGCGGCGGGCGCCGTCGTGATCGGCATCGTCCTCGCGGCGGCGATCCTCGCGCTGACCGGCTACTTCACCGGCACCGAGCACCGCCCGGTCAAGGACGTCGGCAAGACCTCGCTGACCGGCGCGGCGACCGTCATCCTGTCCGGCCTCTCGGTCGGCTTCGAGTCGGCCGTCTACACCGCCATCGTGATCGGCGCCGCCGTCTACGGTGCGGCCCTGCTCGCGGGCGGCGCGACCACGCTGGCGCTGTTCGCGGTGGCCCTCGCGGGTTGCGGCCTGCTCACCACCGTCGGCGTCATCGTCGCGATGGACACCTTCGGCCCGGTCTCCGACAACGCCCAGGGCATCGCGGAGATGTCCGGCGACGTGAGCGAGGAGGGGGCGCAGATCCTGACCGAGCTCGACGCCGTCGGCAACACGACCAAGGCGATCACCAAGGGCATCGCGATCGCGACCGCCGTCCTCGCGGCGAGCGCCCTGTTCGCGTCGTACACGCAGTCGGCCTTCGAGTCCTTCGCCGACGCCACCGACGACGAGTCGGGCCTCGGCTCGCTCGACCTGCTCGGCGACTTCATCGTGTACGACGCCAAGCTGATCGTCGGCGCGCTGCTCGGCGCCGGCGTGGTGTTCCTCTTCTCGGGCCTGGCGATCAACGCCGTCGGCCGCGCGGCCGGTGCCGTGGTGATGGAGGTACGCCGCCAGTTCCGCGACATCCCCGGGATCATGGAGGGCACGGCGCGCCCGGAGTACGGCCGCGTCGTCGACATCGTGACCCGCGACTCGCTGCGCGAGCTGGCCACGCCCGGCATCCTCGCGATCCTGAGCCCGATCGCGGTCGGCTTCGGCCTCGGCGTCGGCCCGCTGGCCGGCTTCCTGGTCGGCGCGATCGCGACCGGCACCCTGATGGCGGTGTTCCTCGCGAACGCCGGTGGTGCCTGGGACAACGCCAAGAAGCTCGTCGAGGACGGCCACCACGGCGGCAAGGGCTCCGAGGCCCACGCGGCCACGGTCATCGGCGACACCGTCGGCGACCCGTTCAAGGACACCGCCGGACCGGCGATCAACCCGCTGCTCAAGGTGATGAACCTCGTCTCGCTGCTCATCGTCGGCGCGGTGATCAGCCTGTCCTACGGGGAGAGCGAGAACGACCTGGTGCGGATCCTGATCGCCCTCGCGGCGGCCACGGGCATCTTCGCCGCGGTCTTCATCTCCAAGCAGCGCTCGTCGTCGATCTCCGACGAGGCGCCCGAGCCGGTGGCCGTCGACAAGGGCTGATCCTGGCGACGGGCAGCACCACTACCGTTGACCCGTGCTGCCCGTCGCCCTCGCCGCCCCCCTCCGCGAAGCCCTGCTGACCGCGGACTTCACCTACGACGCCGTCAGCGCGCTGCTCGGCCCGCAGGCGCACGAGGCGCTGTCGCGCAACGAGACCACCCCCGGCGTCCGTCGTACGACGGACGGGAGCCCCTTGGCGACGCTGGCCCGGCTGTTCCTCCTCCAGACCGCTGTCCCGGCCACGGACGCCGAGCGAGCCCTGCCGGGCGGGCTGGTCGACCGGCTGGTCAACGCCGGCGCGCTGGTGCAGAGCATCGGCGAGGTCGCGGCCCGGCTCGACGTGCGGCCCTACGCCACCGAGGAGGGCGACCTCTGGGTGGTCAGCGACCTGACGCCCGGCCTCAACGGGATCGCCACCAGCGTCACCGGCGACTACGTGCTGGGCATCAGCCCGGCCTCGTCCTCCCTCGCCCAGCTGACCCTGCGCCACGACGTCGGGACGTCGCTCGACCTCGGCACCGGCTGCGGCGTGCAGGCGCTGCACCTGGCCACCCACAGCGACCGGGTCGTCGCGACCGACGTCAACCAGCGGGCGCTGGCGATCGCCCGCTTCAACGCGGCCCTCAACGACGTCGACGACAAGGTCGACGTGCGCGACGGGTCCTTCTTCGCGCCGGTCGCGGGCGAGCGGTTCGACCTGATCGCCACCAACCCGCCGTTCGTCATCTCGCCCGCGACGGGAGAGCGCCTCGTCTACCGCGACTCCGGGCTGCCCGGCGACCAGGTCGTCGAGCACATCGTCCGCACGGCCCCCGACCACCTGACCGACGGCGGCTGGTGCCAGGTCCTCGCCAACTGGGTCATCGACCGTGACCGCCCTTGGGACGAGCGCCTCGCCACCTGGCTGCCCGACGACTGCGACGCGCTGGTCGTCCAGCGCGAGGTGCTCGACCCGGCGTCGTACGTCGAGCTCTGGCTCAAGGACGCCGGCCACCACCCCGCCACCGGCGGCGACCCCGCCGCCTACGTCCAGCGCTACGACACCTGGCTGTCGTGGCTGGAGGAGCAGGGCGTCGGCGGGATCGGCTTCGGCTGGATCAACCTGCACCGCACGGGTGGCTCCACCCACGACCTCCTCGAGTGGCCCTACGACGTCGAGCAGCCGATCGCGCCGGCGATCGCCGGCTGGGCGGAGTCTGCGGCGGCCGCCCGCGCCGTCGGGCCGGACACGCACCTGGTGCTCCGAGAGGACGTCGTGCAGGAGACCACCGGCCCGGTCGGTGCGGAGGACCCGGCGGCCATCGTGCTGCGCCAGCAGCGTGGCTTCCGCCGCGCGCGTCAGGTCGACACGGTGAGCGCGGCCGTCGTGGGCGCCTGCGACGGCGAGCTGCCGCTCGGGCCGCTCGTCGACGCGGTCGGGCAGCTGCTGGAGCGGGACGCCGCGAGCCTGCGCGAGGTCTACCTGCCCGAGCTCGCCGAGATGGTTGCCGAGGGCTTCCTCGCCCCCGTCGACGCACCAGCGCCCTAGACCACTCGGGTCGTTCGGGCAGACTGTCCCCGTGACGAACGCAGGCTGGTACCCCGACCCCGCTGGCGCGCCGGACACCTACCGGTACTGGGACGGTCAGGCGTGGAGCCAGATGACCACGACCACGCCGCCGGTCGGCAACGCCCCCCAGGCCCCGCAGCAGCCCCAGCAGCCGGCCCAGCCGCCCCAGCAGCCGCCGGCCCAGCCGCAGACCGTGTACGGCGCCGTACCGCCCGTCGCGCAGCCGCCGGCCGGTGGCTACGGCCAGCCCCCGGGCGGCTACGGCCAGCCCCAGCCCGGCGGCTACGGGCAGCAGCCGTGGAGCCCGGCCCCGCAGCAGGGCGGCGGCGGCAAGGGCAAGGTCGTCGGGATCGTCATCGCGGCCGTGCTCGTGCTCGTCCTGATCGGCGTCGGCGGCTTCTTCGGCATCCGCGCCCTCACCGGCGACGACGACAAGGACAAGAAGGCCGACGACGACACGTCGCAGAGCACCGACGAGTCCGGCTCCACCGACGCCACCGACGAGCCGACCGACGGCACCTCCAGCACGGTCCGCCCGACCGGCATCCAGTGCACCGGCGGCAGCCCCGAGCCGGCGAAGCCGCCTGCCACGAGCGCGACGTCCCTCACCGGCGGCGGCCTGACCATCCCGGTGCTGAGCGGCTACACGGTGGAGCCGCGCTCGGCCGCGGCGCACTCCTTCGCCGACAGCGTCCAGGTCGAGTACAAGGAGGTCATCCCCGACAAGTGGATCTCCGAGTACGCCGTCGGCGGGCTCGCCAAGGCCAACGACTTCACCAGCCCGGAGCAGGCCGCCGAGATCGTCATGCAGTGCCTGACCGCGAGCGACCAGTTCTACGAGGGCTTCACCGGCCGCAAGGACCTCAAGCGCGAGGAGGTGACCGTCGACGGCAAGACCGGCTACCGGATCACCGCCGAGCTGCGGGTCTCCGACCCGGAGGTCACCTACGGCGGCGACCAGACCACGGTGATCGTCGTCGACACCGGTGACGCCGACAGCTACGGCATGTTCCTGGGCGTCGTACCGCTCGGTGAGTCGTCCTACGAGGCCCAGCTCGAGAGCACCATCTCGGGCATCGAGGTCGGCTGAGGCACACCTCACCGGACCGCCCACGCTGGACTCCGGACAGCAAGGGACTGGACAGCACGCGCTACCTCCCGGCAGCGCGTACTGCCCAGCGCCTGCTGCGCGACGCCCAGAGCGTCCGTCCGCGGCGTTGTCGTCGGTCGTCGGGACTCCGTCCCGCCTCCCTCCTCCGCCTTGCGGGCCGACCACTCTGGACGCCGCTCGCGACGGCGCTGGACAGCACGCGCTACCGTGATCGGCCGTAAGCCCGGTTCATCCACAAGCTCGTCCAGCAAGAAGGTCCAGAAGTGGCACACAAGTTGGTGATCGTCGAGTCGCCGGCCAAGGCCCGCACCATCGGCGGCTACCTCGGCAGCGGCTATGTCGTCGAGTCCTCCATCGGCCACATCCGTGACCTCCCGAACAACGCCGCGGACACCCCGGCGAAGATCAAGGACAAGCCGTGGGGCCGGCTCGCGATCGACGTGGACAACGGCTTCGAGCCCTACTACGTCGTCCCGCGCGACAAGAAGAGCCACATCTCCAAGCTCAAGCAGCTGCTCAAGGACGCCGACGAGCTCTACCTCGCCACCGATGAGGACCGCGAGGGGGAGGCCATCGCCTGGCACCTGCTCGACGAGCTGAAGCCGAAGGGCATCCCGGTCCACCGGATGGTCTTCCACGAGATCACCAAGGCCGCCATCCAGGAGGCCGCCGCCAACCCGCGCGAGCTCGACATGGACCTCGTCGAGGCCCAGGAGACCCGCCGGATCCTCGACCGCCTCTACGGCTACGAGGTCTCGCCGGTGCTGTGGCGCAAGGTGATGTCCGGGCTGTCCGCCGGCCGCGTGCAGTCGGTGGCGACCCGGCTCGTGGTCGACCGCGAGAAGGAGCGGATGGCCTTCAAGGTCGCCTCCTACTGGGACCTCGAGGGCACCTTCGACGCCGGCTCGAAGCACGACCAGCGGATGTTCCCGGCCAAGCTGCACTCGATCGACGGCACCCGCGTCGCGTCGGGCTCCAACTTCGGCCAGGACGGCCAGCTCAAGGCCAAGGCCGACGTCGTCCACCTGGACAAGCGCCGGGCCGAGGACCTCGTCGCGGCCCTCGCCGACACGTCGTACGACGTCCGGTCGGTCGAGGCGAAGCCCTACCGCCGCTCGCCGTACGCCCCCTTCCGCACGACCACGCTGCAGCAGGAGGCGAGCCGCAAGCTCGGCATGAGCGCGTCGGTGACGATGAGCGTCGCCCAACGCCTCTACGAGAACGGTTTCATCACCTACATGCGTACCGACAGCACGACGCTGTCCGGCAACGCGGTCGCGGCGGCCCGCGCCCAGGTCCAGGAGCTGTACGGCGCCGAGTACCTCCCCGACGCCCCCCGCACCTACGCCAGCAAGGTCAAGAACGCCCAGGAGGCGCACGAGGCGATCCGCCCGGCGGGCGACTCGTTCCGCACGCCGGCGCAGACCGGGCTCACCGGCGACCAGTTCCGCCTCTACGAGCTGATCTGGATGCGCACCGTCGCCTCGCAGATGAAGGACGCCGTCGGCCAGTCGGTCACGATCCGGCTCGGCGGCGCGGCCGGCACGGGCGAGGACGTCGTCTTCTCCGCGTCGGGTCGCGTGATCACCTTCCACGGCTTCCTCAAGGCCTACGTCGAGGGCACCGACGACAACGCCGCGAAGGACGACCAGGAGACCCGGCTGCCCAACCTGCAGGAGGGGGACCCCGTCTCGGCCGCCTCCCTGTCGGCCAACGGCCACGAGACCAAGCCGCCGGCCCGCTACACCGAGGCCACGCTGATCAAGGAGCTCGAGGACCGCGAGATCGGCCGCCCCTCGACGTACGCCTCGATCATCGGCACGATCCTCAACCGCGGCTACGTCTACAAGAAGGGCACCGCCCTGGTGCCGGCGTGGATCGCGTTCTCCGTGGTCCGGCTGCTGACCGAGCACTTCACCCGGCTCATCGACTACGACTTCACGGCGCTGATGGAGACCGTCCTCGACGACATCGCCCGCGGTGAGAAGGACCGGGTCAGCGAGCTCAGCGAGTTCTACTACGGCTCCGAGCGGCTCGCCGGCCTGCAGCGGCTGGTGACCGAGCTCGGCGACATCGACGCCAAGGAGCTGGCGACCTTCCCGGTGCTCGACGACGACGGCGCCGAGTCCGGGATCGACCTGCGGGTCGGCAAGTACGGCCCCTACCTCGAGGGCCCCGACGACGGCTCCGGCACGCGCGTGCGCGCCAACGTGCCCGACGACCTGCCGCCCGACGAGCTCACCGTCGAGAAGGCGAAGGAGCTGCTCGCCAACCCGGCCGGCGAGGAGATCGACCTCGGCGTGCACCCGGAGACGGGCCTGCAGGTCGTCGCGAAGAACGGCCGCTTCGGCCCCTATGTCACCGAGGTCCTCCCGGAGGACGCGCCCAAGGGAGCCAAGGCCCGCACCGGCTCGTTGTTCAAGTCGATGTCCCTCGACACGGTCACCCTCGACGACGCGGTCAAGCTGATCTCGCTGCCGCGGATCGTCGGCGTCGGTGAGGACGGCGAGGAGATCACCGCGCAGAACGGCCGCTACGGTCCCTACCTCAAGAAGGGCACCGACTCCCGCTCGCTCACCAGCGAGGACCAGATCTTCGGCATCACCCTCGACGAGGCGCTGAAGATCTACAGCCAGCCCAAGCAGCGTGGCCGCGCCGCCGCGGCGCCGCCGCTCAAGGAGCTCGGCAACGACCCGGTCTCCGGGCAGCCGGTGGTCGTGAAGGCCGGCCGCTTCGGCGAGTACGTCACCGACGGCGAGTACAACGCCACCCTCCGCAAGGACGACTCGGTCGAGTCGATCACCATCGAGCGGGCGGCCGAGCTGCTCGCCGAGCGGCGCGCGAAGGGCCCGGCGAAGAAGGCCGCCAAGAAGGGCGCGAAGAAGACCGCCGCGAAGAAGACCACGGCCAAGAAGAGCGCTGCCAAGAAGGCGCCGGCGAAGAAGGCCGCCGCCAAGAAGAGCTGACCAGGTCGTCGAGGAGGTCGCGCAGCCCGGTCGTCGAGGAGGTCGCGCAGCCCGGTCGTTGAGGAGGTCGCGCAGCGCGGTCGTCGAGGAGGTCGCGCAGCGACCGTCACGAGACGCCCGGGGCCCCTCTCACAACCCAACCTTGTGAGACCCCAGCGACGACCTCGTTCCGCCGACGGCGCCCAACCGGCACCGTGGAGGACGTGATCCCCCACGGACCCAACTGGTACGCCGCCGTCATGGGCACCGGCATCCTCGCCGTCGTCCTGACCGACCTCCCCTTCGACCTGCCCGGGGCGTCGTACGCCGCCACGGCGGTATGGCTGCTCGCGCTGGCCCTGCTGGTCGCGATCACCGTGGTCGGCGCACGATCCGGACGCCCGTTCAGCCACCTCGGGGACCCGGTGCTGGCGCACTTCTACGGCGCGACCGCCATGGGCCTGATGACGGCCGGCGCGGCCACCGGGGCCGTCGGTGGCCGATGGCTGGGTCCGCTGGCGCTGCCGCTGGAGACCGGGCTGTGGGTCACCGGCACCCTGCTCGGCCTGGCCACGGCGGTCGTCGTGCCCTACTGCGCGATCACGCGCCACGAGGTCCGTGACGACAGCGCCTTCGGTGGGTGGCTGATGCCCGTGGTCCCGCCGATGGTGAGTGCCGCGACCGGCACCGCCCTGCTCGACCACCTGCCGGCGGGCGAGCCGCGGGCCACGCTGTTCGTGCTCCTGTGCGCGGGCTTCGGGATCGCGCTCATCGGGACCTTCCTGGTGCTGCCCGCGATCTGGCAGCGGGTGCTGCGCCACGGTCCCGGCGCGCCGGCCCTGGTGCCGACGCTGTGGATCGTGCTGGGGCCGCTCGGCCAGTCGGTGACGGCGGCGTACCACCTGACCGGGGCGGCACCCCTCGCGCTGCCCGGCCAAGACCCGACGGTCCTCCGGATGCTCTTCCTCGCCTTCGGGTTGCCGGTCTGGGGCTTCGCGCTGCTCTGGCTGGCCCTCGCCGGTGCGCTCACCCTGCGCCAGGTGCGGGCCGGGCTGCCGTTCGCCCCGACCTGGTGGTCGTTCACCTTCCCGGTCGGCACCCTCGTCACCGGTACGACGGCGCTGGCCCACGCGACCGGGCTGGTCCTCCTCGCCGCCGCCACGGGTGTCCTGCTGGCGCTGCTCGTGGTCGCGTGGACCGTCGTCGCGGTGGCGACCGCCCGCGCGTTCCTGCCGGCCGGTCCCGTCACGCGACCCGCCCGCGACAACGGTCGGTCCCGTCTCGTAGGTTCGTCCCCGTGACCTCCGCCTCCAGCCGGCCCGGCCTGTTCACCGACACCGGCGTCTTCATCTGCTTCGAGGGCGGCGAGGGTGGCGGCAAGTCGACGCAGTCGCGCCTGCTGCGCGACGCGCTGGCCGCCGAGGGCTACCGGGTACTGCTCACCTTCGAGCCCGGCGACACCCCCGTCGGCAAGGAGATGCGGCGGATCGTGCTCAGCCCCGAGACGGGCGCGCTGGCGCACAAGACGGAGTTCCTGCTCTACCTCGCCGACAAGTCCGAGCACGTCGAGACGCTCGTGCGACCCGCGCTCGACCGCGGCGAGGTCGTGATCACCGACCGCTACGTCGACTCGACGCTGGCCTACCAGGGTGCCGGCCGCGCGCTCGACGCCGGCGAGCTCGAGGAGGTCGCGGCCTGGGCCACCGGCGGCCTGCGCCCGCACCTGACCGTCGTCCTCGACCTCGAGCCGGAGGCCGGCCTGGGCCGCTTCGAGGGGCGCGACCGGATCGAGGGCGAGTCGCTGGAGTTCCACCAGCGGGTTCGGCAGTCCTTCCTCGACCTCGCGGCCCGCGACCCCGAGCACTACCTCGTCCTCGACGCGCGCGACTCGATCGAGGAGATCGCGGCCGCGATCGGCGCCCGCGTCGCCCCGCTGCTCGACCGGGCGGTGCGCGGATGACCGCTGGCGTCTGGGGCACGCTCGTCGGCCAGCGGCCGACCATCGACCTGCTCCAGCGGGCCGTGTCCGGCCACGGGATGACCCACGCCTGGCTGTTCACCGGCCCGCCCGGCTCCGGTCGCAGCAACGCCGCGATCGCCTTCGCGGCCGCGCTCCAGTGCCCGCAGCAGGGCGTCGGCCCCGACTGCCCGGACGGCTGCCACGCCTGCCACACCGTGCTCGCCGGCTCGCACGCCGACGTCTCCGTCATCCGCACCGAGAAGCTCTCGATCGGCGTCGACGAGGTCCGCGACCTGGTCCGCCGTGCGTCCCTGAGCCCGATGGGCGACCGCTGGCAGATCATGATCGTGGAGGACGCCGACCGGCTGACCGAGCAGGCGTGCAACGCGCTGCTCAAGGCGATCGAGGAGCCCAACGGCCGCACCGTGTGGATGCTCTGCGCCCCGACCGTCGAGGACGTGCTGCCCACGATCAGGTCCCGCTGCCGGCTGGTCACCCTCTCGACGCCGACCACCCCGGAGGTCGCCGGCTTCCTCGTCTCCCGCGGCGTCGAGGAGCGGCTGGCGTCGTACGCCGCCCGCGCGAGCCAGGGCCACATCGGCCGGGCCCGGGCGCTGGCCTTCGACGAGGCGGTGCGCACCCGCCGGCAGGAGGTCGTCGCCATGCCTGCCCGGCTGACCAACCTGGGCCGGTGCATGGATGCCGCGACCCGGCTGGCGACGACGGCCAAGGAGGAGGCCGACGCGATCACGGCCGAGCTCGACGCCCGCGAGAAGTCGGACCTCGACACCGCCTACGGGGTGGTCGAGCGCGGGCGCCGGCCGCGGGAGTACGCCCCCGCGCTGGCCGCGCTCGAGAAAGGGCAGCGCACCCGCGCGAAGCGCCGCCACCTCGACGTCGTCGACCGTGGCCTGACCGACCTGGTGTCGGTCTACCGCGACGTGATCGCCGTCGCCACGGGGGCGCCGGGCGCGCTGGTCAACGAGGAGATCCGCGACCAGGTCGAGGAGATCGCCTCGACCACCTCGCCGGAGCTCAACCTGCGCCGGATCGGGTGGATCTTCGCGGCGCGCGAGCAGATGCTGGAGTTCAACGTCCCCGTGGCCTTGGCGCTGGAGTCCATGATGGTGGCACTCAAGGCGCCGCAGCGCTGATCGAGGCCGAGGGTTCGACGAAGGGGAGTGCTCGGGTGAGCAAGAAGCTGATCGTGTCGGTGGCCGTGATCTGGGCGCTGGTCGTGGCCGGCGCCATCGGGATCGGCGTCATCGTCCTCACGGGGGACGACGACGGCGGTGACGACAAGGCGGACCGCGACACCTCCGCCACCGACGGGGCGTCCCGCGAGCCCGACAACCGCACGCTCGAGGACTTCTACGACCAGGACATCTCCTGGAAGGCGTGCGGCGAGGACGAGTGCGGCACGATCGAGGTGCCCATCGACTACCAGGACCCGGGCGCCGGCTCGATCCAGCTGGCCGTCGAGCGCCGCAAGGCGAGCGGCGACCGGATCGGCTCCCTCGTCGTCAACCCGGGCGGACCCGGCGCCGGCGGCACCTACCTCGCCGAGCAGGCCGACGGCTACTTCGCCGAGCCGCTGCTGGCGGCGTACGACATCGTCGGCTTCGACCCGCGCGGCACCGGCGACTCCTCGCCGGTCGACTGCCTGACCGACGACGAGCTGGACGCGTGGGTCGCCGCCGACCCCGACCCCGACACCCCGGAGGAGGTCGAGGAGGGCAAGGAGAACTCCGAGGAGTTCTGGAGCGGCTGCGAGGCGAAGTCCGCCGATGTCGCCGGCCACGTGAGCACGGTCGAGGCCGCGCGCGACATGGACGTGCTGCGCGCCGCGCTCGGCGAGGACAAGCTCGACTATCTCGGCTTCTCCTACGGCACCCGCCTGGGCGCCACCTACGCCGAGCTCTACCCCGACAAGACCGGACGGCTGGTCCTCGACGGCGCCATCGACCCGTCGCTGTCGGCGCGCGAGGGCTCGCTCAGCCAGGCCGGCGGCTTCGAGACCGCGTTGCGCTCGTACGTGAAGGACTGCGTCGACGGCGGCGGCTGCTTCCTCGGCGACAGCGTCGACGCGGGCATCGCCACGATCAAGGACCTGATCGACTCGATCGACAAGAAGCCGCTCCCCACGAAGGACCCGGAGGGCCGCGAGCTCACCGTCGGGCTCGCGTTCTACGGCCTGATCACCCCGCTCTACAGCGAGGACAACTGGACCTACCTCGACGACGGCCTGAAGAAGGCCCTCGACGGCGACGGGAGCACGCTGCTCCAGCTCTCGGACTTCTACGGCTCCCGCGAGGGCGGCAAGTACGTCGACAACAGCCTCGAGGCGATCTCCGTCATCAACTGCCTCGACGACCCGTGGTCGATCACGACCGACGAGGTGCCGGACCAGTTCGCCGACTTCGAGAAGGCGTCCCCGACCTTCGGCAAGGTCTTCGCGTGGGGCCTGACCACCTGCCACGGCATCCCGTTCACCTCGACAGACGAGCCCGACCTGAAGATCGACGGCTCGGGCGCCGCCCCGATCGTGGTCCTCGGTACGACGCGCGACCCCGCGACGCCGTACGAGGAGGCCGTGGCGATGGCCGAACAGCTCGAGTCGGGCGTCCTGGTCAGCCGCGACGGTGACGGTCACACCGCCTACAACAAGGGCAACGACTGCGTCGACGACGCGGTCCACGGCTACCTGATCGACGGGAAGGTGCCGGAGGACGGCCTGAAGTGCTGACTCCCCCGGTGGTCGAGGAGGTCGCGCAGCGACCGTCACGAGACCCCGGGCCCTGAGTCACACCGGCTCGAGGATCACCTGGATCCGCTGCGTCGCCAGCTCGATCATGAGCCGCGCCGCCGGTGAGAGCGTCGCGCCGGCGCGGTGCACGATCGCCATCGTGTCGTAGACGCGGGGCCGCAGCGGCACCCAGCCGGCGTTCGGTGCCAGCCGGGGGAGCAGCTGCACCGCCGCGCCCTTGTTGGTGACCGTGTCGGCGAGCCCGCGGCCCACGAGCTCGACGGCCGTCTCGACGTCCTCGACCTCGATCCGCGTGGTCGGGTTGTAGCCGGCCTCGTGCAGCATCCGTCGCAGCACGATCCGCGCTGAGTCGGCGTCGCGGTAGGTGCTCTCGGGCATCACCAGCCGCGCCTCGGCGAGCCGCCTCGCGGTCACGGGGGACCGCAGCCGGTCGGGGTCGGCGGAGAGGTACACCAGCTCGTCGCGGGCGATCGGCGTGATCGCCATGCCCTCGCTGGAGAGCCCGGCGACGGCGATCATCGCGGCCTCGAGCCGCCCGCGCCGCAGGTCCTCCTGGACGTCGCGCGAATGCCGCCCGACGAGCTCGACCCGGACCCCGGGGTAGCGGGCGAGCACGTCGGCGACGAGCTCCGCGCCGCCGTACAGACGCGCGACGCCGAACATCCCGAACCGGATGGTGCCGGTCTCGAAGGACTTGATCCGGGTGACCGCCTGCTGCGCGTCGTCGGCCGCGGCCAGCACCTTCTCGGCATGGGGCCGGAAGGTGTCGGCCGCCGTGGTGGGTACGACGCCGCGCCCGACCCGGCGGAACAGCTGCACCCCGAGCGACCTCTCCAGGTTGCGGATCTGCTCCGAGACCGACGGCTGTGCGTAGCCGAGCTCGTCGGCGGCCCGGGTCAGCGAGCGGTGCTCGTAGGTCGCGAGGAAGCAGGTCAGCTGGTGGAGCGAGAGCATCGCGAGACCTCCGTCACAGCCATAGGTCTTCCCTAGGGATCCAACTGGAAAGAGAGGCTACCCCTTGATCCGTGGCCGGCGCACCATGGAAGCAACCCGATGGCTCCCCGATGGATCCGCCGGTTCGAAGGAGGCCCGCCATGTTCACGCACACCTGCTCCGCCTGCCACCGGCGCGAGCTGATCTTCCCCAGCCAGGTCACCGGCATGGAGAACACCGACCACGGCATCGTCGTCACGTTCACCTGCTGGTGCGACGCCGAGCAGACGATCGTCACCGGCCTGAAGGCGACCCAGCCCGTCGCCCCCGCCGCCGAGGCCGCTGTCGAGCCGGCCCTCGCCCCCGCCGCTGCCTGACCCGGATTCGCTCCGCGGTCACCCCGCTGGGTATGCTTCCGCGGTCGCCGACGCACGCGTCGTCGTACGCCGCCTTAGCTCAGTCGGTAGAGCGAATCACTCGTAATGATTAGGTCGTCGGTTCGATTCCGACAGGCGGCTCGGACACAGAGGCCCTGACCTGCGCACACGCGGGTCAGGGCCTCTGCCGCGTCCGGGACAGCCGGACCGCGGAGGCGAGGAAGAAGATCCCGCCGAGCAGCGCGTAGCCGCCGAGGCCGCCGAGCGCGGGATCGCTGCCCGCGGCCGTGGCGACGAAGCCCCCGCCGGCCAGGACCGAGATGCCGCCACTGAGGATCATCGGCCACTGTCCGCCCAGGCCGCGGCGACGCAGCGCGACGACGAGCTGGACGGCTCCCGCGGCGATGGCCCAGGCGCCCCAGGTGCGGAGCACGGCGGGCGCTCCGGACGCCGCTGCCACCGCGAGGCCGGCTGCGGCGAGCCCGCTGAGCGCCATGTTGACCCGCAGCAGGCCGCCCGCACGGATGCCACCCGAGGCGCGGTGGTCGACGACGGCGGCGGCGAGGTCGAACAGCGGGTAGGCGACGAGGAGCACCGCGACGGTCGTCGTGACGTCGGAGCCGTCCCGGGTGGCCAGCAGGAGGGCGGCCGCCCAGGCGAGTGCGAAGCCGAAGCGCACGCCGTACAGCGCTCGCAGCGCCTGCCGGGCCCTGCCGGCCTCGGCTCCGATGGTGGGGGAGGTGGTCGTGGGCGCCGCGGTCATGGAGATCTCCTTCTGGTGGGTAGACAGGTCTGTCTCTTTGGGTACGACGGTCTCCCGGAGAGGGTCGTGTTGTCAAGACAGACCGGTCTACCTGCTAGGTTCGCCACGAGCAGGAGGTGGACGGATGTCGGAAGCGCGCAAGCGGCTGGTGGACACGGCGAGCCGGCTGTTCTACGCCGAGGGTCTCCATGCCGTCGGCATCGACCGCGTCATCGCCGAGGCGGGCGTCACGAAGGCGACGCTGTACCGCCACTTCCCCAGCAAGGACGACCTGGTGGTCACCTACCTGAGCGTCGCGGACGACGCGCTCCGGGCGCGTGTCGACGAGGCCCGTGCGCGGGGGCGGGCGGCCGACGACGTCCTGCGCGAGCTGGCCGAGTCCATCGCGGAGGACATCCGGCGACCGGGCTTCCGTGGGTGCGCGTTCCTCAACGCCGCCGCGGAGTACCCCGATGCTGCCCACCCGGTGCACGCAGCGGTCCTCCGGCACCGCGACTGGTTCTTCGCGACGACCGCTGAGCTGTTCGCCGAGACCGGCAAGCCGGACGCCGAGCCGGCCGCACGGCACTTCGTGATGCTGCGCGACGGCGCGATGGCCGCCGGCTGCCTGTCCGACCCCGTGCTCGTCGGGGAGACCTTCCTGCGCGGCGTCGCGGGCCTGCTGACCTATCGCAGCGGGATGGGCGACGACTAGCTGCGGGCGTCAGTCGGTGAAGCGCACCCTGGGGCTCCGGCAGATCAGGAGGCGTCGCACCTTCGCGCCGTCCTCGGTGAGCTGCGCGCTCGCGTTGAACGACGCCTCGAAGGCGCCGTCGCGACGTGTCTCGCCGAGCACGATCTCCGTGCCGTCGACCGCGGCGCCGCTCAGGATGTGGTGGGTGAGCACGCTGACCTCGCGCTGGGCGAGATAGACCTCGAGCCCGGCGCGGTCGCCCTCGAACTCGGCGGCGCCGTCGCCCGTGGAGAAGAGGATCGAGAGCCGGAAGTCGTCGGTGATCCGGTCGAGCACCCGCTCGGGCGTCGTCGAGTCCATGATCTCGAACCAGGCCTGCAGCAGGGGGGTCGTCGTCATCTGAGGGGCCTCCGGGGTGTGGGCGGACGTGCTCATGCGTCGGGCAGCAGGGACAGCTCGGTGTCGAAGGCGACCTGGTAGGCAGCGATCAGGCCCGCCTCGTCGATCCGCACGGAGGCGAGGAAGTAGCCGGTCGTGGTGCCCTCGTCCTCCACGACCTTGCCGTATACGAACTCGAGATCGCCGTCGGTGGTCTGTCGCAGCGGGACATGGCGGCGTACGACGTCGCCGCGCCCGGTCAGGTAGTCGCGGAGTGCCTGCCGGTCCTCGCCGCGGACGGCCCGGCCGGGCAGCAGGATGGCCGAGCGCACGTCGGGCGCGAGGAGGGCCATGGCGCCGTCGAGGTCGCCCGCGTCGACGGCTGCGTAGTAGCGGGTGAGGGTGACGCTGCTCATGAGTTGAACTTAGTTCAGTTGAGAGACGGCTGTCCAGCGTTCTTGCCCGGATGCGGCCACGGACTTAAACTGAACTCACTTCAATACGATTCGGAGGATCCCCGTGAACCCGTGGCCCGAGCTCGATCCCGCACTGATGGCGCCCGTCGCGGAGCGTGAGGAGCTGCGCCAGGTCGTCCGCGCCCTGCTCGAGAAGGAGGCCGGCCACGAGGCCGTCCGGGCGGCGGCGGACTCCTCCGGAGGCTGGTCGCCGGACCTGTGGCAGCGCCTGAACGCAGAGCTCGAGATCGGCAGGCTCGCCGTGCCGGAGGACCTCGGCGGGCATGGCTACGGGTTCGCCGAGCTGGGCGTCGTCCTGGAGGAGTGCGGCGCTGCGCTGCTGCCCGAGCCGGTGCTGGGGTCGGCGGTGCTCGGCTGCCAGGCGCTCGCCGCCGCCGACGACCCCGCGTCCGTGGCGGACCTCCGCGAGCCTGCGCTCGCAGGTGACCTCGTCGTCGCCGTGTCGGTCGGCGGCGAGGAGGTCGTCGCGGACCGGACGGCCGACGGCGGCTGGACCGTCTCGGGCCTGCGGACCCGCGTCCTGGACGGCGCCGCGGCCGACGTCCTCGTCATCGACGCCGCGGCGGCGGACGGTCCCCTGCTCCTGGGGGTCCGGCGCGAGGACCTCGAGGTGACGAGCCGTACGACGATGGACCTGACCCGCCGACAGGCGGACGTCCGGAGCGCGTCGGCCCCCGCCCGGCTCGTGGTCGGGCCCGCGCGCTTCGCGGAGGTGGCCGAGCGACTTCGCCTGGTCGCCGACGCGGCCGTCGCGGCCGAGCACGCCGGCATCGTCGGGGAGCTCCTCGACCAGGTCGTGGGCCACGTGACCCAGCGCGAGCAGTTCGGACGTCCCATCGGCTCCTTCCAGGCGATCAAGCACCGCCTCGCCGACGTGCTGGTCGATCGCGAGCGCGCGCGCTCCGCGTCGCGGTACGCGATGGCAGCGCTCGACGCAGGGGGCGCGGATGCCGCCCTCGCGGTGGCGGTCGCCTCCGCGGTGTGCGCCGACGCGGTCGTGCGCACGGCGCACGAGACCGTGCAGCTGCACGGGGGGATCGGGTTCACCTGGGAGCACCGCGCGCACTACTACCTCCGCCGTGCCCTGGGGGACGAGGGCCTCTTCGGTGGCAGCCGCGGGCAGCGGGCGCGGGTCGCCGACCTCGTCGGCGTCTGACCCGGACCCGCCGCGCGGGCCACGCCGGGCCGCGCCGGGCCACGCCTCAGGCGGTGACCCGCGCGGCCGCGGTCGCTGCGGCGGCCAGCCCGAACACGAGGGCGGGGGCGAGCCCGCCGGCGTAGGCGCGGTGGTAGAGCCCGCCGCTGTCGGAACCGGCGCAGAGCAGCCCGAGGAGGGGAAGGCCGTCGGTGCCGAGGACCCGGGCCCGGTCGTCGGTCCGGATGCCGTGGAAGGTGAAGGTCACCGCCGGCTCGCACTCGATGACGTACCACGGGCCCTCATCGATCGGCGCTGCGTCGTTGCGCCGGGCCGGCTCGAGGGGCTCGCCGGCGGCGGCCGCGCGGTTGAACTCCTCGATCGCCTTCGCGATCGCGGCGCCGTCGTACCCCCACTCCTCGGGCAGGTACTCGAGCTCGTCGAGGGTCTCGGCCAGGCCCACGCGCCCGCCGCGGCGGCTGGCGATCGCGAACTTGTCGACGGCGACGGCGCCCTCGACGTACGACGCGACGATCCAGTCGCGGTGCACGCGGGCGTCGCAGACCAGCAGGCCGCGGGCCTCCGGCTGCTCGAGCAGGGCCATGGTGGTGAGGTGGTCGCCGAGGGTCTCGTCGGTGAAGCGCCGGCCCTCGACGTTGAGCAGGAGGGCGTGCTCGCTGTAGTAGAGCGACAGGTCCACGAAGTCGGACGGGTCCGCGAACGGCACACCGCTCGGCACGAGGTGGCCGTAGAAGCCGGCGTCCTCCGGCCCCGTGGCGGCACCGACCGCGGTCGCCAGCCGGTAGCCGGCACCTGAGCTGTGCGGGTTGGCGCGCAGCTGCAGGTCGCCGGCGCGGGGGTGGACCTTCTCGCGCAGCATCTCGGGGTCGCCCTGGAGGCCGCCCGTCGCCAGCAGTGTCCACGTCGCCCGCACTTCCGCGGGTCCGTCCGGACCGGTCAGCTCCGCTCCGACGACCCGGCCGTCCTGCGTGAGCAGCCGGGAGGTCTGTGTCCGCAGGCGGACCTCGCCGCCGGAGCGGACCACGAGCTGGCGGCACAGGTCGACGTACTGGTTGGTGTCGAACTGGTGGCCGCGCCCGAAGCCGAGGAGCGGGACGGGGTCCTTCGCCTCCACGCCGAGCGAGCGGATCCACTCGATGCCGTCGGCGAACCGGTCGACCAGCGCGTGCCGGAGCGCCCGGTCGCCGCGGGGGTTCACGGCGTCCATCACCTCGTGCGAGGGCGCCGTCCAGGCATAGCCCGCGAAGCGGGCGGATCCGCCGACGTCGTCGCCGATCTCCACGACGACGACCCGGAGGCCGTCCTTCGCCGCTCGGGCGGCCGCGGTCAGGCCGGCCATCCCTCCGCCGATCACCAGCAGGTCCGTGTCGACCATGTCCGCCTCTCCCGTCGTCCTGTGATGTGCGTTACCCTAAACCAAACTCACTTCAGTTCAAAGGAGATGGCGTGGCCGAGGCAGGTGCGGACCGGCCGGGCGCGGGCGCCGCCCTGCGCGTGCGCGCCTTCCGCCTGCTGCTGTCGGTGCAGCTGGTCAACGCGGTCGCGGTCTGGGTCCACGTGGTCGGCGTCCAGTGGCTGCTGACCGAGCGCGGCGAGCCGGCGACCGTGGTCGCGCTCGCCCCGGCCGCGATGGCGCTGCCCTTCATCCTGCTGGCCCTCCCCGTCGGCGTCGTGGTCAGCCATGCGGCGAGGGAGCGGCTCCTCGTGCGGGCCGCGGTCGCCTCGACGCTCGCGTCCCTCGCGGCTGCGGGACTGGTGGCGACCGGCGCCGACGGTGCCGTCCCGCTCCTCCTCACCGTGCTCGTCGTCGGCGGCGCCCTGGTCGTGGTCGGCGTCTCCTGGCAGTCGATGGTGCCGGAGCTGGTGGAGCGTGCGCTGGTCCCGGCGGCCGTCCTGCTCGACGGGGCGGTCTTCAACATGGCCCGCGCCGTCGGGCCGCTGCTGGCCGGCATCGTGCTCGGGCTGGCCGGGCCGCTGCAGCTGTTCGCGGCGATCTCCGCGATGTTCGCCGCGTGCGTCGCCCTCCTCCTCCTCGCGGGGACGCCGACGGCGACCCGACCGGGACGGACGGAGTCGGTGCCGGCCGCGATGCGCGGTGCCCTCTGGTTCGTCCGCCACTCGCCGTGGACGACCGGGCTGCTGGTCCGGATGATCGCGTTCGGCCTGCCGGCGAGCGCCCTCTGGGCGCTGGTGTCGCTCGCCGTGCACGACCGTCTGGAGCTCGGCTCCGCCGGCTTCGGCGCGACGATGGCCGTCCTCGGTGCCGGATCGGTCGCCGCGGCGCTGACGCTCGGCCCGGTCCGCGAGCGGGTGCGCGTCCACACCTTCGTCGCGGTCCTCGCCGGCGGCTACGCGCTCACCCTCGCTGCGCTCGGCTCCCTGGACGCCCTGGGCGTCCTGGTGCCCTTCCTCGTCCTCGGCGGCGTCGGCTGGGTCGCCGTGCAGAGCACCTGGATGATGCTCGCCCACCAGGCGCTGCCCGAGTGGGTCCGCCCGCGGGTCGTCGCGCTCCTGCTGATGCTCTTCCAGGGCACCCAGGCGGTCGGCGCCCTCCTGTGGGGCGCCGTCGCCGACGTCCTCGGCGTCGGACCCGCCCTGCTCGTGGCGGCCGCCGTCCTGGCCGCCTACTCCGTCGTCCTGCTCGGCGTGGGGATGCGGTCCAGCGCCGGCATCGAGCCGCTGCTCGCGACCCCCGACCCGGCGGTCGAGGCCCTCGTCGGCGAGGCCGGCGAGGGCGAGCTCCTCGTCCGCCACGAGTACGTCGTGGCCGCCGCCGCGCGCGACGACTTCCGGCGCGCGATCGACGCCCTCCGGCTCTCGCGCCTGCGCACGGGCGCCCGCTCGTGGGAGGTCGTGCCCGACCCGGAGCGCCCGGGCACCTGGCTCGAGACCTACCTCGTCCGCGACCGTGACCTCCTGCGCGAGCAGGAGACCTCGCGCCTGACGGTTCCCGAGCTGCGGCTGCGGGACGCCGTCCGGTCCACCACCACTCGATCCGCGGGTCCGACGCTGATCCTGGCGCCGCCCGCGGAGCCCCACCGCAGGCCGGCGTCACGCCGGCGCAGAGGAGGACGCGCATGAATCACCACGCCCCCGACCCACGCCGGTTCGCCGGGTGCACGGCACTCGTCACCGGTGGCGGCTCCGGCATCGGAGCGGCCGTCGTACGACGCCTGGCGGCCGAGGGTGCGCGCGTGCACGTGGCGGACGTGGTCGCCGACAACGCGACCCGTGTCGCAGAGTCCGTCGGAGGTGCGGCGTACCCGGTCGACGTCACGGACGGGGCCGCCGTCGACGCGGTCGTCGACGCGGTGGTCGCGACCGCGGGGAGCCTGGACGTCGTCGTGCACACGGCCGGGGTCGACGACCCCGTGGCGAAGGGGTGGCTCCAGGAGGCCCGTGAGGCGGGCGCCCGCGTGGATGTCGTCTCGCGGCTCGCCGACGACCAGTGGCGCCGGGTGGTGGCGGTCAACCTCGACGGCACCTTCCACGTGCTGCGCGCCGCTGTGCGGGTGATGAAGCAGCAGGGGAGCGGCTCGATCGTGACCGTCGGTTCGTCGGCGTCCTTCGACACGCTCGTGGGCTACCCGCACTACGCCGCCTCGAAGGCCGGCGTGCACGCGCTGACGCAGTCGGTGGCCAAGGAGGCGATCGCGTACGGGGTCCGGGTCAACACCGTGGCGCCGGGACCCGTCGACACGCCGATGGCCGGTCGCACCCCGGCGTCGGTGCGGGCCGCGATGGAGGCGACCGGCGCCGTCGGCTACGCCAGCCCCGAGGAGCTCGCCGACAACATCTGCTACCTCGCCTCCCCGGGGGCGAGCAATGTCGTGGGCGCGGTCCTGCTGAGCAATGGCGGAAGGTTCACGGTCTCGTGACCGGGCAGGCGGGCCGCGACGCGCTGAGCGGCAACGAGACCTTCCCGTACGCCTTCTCGCCCTTCACCATCGGCCCGATGACGGTGCGCAACCGGCTGGTCGCCCTGCCGGCCGGCACCAGCATGGTCGAGCGCGGCGTGCCGACCCACGGCGACGTGGAGCACTTCGAGCGGCTCGCCGCCGGCGGCGTCGGGATGATCGTCGGCGGGGCGATCGTGGTCCACCCGACCACGACCCTCCGTTCGCGCAAGCTCGTCGAGGCGTACGCCGACGAGGTCGTCCCCGCCCTCCGGGACAAGGTCGAGGTGGTCCACCGCCACGGCGCGAAGTTCGTCGGGCAGCTCGTGCACCTGGGGCGCGAGTTCATCGGCGGCGAGTCCGACCGGCCCCCGGTGGCGCCGTCGGCGATCAAGACGCCCCGGGACGCCTACCCGCCGCACGAGCTCACCGTCCGCGAGATCGACGACATCGTCGAGGGCTGGCGGGTGTCCACGGCGAACCTCGTCAAGGCCGGGCTCGACGGTGTCGAGATCCACGCCGCCCACGGCTACCTCGTCGCGCAGTTCTTCTCGCCGCTGACCAACCACCGCACCGATGCCTTCGGCGGCAGCTTCGACAACCGGATGCGCTTCGCCCACCTGGTGGTCGAGGCGATGCGCTCGGTCATGCCCGACGACTTCGTGCTCGGCGTCAGGCTGAGCGGCGAGGAGGAGATCCCCGGGGGGATGGGGATCGACGACTGCGTGCGGATCGCCGAGGACCTCGCCGGTCTCGGGGTCGACTACTTCAGCATCACCCACGGGACCCGCGGGAAGTACGTCAAGGACTCGAGCAACGCCGACGCGGTCGCCGTACCGTCGGCAGCACGGGTGCGGGCCGCGACCGGGGTGCCAACGCTCGTCGGCCAGCGGATCCGTGACGTGGCCACCGCCGACGCCGTCGTACGGGCGGGCCACGCGGACCTCGTCGGCATGGCCCGGGCCCTGATCGCCGACCCCGAGCTCCCGCTGAAGTCGGCGACGGGACGCCTGGACGAGGTGCGCGGCTGCCTGGGCATCAACCAGGACTGCCGGGCCTTCGACCCGCACCTGCACTGCGCGGTCAACGCCGAGATCGGCCGCGGACGCCACCCCGCCGTGGGAGTCCGGGTGGCGACCCCGAAGCAGGTCTACGTGATCGGGGGCGGGCCGGCGGGGCTCGAGGCGGCGCGGGTCGCCGCGGGTCGTGGGCACGCCGTGACCCTCTTCGAGGGGGCGGGGCAGCTCGGCGGCGCGGTCCGGGTCGCGGCCGCGGCGCCCCACCGCGCCACCCTCATCGACGTGGTCGACCACCTCGAGCGGGAGCTCAAGCGGCTGCGCGTCGACGTCAACCTCGGCGCGTCCATCGATGCGGAGGACCTCGCCGAGATCCGGACGATGGCCGACCACGTGGTCGTGGCGACCGGCTCCCGACCGGCCGACCTGCCTTCGCCCTCGCCCGGCTCGACGGTCGTGACGGTCGACGACGTCCTGCTCGGCCGCCTGCCCGACCTGCCCGACCCCGCCGGCCGCCACGCGCTCGTGTACGACGAGGACGACGGCTTCTGGCCGGCGTACAGCGCGGCCGAGGCACTCGCCCGCGCGGGCTGGCGGACCCGGCTGGTCACGCCCCTGACGGCCCTCGCGTCGCGGATCCCGGCCGAGAGCGTCGGACCGCTGCTCGGCCGGCTCGCGACCGCGGACGTCGACCTCGTCGTCGGGCACCGGCTGCACATGGCACCGGACGGTCCCCTCCTCCTGAGTGGCGCGTTCGGCGGCGAGCCGGAGGAGATCGCGCCGGCCCTCGTCGTGTGGCACCAGCCGCGGGTGCCGGTCCTGCCCGGCGGCCTGACCGACCCTGCGGCGGCGGAGGGCGAGCCGGCACCGGTCAGCGTGATCGGCGACAGCCTGGCGCCGCGCCGGACCGGCCACGCCATCGCGGAGGGCTACCGCCTCGGCGCCGAGATCTGAGCTCCCGGGCGGCGTGCCGGACGAGATTCCCGCACATCCCTTGACAGGTGTACTGAACTCAGTTCAAACTAAACTGAATCCAGTTCGGTTCTGAAAGGACAACGACCATGGTGGACACCGACCACGTTCTTCTCGAGAAGGACGGCGACGTCGCCCGGGTGTGGCTCAACCGCCCCCACAAGAAGAACGCCGTCACGGTGGAGCTGCTGCACCGCCTCGACGAGATCATCAAGGAGGTCGACGCCGACCCCGACCTGAAGGTCCTCGTCCTGCGCGGCGTGCAGAACCAGTTCTGCTCCGGCTTCGACCTCGACGAGCTGCTCTCCGACTTCATCGGCACCACCACCGCCATGGACGTCGCCGTGCTGAGCGCGCAGGTCTGTGACCGGCTCTACTCGATGAACACCCCGTCGGTCGCGGTGCTCGAGGGCTATGTCACCGCCGGTGGCTTCGAGCTGATGATCTCGTGCGACTTCGCCATCGCCTCCGACGACGCGAAGATCGGCGACTTCCACATCCGCCGCGCGCTCTTCGGCGGCGCCGGCCCGATCTACCGCCTGCCGCGGATGATCGGCCTGCGCAAGACCAAGGAGCTCATGCTCACCGGCAAGCTCCTGTCCGGCCAGGAGGCCAAGGACTTCGACCTGATCAACGACTCGGCGCCGGCCGACCAGCTCGACCAGCGCGTCGACGAGTTCATCGGCACCCTCACCGACAAGTCCCCCTTCATGATGAAGCTGACGAAGATGGCCATCAACCAGGGCCTCGACGCCGACGTGAAGTCGCTGATGATCATGGAGCACCTCGCCGTCGGCAACGCGCTGCAGTCCGAGGACGGCAAGGAGGGCGTCCAGGCCTTCCTCCAGAAGCGCGAGCCCAAGTGGGTCGGTCGCTGACCTGATGCCCGTCCGCCGGATCGACCGATCCGGCAACTGCGCTGGATCCTGCGAGGAGCTGTAGCCATGACCGTCGACACGACCGTGCCCGAAGCACCCACGCTGAGGGGCAGCCGATGCACCGAGTGCGGCAACGTCGCCTTCCCCGAGGCGACGGGCTGCCAGCGGTGCGGAGGGACCCGACTGTCCTCCGTCGACCTGGCCGGGCGCGGCACCGTCTGGGCCCACACCGTCCAGCGGTTCGCGCCCAAGTCTCCTCCGTACGTGCCGCCGGCGGAGGGCTTCACGCCCTTCGCCGTCGGGTACGTCGAGCTGCCGGACGGCGTGAAGGTCGAAGCCGTCCTCGAGGCCACCACGGTCGACGACCCGGCCGAGCTCGCCGGGGCCGAGGTCACCCTCGTCGCGGTCGACCCCGTCCCGCGCTTCGCCACCGACCCGTGGCTGCGGAGCTCGGGGCGCACGGCCGAGGGGGCCGGCCGATGAGCGGCGAGGTCTCCATCATCGGGGCCGGCCTCTCCAGGTTCGGTCGCCAGCCCGGTGTCACCGGCCGCCAGATGGCGGTCCAGGCCGTCCACGCCGCCCTGGCCGACGCCGGCATCGCCTGGCCCGACGTGCAGGTCGCCTTCGGCGGCAGCGACGGCGCCGGGCTCGCCGACACCCTGGTGGCGGAGCTCGGCCTCACCGGCATCCCGTTCACCAACGTCAAGAACGGGTGCGCCACCGGCGGCAGCGCACTCGTCGCCGCCGTCAACGCGATCCGATCCGGCGCAGCGGAGATCGCGCTCGCCGTCGGCTTCGACAAGCACCCCCGGGGCGCCTTCGACCCCCGCCCCGAGGACTGGGGCCTGCCCGTGGGCTACGGCGAGGCCGGCCTGATGGTCACCACCCAGTTCTTCGCCGTGAAGATCGCGCGCTACCTCCGGCAGCACGACCTGCCGGAGAGCCTGCTCGCGTCGATCGCGGCCAAGGCCTACCGCAACGGGGCGCTCAACCCCAACGCGTGGCGCCGCGAGCCGATGACCGAGGAGCAGGTGGCCGGCGCCGCGATGGTCAACGACCCGCTCACGCAGTACATGTTCTGCTCCCCGGGCGAGGGCGGGGCGGCGATCGTCGTCGCGACGCCCGCGGTCGCGAAGCGGCTCGGCGCGCGGGCGGTGAAGCTGCTCGCGGTCGCTCCCCGCACCCGCGGCTTCGGCACCTTCGAGGTCTTCAGCCCGGCGATCCAGGGCGAGGGCGTGCCGACGAGCGTCAGCACCGTCGCCGCGCAGGCCGCGTTCGAGATGGCCGGCGTCGGGCCCGAGGACATCGACGTCGCCCAGCTCCAGGACACCGAGGCGGGTGCCGAGCTCATGCACCTGGCCGAGACCGGCTTCTGCGCCCACGGCGAGCAGGAGAAGTGGATCGCCAACGGCGACACCGAGATCGGCGGCCGGCTCCCGGTCAACACCGATGGCGGCTGCATCGCCAACGGCGAGCCCATCGGTGCCTCCGGCCTGCGGCAGGTCCACGAGATCGTCACCCAGCTCCGCGGGGAGGCCGGGGCCCGCCAGGTCCCCGGCGACCCGCGCCTCGGCTTCACCCACGTCTACGGCGCGCCGGGCATCAGCGCCTGCGCGGTCCTGGAGGCGTCATGACCACCCCCGAGCTCGACGCGTTCGTCGCCGACGCCCGCGCGTGGCTCTCCTCCGTCGCGGCTCCCCGCACCCAGCGCCCCTGGGGCGAGGGCAGCGACGCGGTCGCGGTCTTCGAGAACTGGACCGAGGACGAGGAGCGCGCGGAGACCGACCGCATCCGCGCCTACGAGCAGGCCAAGTACGACGCCGGCTTCGGGGCCATCACCTGGGGCCCGGAGTACGGCGGCCGAGGCCTCCCGGTGTCGTACCTGCTGGCCTTCCGGCGCGCCGAGGCCGAGTACGACGTCCCGCGGCGCACCGAGATGTTCCCCGTCACCCAGCAGCTGATCGCGCCGACGATCGCGCAGTGGGGGACCGAGCAGCAGCGCTCGACGTACGTCCGGGCGATGCTGCGCACCGACGTGATCGCCTGCCAGCTGTTCTCCGAGACGGAGGCCGGCTCCGACCTCGCGGCGGTCCGTACCCGTGCCGTCCGCGACGGTGACGGCTGGCGCCTCGACGGCCACAAGGTCTGGACGTCGGGCGCCCGCGTCGCCGACCACGGCGTCGCCATCACCCGCACCGACCCGGGGAGTGCGAAGCACGCCGGCCTGACGGCCTTCATCGTCCCGATGGACGCGCCGGGCGTGACGGTCCGCCCGATCCGCCAGATGACCGGGGGCAGCTCGTTCAACGAGGTCTACCTCGACGGCGTGCACCTCGACGACGCGCAACGGCTCGGTCCCTTGGGCGCGGGCTGGAAGGTCGCGCTGACCGTGCTCGCGTCCGAGCGCCTGGACTCCGGCAGCCTGGGCCTCGAGAACGCGGACCAGGCCGTCGAGCTCGCTCGCCACCTCGGCCGGCCGCTGACCGAGCTCGAGCGGGACGCGGTCGCCGACCTGGTCACCCGCAGCTACGTCCAGCGGCTCACCGGCATGCGCGTGGCCGCCGCGGTCGTCGCCGGCGCCGACGCCGGGCCGGAGGCCTCCGTCGGCAAGCTGCTCGCCACCGACACGATGGCGCGCACCTCCGAGGTCGTGCGCCTGCTGCTCGGCCCGGACCTCACCGTCCAGGGCGACCGCTGGGGCACCTGGGCGTGGACCGAGCACGTGCTCGGCGCGCCGGGCTACCGGATCGCCGGCGGCACCGACGAGATCCAGCACAACATCCTCGCCGAGCGCGTGCTCGGCCTCCCGAGGGAGCCCCGCTGATGGCCACCGACACGCGGCCCACCCCGGCCGAGCTGCACGCCCTCGACCTCCAGGAGCGGGTCGTCGCCGGCCTCAGGGCCAGCGGGTACGACGGCGTACCGACCCCGCTGGAGCCGATGCTCGGTGGGCACTCGGGCCTCACCTACAAGCTCGCCGTCGACGACCAGTGGTTCGTCGTGAAGGCGGTGCCACCCGGCCAGCGCTCGATCGGTCGCCATGACATGCTCCGGCAGGCGCGGATCATGGCCGCGCTCGCCGGCACCGACGTCCCGGTTCCGCGGATCTGCGCCACCGACGAGGTCGAGCCGGCGTGGTTCGCGATGGAGCTGGTCGCCGGCGAGTCCCTCGAGCCGGTGCTGGACGACCCCGCGGTCGAGCCCGCCCTCGCCGCGGCCCGGATGCTGCGCGCCGCGGAGATCCTGCCGCGGCTGCACCGGCTGCCCCTCGACGGGCTGCCCGTCGACGGGGAGCCGCTGTCGCCGGGTGACGAGCTCGCCCGCTGGAGCCGCACGATGGGCGCCGTACCGCCCGAGCTGGTGCCGGGTGCCGCCGAGCTCGAGCAGCTGCTCGCCGCGTCGGTCCCCGAGGCCGTCGCGCCGGTGCTGGTGCACGGTGACTACCGCCTCGGCAACATCCTGTCCCGCGGCACCGAGCCCGCGGCGCTGATCGATTGGGAGATCTGGAGCCCCGGCGACCCGCGGGTCGAGCTGGGCTGGTTCCTGGTCTTCGCCGACGGCGACAACTTCCCGGGCGTCGGCCGCCACGTCCCCGGCCTGCCCTCCGTCGAGGAGCTGGTGAGCCGGTACGCCGCCGGGGGACCCGCGCCGCGCGAGCTCACCTGGTTCGACGCACTGGGCCGCTTCAAGATGGCGGCGATCATGGGCCACAACCTGCGTCGCCACCGCGAGGGCCGGCACCACGACCCGGACCAGGAGAGGCTGCCGGCCACCATCGCCCGGCTCATCGAGACCGGCACCGCCCGGCTCGGCTGAGCCTCGATCGACTCCACCGCAACGACGCGAGAAGGAACCCCCTGTGGACTTCGAATTCACCGCCCGCACCGCCGACCTCGCGGCGAGGCTCGAGACGTTCATGGCCGAGCACGTGCTCCCCGCCGAGGCCGTGTACGACGCCCAGGTCGCCGCGAACGCCAACCCCCACGAGCAGCCGCAGGTCATGCGCGACCTGCAGCGGGTGGCGCGCGAGCAGGGCCTGTGGAACCTCTTCATGACCCACGGCGACCGCGGCGCGGGGCTCACCAACCTCGAGTACGCGCCGCTCGCCGAGATCGTCGGACGCTCGATCATCGGCAACGAGGCGATCAACTGCTCGGCGCCCGACACCGGCAACATGGAGATCCTCGCCATGTACGGCACCGAGCAGCAGCAGAAGGAGTGGCTGGACCCGCTGCTCGCCTGCGAGATCCGCTCCGCCTTCGCGATGACCGAGCCGGCGGTCGCGAGCTCGGACGCCCGCAACATCACCTCCACGATCCGCCGCGACGGCGACCACTACGTCATCAACGGCCGCAAGTGGTACACCTCCGGCATCCTCGACCCGGACTGCCGGCTCATCATCTTCATGGGCAAGTCCGACCCCGAGGCGCCGACGTACCGCCAGCAGAGCATGATCCTGGTCCCGGCCGACGCCGACGGCGTCGAGGTGGTCCGCGACCTCCCGATGTTCGGCTACCACGACCGCCTCGGCCACGGCGAGGTCACCTTCACCGACGTGCGGGTGCCCGCCGAGAACATCCTCGGCGAGGAGGGCGGCGGCTTCGCCATCGCCCAGGGCCGGCTGGGCCCGGGCCGGATGCACTACGCCATGCGCGCGATCGGGATGGCCGAGCGCGCGCTGCAGCTGATGTGCCAGCGGGCCGCGAGCCGGGAGGCCTTCGGCGGGCCGCTCGCCGAGCAGGGCGTCGTGCGGGAGTGGATCGGGCGCAGCCGGATGGAGATCGACCAGATCCGCCTGCACACCTTCAAGGCCGCCTGGCTGATGGACACCCGTGGCAACGCCGCCGCCCGGACCGAGGCCGCGGCCATCAAGGTCGCCGCGATGGAGGTCGCCCACCAGGTCGTCAACCGCGCCGTCCAGACCTGGGGCGCCGCCGGGGTCAGCGACGACACCGTGCTCGCCCGCCTCTACGCCCTCACCCGGGCCCTGCAGGTCGCCGACGGTCCGACCGAGGTGCACCTGCGCAGCATCGCGCTGCAGGAGCTCAAGAAGTACGACGCACCGAAGGAGGCGCGCGCGTGAGCGGGCAGCTCGACGGCAGGGTCGCGCTGGTCACCGGAGCCACCCGCGGCCTCGGCCGCGCGATCGCCGAGGCGATGGCGGTGGCCGGGGCGACCGTGGTCGTGTCCAGCCGCAAGGCCGACGCGTGCGAGCGGGTCGCCGCCGAGATCACCGCGTCGACCGGCGTCAAGGCCTTCCCCCTGCCGCTGCACGTCGGCGACTGGGACGCGATCGAGCCCGCCGTCGACGCCGTCGTGGCCGAGCACGGCCGGATCGACGTCCTCGTCAACAACGCCGGCATCGCCCCGCTCGCCCCGTCGGCGAAGGACGTGACCGAGGCGCTCTTCGACAAGACGATCGACGTCAACCTCAAGGGCCCCTTCCGCCTGATGGCGGTGGCCGGTGCCCACATGTACGCCGCGGGTCGCGGCTCGATCATCAACATCTCGAGCATCGGCGCGGAGCGTCCCAGCCCGCCCGAGGCGACGTACGCCGCCTCGAAGAACGGGCTCAACGCACTCACCCGTGCCTTCGCCCAGGAGTACGCACCGCACGTGCGGGTCAACTGCGTGATGCCCGGCGCGTTCGCGACCGACATGGCCGGCGACTGGGACGACGAGTTCATCGGCCTGGTCACCGACCGGCTCCCGGCGGAGCGCCTCGGCGACCCGAGGGAGCTCGCCGGCATGGTCGTGCACCTCGCCTCGGACGTCGCGGGCTACACGACCGGCGCGCTGATCCCGGTGGACGGTGGCCGGACGGCGGTCTACTGATGGCCACCTCGCCCCTGTCCATGTTCGACCTGAGCGGGCGGGTCGCCGTCGTCACCGGCGCCTCCTCGGGCCTGGGCGACGGCTTCGCGCGGGCGTTGGCCGCGGCCGGTGCCACCGTCGTCGCCGCCGCCCGGCGGGTCGAGCGCCTCGAGGCGCTGGCCGCCGACGTACCGGGTCTGGTGCCGGTGGCCTGCGACGTCACCGATGCCGGCGACCGCGAGCGCCTGGTGGCGACGGCCGCCTCGATCAACGGCGGGATCGACGTCCTCGTCAACAACGCCGGCATGCCCGGACCGCCGGACGCGCTGACCGAGACGCCCGAGGAGCTGGACGCGATCCTCGCCCTCAACCTCACGGCCGGCATCCGGCTGGCGGTCGAGACCGTGCGCGCCCTCCCCGAGGACCGCGGTGCCTCGATCATCAACATCTCCTCCGTGGTCGGCCTGGTCTCCACCGCCCCGATCGGCGGCGCGGGGTACGCCGCGTCGAAGGCCGCGGTCATCGGCGTCACCCGGGAGCTGGCGGGCCAGTGGGGACGGCGCGGGGTTCGTGTCAACGCGCTGGTGCCGGGCTGGTTCGATACCGAGATGACCGACGGCCTGTTCACCAACGAGAAGTCGGCCGGCTGGGTGCGCCGCAACACCATGCTCGGACGCGGCGGCCGGACCGGCGAGGTCGACGGCGCGCTGCTCTTCCTCGCCTCGGACGCCGCGAGCTACGTGACCGGGCACGTCCTGGCTGTCGACGGCGGATGGACCGCACGGTGAGCGCGCTGCCGGAGACGATGCGCGCGCTGCGCCTCCACGCCTGGGGCGCCGCTCCGGAGCTGGTCGAGGTGCCGGTCCCGGTGCCGGTCGGTGCCCAGCTCCTGGTCCGCGTCGAGGCGGCCGGCCTGTGCCACTCGGACCTCCACATCATGGATGCCGCTCCGGGGCAGCTGCCCTACGAGCTCCCGTTCACCCTCGGCCACGAGGTCGTCGGCACGGTCGTCGCGGCGGGCGACGCCGTCGACCCGGCGTGGCTCGGGCGCCGGGCCGCCGTGCACGGCATCTGGTCGTGCGGGCGCTGCCGGCAGTGCCGGCGAGGCCGGGACAACTACTGCTTCGAGCTCACCGGGCCCATCGGCAACGGCATCGGGTACGACGGCGGGCTGGCCGACTACATGCTCGTCCCCGGCGTGCGCCAGCTCGTGCCGGCCGACGGCGTGGACCCGGTGGCGCTCGCGCCGCTGACCGACGCCGGCCTGACCGCGCAGCACGCGCTGCGGACCGTCGGCGCCGACCTGGCGGGGGCCACGGTCCTCGTCATCGGGATCGGCGGCCTGGGCCACCTCGCGCTGCAGCTGCTCGCGCGCCACGACCCCGTGTGCGTGGTCGCGGTCGACCCGCGTGCCGAGGCGCGCGCCCTCGGGCTCCGGCTCGGCGCCGACGCGGTCGTGGCGAGCACGATCGACGCCGCCGAGTGGCTCGAGGGCGGCCACCACGGGTCCGGGGCCGACGTGGTCCTCGACTTCGTCGGCTCGCAGGACACCATGGACGCGGCCACGCAGGTGCTCGCGCCCGGCGGCCGCATCGCCGTCGTCGGGTCCGCCGGCGGTCGCCTCGAGGTCGCCAAGGGCGGTGACCTGCCGCGCGGCTGGGGAGTCGCCGCGCCGTTCTGGGGCTCGGCCGGCGACCTCGCCGACGTGGTCGGCCTCGCGGGCGCGGGTGTCCACGCCCGCACCGAGACCCATGCGCTGTCGGACGCGCTGACCGCCTACGACCGGCTGCGCCGCGGCCTGGTCCAGGGCAGGGCCGTCGCGGTGCCGACCGCGAGGACAATCGACGTGGAGGAGACGAAGGCATGAGGAAGCTGGCACAGGAGCTGGTCGAGCGGGCCGGGCAGAGCCCCGACGACGTCGCCGTCATCGACGCGGAGGGAGCCCACACCCTCGGTGAGGTCGTCGCCCGGGCCGGCGAGATCGCGGACCTCCTGGACCGGTCGCTGGCGGGCGCGCCCACGGTGCTCGTCCAGGCCGACAACACCTGGCGCACCCTCGCCGCCGCGATCGCGGTCGGGCTGCGGGGCGGGCTGGTCGCGGTCATCAGCGGGCACGCCGCCCGCTCGGAGTACGACCTCGCCCTCGAGGACATCCAGCCGGACGCCGTCATCGCCTCGCCCCACGCGGTCGAGACCTGGCAGGTCGACGACGCCGGGCTGCCGGTGGTGGGGGAGGCCTTCCCGGGCTGGTCGCTGCGCGCGGCCGCCTCCCGTCGTACCCGCGGTGTCGAGCGGTGGCGCGGCGGCGTGGCCATCGCGATGACCTCGGGGTCGACGGGTCGTCCGAAGTGCGTCGTGCAGTCCGAGGAGTCGATCCGGTACGCCGGCGAGGCCACGATCGCCGCCGTCGGCCTCCGGCCGGGGGACCCGGTCGGCGCCTTCGTCCCGTTCTCGAGCGTCGCCGCGTTCTGCTTCGGGCTCTACCTCCCGGCGCTCCTGGGCGGCCCGGTGGTGTGCCTGGACAAGTGGAGCCCCGAGGACGCGGTCGTGCTGCTGCGCGACGAGAAGGTCGCCTGGACGATGCTGGTGCCGACGATGGCCATGCAGCTCTCGCTGGTGCCCGGGTCGTCGGGAGCGCTCACGTCGCTGCGCGCGATGACGGTCGGCGGTGGACCCATGAACGCCCGCTCGCTGGAGTCCGCCGAGCGTCATCTCGGGACCCGCTTCCTGCGGGTGTTCGGCATGTCCGAGTGCCTGGGCCACACCACCCCGCTGCCCTCCGAGCCGCCCGAGGTCCGCCTCGGCCGCGACGGACGTCCCTTCCCCGGCACGGAGCTGCGCGTGGTCGGCGACGACGGCGCCGCCCTGCCCCTCGGGGAGGTCGGCAACGTCCAGGTGCGCGGCCCCTCGCTGTTCGTCGGCTACGCCCGCAACGGCGCGCCGGTCCCGCCGGAGCTCACGCCCGACGGCTTCCTGCCGACCGGCGACCGGGCCCGCATCAACGACGACGGCACCCTCAACATCCTCGGCCGTGAGAAGCAGGTCATCATCCGGGGAGGCCGCAACATCGACATCAACGAGGTCGAGGCCGCCGTCGCCGCCATCCCGGGCGTGGCCCAGGTGTGCGTCGTACCGGTCTCCGACGACCTGCTCGGTGAGCGGGCGGCGGCGCTCGTGGTCTGGTCGGGCGACCCCCTGGACATCGACGGGGTACGACGGGAGCTCGCCGCCGCCGACTTCCCCAAGTTCAAGTGGCCCGAGTTCGTCTACCCGGTCCCGCACCTGCCACAGAACCGGGTGGGCAAGCTCGACCGGTCCGGTGCCGTGTCGCTCGCGTCGTCGCTCGTGGGCGGCGATGCGGCCGCGGAAGCCCGATGAACCACGGTTCCGGCGCTACGCTGATCTGAATTCACTTGGCGACAAGGACGGCTCCCATGACAGTTGACGAGCAGACCCGTACCGAAGGCCCGCGCTCCAAGCGGCGCAGGATCCTCGACGCCGCCATCGACAACTTCGGCGGGGTGGGCTTCGAGCACACTAAGTGGGCGACCATCGCCGACGAGGTGGGGATCGGGCAGACCGCCCTCTACCACTACTTCGAGTCGAAGGTGCACTGCCTGCTGACCATCATGAGCAACGAGCTGGAGCGCTCCCTCGAGCGGACCCGCGCGGTCACCGCCGAGGTGAGCGAGCCGGACGACAAGATCCGCGTCGCCGTGGCGGCGGCCTTCGACGTCACCGCGCGCGAGGCGCTCCAGGAGCGGATCCTGATGAGCCACCAGGACCTGCTGGTCGGCGAGCGCTCGTCTCAGCGCGAGGAGGCCGAGCGCCAGCGGGCGCGCGAGCTGGTGCGCGAGATCGAGCACGAGTGGGCCGCGCTGCTGAAGGCCGGCATGGACGCCGGCGTGTTCGCGAAGCAGGACGAGGTCGTCCTCGCCCGGCTGATGCTCGGCCTGATCAACGGCGTGTGGCGTTGGTACCGCCCGAAGGGCGCCCACACCCTCGCCGAGATCTCCGACCAGGTCGTCGCGGCCTGCGTGCGCCTGGTCCACTGACCGAACCCCGACTCCCGGGCGGGAGCGCCGGACCGGCATGTCCGCCACCCATGAACCAAATTCAACTCAGGAGCGTGTGATGTACAACCTGATCGTGCTGGCGTCGAAGCCGAGCGGCTGGACCCACGAGCAGTTCATCGACTGGTGGCGCGGCGAGCACGCCGACGTGACCTACCCGCTGCCCGGGCTGCGCCGGTGGCTGCACACCGAGGTCCTGGAGGGGATGGACGACAAGCGCTCGGCGGGCTGGGACGGCATGTCGGTCCTCAGCTTCGACAGCAAGGAGGCACTCGACGCGGCCCTCGCCAGCGACGAGTGGAAGGCCGCCGTCGCCCACGTGGGCACGATGGGTGGCCGCAGCATCATCGTCACCGGCGACGAGCGGGTGATGGTGCCCCAGGCCTGAGGTACCACGAGGCGCTAGCGCGCGGTCCAGCCGCCGTCGGCGTACAGCTCGGTGCCGGTCAGGTAGCCGGCGTCGTCGCTGCCCAGGAAGGCCACGGCGCCCGCGATCTCCTCGGGCCGGCCGAGCCGGCCCATCGGGGTGTTCGCGAGCATCGCCCGGTGGCGCTCTGAGCCGGCGTAGCGCTCCAGCAGCTGCGGGGTCTCGATGAAGCCGGGGTGCAGCGAGTTGACGCGGACGCCCCGGGTGGCCCAGTGGATCGCGGCGTTCTTCGTCATGGTGCGCACCGCGCCCTTCGCGGCGTGGTAGGCGACGCTGTTGCCGAGGCCGCCCGTGCTCCCGAGGATCGAGGCGACGTTGACGATCGCGCCGCCGCCCGTGCGCTCGATGAGCGGGCCGGCGTGCTTCATCCCGAGCCACACCCCGGTGGCGTCCACCGACATCACCCGGTCCCAGTGCTCGCGCTCCTCGTCCTCGACCGTCCCGATGCTGCCGATGGCCGCGTTGTTGACGAGGACGTCGAGCCCGCCGAGCTTCTGGTCGACCCGGGCGACCGCGGCGCGCCACTGCTCCTCGTCGCTGACGTCCAGGTCGAGCGCGACGTGCCCGCTCCCGGGCAGGGCTGCGCGTGTCTCCTCGAGGGCGGGCGAGGGGAGGTCGGCCAGGGCGAGCACGGCGCCCTCGGCGGTGAGCCGGCGGCAGATCTCGGCCCCGAGCCCTCCGGTCGCGCCGGTGACGAGGACGCGGCGGTCGGTGTAGCGATCCATGCCGGTCACCCTGCCACCAAACTGAATTGAGTTCAACTGGTCTCGGGCGGCAGGACCAGCATCAGTGCCTCGAGCACGCAGGCGGGACGCTCGCGGTCCTCGATCTCGATCGTGTAGCGCACCCGACCGAGTGTGCCGCGTCCATCGGGTCCGGCGGGCGTCACGTCGACCACCGCTCCCCGCGCACGGATCCGGTCGCCGGGCCTGACCGGCGCAGGGAAGCGCACCTTCTCGACGCCGTAGTTGACCGCGCGTCCGATGCCGTCGAAGTCGAACAGTCCTGCGCTCAGGCGGGGGACGAGGGCGAGGGTCAGGTAGCCGTGGGCGATGGTGCTGCCGAGCTCGCTGCGGGCTGCGCGAGCCTGGTCCACATGGATCCACTGCCAGTCCTCGGTGACATCGGCGAACTGGTCGATGCGTGCCTGGGTCATCTCGAACCAGGGGCTGTGGCCGAGATCGAGCCCGGTGGCGGCCGCGAACTCGCCGACACCGTTGAAGAGGTGGGTCATGGCCCCAGCCTTGCTGCTGGATTGAAGTCAGTTCAAGTTTCCGGCCGGTATCTCTTGCCCTCTGGTGACGCACGTCATACAGTTCCAACTGAACCAACTTCAATTCGGTGGCTGGCCCACCTCACCTAGGAGACGTTCATGACATCGAAGCGACTTGCCGCTGCTCTGGCCGGCGGTCTCTTCTCCGTTGCTGCGCTCGCTGGCTGCGGCAGCGACTCGGGCGGCGGAGAATTGGCGGGCAGCTGGGACGGGATCGTCGAGGCTGCGAAGAAGGAAGGCGAGGTCGTCATCTACGGCACTGTCGCCCCGGACAACCTCGAGCTGCTGAAGAAGGCGTTCGAGAAGAAGTACCCGGACATCGAGCTGACCTACGTGCGCGGCACCGACGCAGACCTGCTGCCGAAGGTCGAGATCGAGAACCAGACGGGCCGCGGCACCGCCGACGTCCACATGACCACCGACGCCGGCTGGATCGACCGGAGCGCCGACGGCGGCTACTCGGTCGACATCGTCGGTCCGTCCTTCGACAACGAGGACTACGACCGGTCGAACAGCGTCATCGACGACCAGTGGTTCCTGACCAGTGCGACCGTCTTCGGACTGGGCTGGAACACGCAGAAGCTGCCGAACGGCGTCACCTCGCCCGAGGACCTCCTGGCCGCGAACCTCAAGGGGGGCAAGCTCGGCGTCACCAACCCGGCCGGCATCCCGACGTACGTCGACATGTACCGCACCATCGACGAGGACTTCGGTACGGACTACGTCGACCGCCTCGCCGCGATGGACCCGCGCGTCTACGACAGCGCCGTCGCCATCGGCCAGGCGATCGCCTCGGGTGAGATCTGGGCATCGCCGACGATCGGCAGCACGATCCTGACCGAGAAGGCCAACGGAGCTCCCGTCGAGTTCATCATCCCGGAGAAGCCGTTCGGCGTCCCGTGGTACAGCCACGTCCTCTCGTCGTCGCCGCACCCCAACGCTGCCCAGGTCCTCGCCGACTTCCTCGTCACGCCCGAGGGCCAGGCCGCGATCTCGCACGATTTCGTCCCGGCGCTGCCGGACATCGAGGGCACCGGCGTTGCCGGCTCCGACCTGCTCGCGCAGGAGATCCCCCTCGGCGACCCCGACGAGCTGTCCGGGGACTCGGTCGCCGCTTATCAGGAGGAGTGGGAGAAGCAGTTCCTCGACTGAGGAGCGCAACCTCCCGTCCACGTCCTACCGTGGTGGCAGGTCCGGGACCTGCCACCACGGCCTCCCCCGATTCCCCGAGGTGATCTGAGATGGCCGTGACCCGGGCACTTCCCTTGCTCGACGTCGACGCACGCGTGTGGCGCGGGCGCCTCTTCTACGGCGCCGTCGTCGCCGCCCTTGCCTACCTGGTCGTCGTCCCCGTCTGGCGGCTGCAGTCCCTGGCGTTCGAGAACGGCGGAGCGGGTTACGAGTCGCAGTACGGCCGCTCCGACATCGGGGACACGTTGCGCACGACCGTGCAGCTGGCCCTGGCCTCGCTGGTGATCGCCATGGTGCTCGGAACGCTGCTGGCCTTCGCCGTCACCCGACTTCCCCACCGCGCCGGATTCCTCCGCGTCATCCCGGTGCTGCCCATCGTGATGCCGTCCGTGGCCAACGTGGTCGGCTGGGCCTTCCTCCTCTCGCCGGGCCCCGGCTACCTGAACGCGTTGATGCGCCAGCTGCCGTGGTGGAACGACCTCGATTCCGGGCCCGTGAACGTCTACTCATCGACCTGGGTCATCATCATCACCGGCTTCGGCCTGACGTCCTTCGTCTACCTCTTCGTCAGCGCCGGCATGCAGAACATCAGCTCCGAGCACCTCGAGGCGGCGCAGTCGGCCGGCTCCTCGCAGCTCGGTGTCTTCTTCAAGGTCGTGCTCCCGTTGCTCCGGCCCTCGCTCGTGTACGGCGGCGGCGTCGCGCTGCTCCTGGGCCTGGGCCAGTTCACCGGTCCCCTCCTGCTCGGGCAGAACGAGGGGATGAAGGTGCTCACGACGGAGATGTACCGCCGTACGGCCGAATCCCCGGTGAACTACGCCGCGGCTGCGGCGGCGGCGTCGCCGCTCGTCATCCTCGGGCTGCTCGTCGTCTTCGGCCAGCGTTTCCTGCTCGGCAACCAGAGCCGGTTCGTCACCCACGGAGGCAAGTCGTTCGCCCCGGTGGGTGGCCGCTCGTACTGGGCCGCGGCCTTCGTGGCGGGCTACGGCCTGGTGGCCCTTGTGCTGCCGCTCGTCGGCGTCCTCATCGTGTCGCTGTCGCCGTTCTGGTCGGAGAATCTCAGCTGGGACTTCCTGACGCTCGACAACTACCGCGAGCTGTTCAGCACCCCCGGCATCACCGAGTCCGTGACCACGAGCGTGGTCACCTCGCTCGCCGCCGTCGCGGTCTGCGTGCCGGTCGGGCTCGCCACGGCGATGCTGGTGGTCCGCAACCGCCATCTCAAGGTGATCCGCCTGCTGGGGGACGTCATCAGTGCGCTGCCGCTGGGCATCCCGTCCGTGATCTTCGGCGTCGGGTTCCTCCTCACCTACACCCAGCCGCCGTTCATCCTCTACGGGACGAAGTGGGTGATCATCCTCGTCTACATCGTGCTGATGATCCCCTTCGCGACCCGGATGCAGATGACCGCGCTGATCTCGATGGGCGACACCTACGCGGAGGCGTCGGCGGTCAGTGGCGCGAGCCCCCTGGTGACCGCACTGCGCGTGACCCTGCCGATGCTGAAGCCTGCCGTGCTGAGTGCGGTGGCGCTGATGTTCATCCTGCTGACCCACGAGTTCGCGGCGTCACTGATGGTCCGCTCGGCCACCACCCAGGTGATGGGCACGCTCCTCTACGACCACTGGAGCAACGGCTCCTACACCCTCGTCGCCGCCATGGCGATCCTGATGTCGGCTGTCACGACGGCGGGCGTCGCGATCGCGATGATCGTCGGCGGACGCAACGTGCTCGACAACCTCTGATGTCCCCATCCCCGACCCGGCCGAACTACGCGAGAGGTGCATGATGGCCAGCTTCCGAATCTCCGGTCTCACCAAGTCCTACGGCTCCAACGTCATCGTCGACGACCTGGACCTCGAGATCGAGGAGGGTGAGTTCCTCGTCCTGCTCGGCCCCAGCGGCTGCGGCAAGACGACCACCCTGCGCTGCCTCGCAGGCCTCGAGACGCCCGAACAGGGGCGCATCGAGTTCAAGGGCAAGGCGGTCTTCGACGCGGCAGAGCGGATCAACGTGCCGGCGCACAAGCGCAGCATCGGCATGGTGTTCCAGTCGTATGCACTGTGGCCCAACATGACGGTCCGCAAGAACATCGCCTACCCGCTCAAGGTGCGCAGGATGAAGGAGGCGCTGGCGGCGGGCCGCGTCGAGGAGGCGGCCGGCATGGTCGACTGCGGCCACCTCCTCGACCGCTATCCCTCCCAGCTGAGCGGCGGCCAGCAGCAGCGGATCGCGGTCGCCCGCGGGCTCGCGGCCCAGCCGGACCTGGTCCTCTTCGACGAGCCGTTGAGCAACCTCGACGCGCGCCTCCGTGACCAGGTCCGCACCGAGATCCACCGCCTGCACGAGAGCCTGGGCTTCGGTGCCGTCTTCGTGACCCACGACCAGTCCGAGGCCTTCGCGCTCGGCGACAAGATCGCCATCATGCGGGCCGGCCGGATCGAGCAGCTCGGGACGCCGGTCGAGGTCTTCGACAACCCGGCCACCGACTACGTCGCGGAGTTCATCGGCATGTCGAACCGGCTGGAGCTCGTCCGGACCGCGACGGGCTGGCAGAGCGCCGACGGCGTGGAGATGTCCATCCAGCGCAGCCTTCCCGACTCTCCCGCGCTGATCGCACGGATCTGGCCGGACGACGTCCGCCTGCACCGGTCGGCCACCGAGGCGCCGGCCGATGCCGTGCGGCTCGAGGCCACACTGCTCGCCTCCGAGTTCGGTGGCCGCCACTACGACGTCACGGTGGCCGCCGGAGCCGAGCAGTTCCGGCTGCGTGCTGACGCGGCCTCCCACGGGGCGTGGCTGCGCAGCGCGCACGAGGGCGAGCCCGTCGTCATCAGCTTCCGGCCCGAGGCGATGCAGGTGTACCCGGGCGGAGCGGCGACCGGGTCGCGCGAGCTGATCGCTGCCTCGTGAGCGTGGCCCCGGACGACGTACGACGGTCCGCAGCCCGGCTTCAGGTGTGGGCCTACCCGCTGGTGCTCGCGCAGCGGCTGCGGTTCAACTTCACCCTCCCCGGCGATCCCCTCGCGCCGCGGCCCGCCGTGTCGGCCGGCGCTCCAATCGGCCGGTTCGGGCACGCGCGGGCCCTCGCCGACCCCGATCTCCGGGTCGGGGTGGCGCCGAACGTCGACACCCTCTACTCCGTGGCGTGGCTGGACCTCGCCCGCGGGCCGCACGCGGTCCAGCTGCCGACCGTGGGCGATCGGTACTTCAGCCTCCAGGTGGGCAAGTCCGACACCACGAGCCCGGTCGTCATCAGCGGCCGGACCCACCCCGGGCAGCCGCCGCACGTCGTGGTGGAACCCGGGGAGCCGGAGGTGGTGGACCACGGTGACCTGGTGCGGGTGGCGACGCGGGACCGGTGGCTGACGCTCGTCGGTCGGACGGCGGTCGATCCGGACAGCGACGAGGACCTCCGTGCCGCGCACGCCGTGCAGGACCGCCTGGTGGTCTCGAGCCAAGGCAGTCCGCATGCGGGGACGGTCGTGGACGACGTCGACGTCCGGCTCGCCGCCGTCGCCCGGGAACGTGAGGTCTTCGAGCCCGGCGCCTTCGCCTCCGCCGTGCTCCGGGTGCTCGACACCGGGGGTGAGTCGATCGAGAGCCGCGGACTGGAGCGACTGCTCGCGGACGTGGGGATCGACGAGCTCGCCCGGAATCGTGCCGCGCCGGCTGTCGTGTCCGCTGTCGCCGACGGCCTCCGGGACGGCCATCGGGCGATCGAGCAACGGGTTCGCACTCTCGGCCGGACCGCCGCCGGCTGGGCGACCAACGAGACCGTGGCCTCCTTCGGCGACGACCACCTGCTCCGTGCGGCGGTGGCGCACGCCCAGATCTACGTGAATCCACCCGAGGAGGCGAGCTATCCGGTGTGCGAGGTCGACGCCGAGGGACGGCAGCTCGACGGCAGTGTCGCCCGGTATCGGGTCCGGCTCCCCGCCGGTTCCCCGCCGGCCGCGGCCTTCTGGTCCCTGACGATGTACCACGCCGCGGGAAATCTCGTTGCCAACGACCTCGGGCGGTACGCCGTCGGAGATCGCACCCCCGGCCTGGTGCGGTCCGACGACGGATCGCTGGAGGTCGACATCAGTGCTGGCCCGCCGCCGCGAGGGGTGAGCAACTGGCTTCCGGCGCCAGAGGGCCCGTTCCGGCTCATGCTGCGCCTGTACTGGCCGCTCGAGGCGTCGTGGCGTCCTCCGGCGGTGATGCGGGTGCCGGCGTGACGGGGTACGCCGCCCTCGACGTCGGAGACGTCGACCAGCGGCAGGTCTCCACGCGTGCGGACCTCGTGCCGAGGGACGGCACAGCGCGGCGTTCCGTGGCCCACGCGGCAGCCTTCGATGCGGTGGTCTACGGGCTCCCGGCCGCCTACCAGTACGCCCAGATGTGCCGGCAGTACGCCGAGACCGGTGTCCCCACCGGCCAGTTCGTCCACGAGCGGCGCCTCGCCGCTCCCGGGTTCGCCGCCTTCCGGGTGCCGAACGTGGACACCCTGTACTCGAACGCGTGGCTCGACCTGCGGGAGGGGCCCGTGGCGATCGACCTGCCCGACTTCGGGGATCGCTACTTCACGCTGAACCTGCTCGACGCGTTCGGCAACGCCTCCAACATCAGCCGGCGGACCGTCGGACCGGCACGCGAGGTCTGGTTGGTCGCGCCGGGTGACGACGCCGGCGTGCCGGACGACGCCGTCCGGCTCCGTGTCGCCTCCCGCCTGATGTGGGTGCTGATGCGGATCCAGGTCCGGGGGGACGACCTTGCCGAGATCCACCGGCTCCAGGACTCGGTGCTCCTGCGTCCGGTCCGGGGCGGCCGTGGCGTCGCCGCGGGTGCGACGAGCGTGGTCGGGGAGGTCGTCGACCCCGACGCCGTCGTCACCGACTGGGAGGCCTTCTTCCACGCGATGGACGGTGCCCTCCGTCTCGGCGGGGTGCCCGCGGACGAGACGGCGCTCGTCCGTCGCTTCGCGGTGCTGGGGTTGGCGGGGACCGCTGCGTTCCGACCCGGGCTCCTGGACGAGGAGACGCGGGCGGGGGCCGCGAGCGGGTTCGCCGCGGCCATGGGTGTCATCGACGCCTGCCGGCCGCAGCTCGGAGAACCGGTGCCGACCGGCTGGACGAAGGTCTGCGACAAGGGCGCCCACGGCGCCAACTTCCTCAGCCGGGCGGTCATGAACCACGTCGGTCTCGCCGCCAACGTCGTCGAGGAGAACACCTCGTTCAACACCTACGTGGACGGCGAGGGACGGCCCCTCGGCGGGGCGGCGGGCGGCTACCTGCTGACGATGGAGCGTCCGCCGCCGGCGGGGGCGTTCTGGAGCGTCACCCTGTACGACGACAGCGGATTCCTCGTGCCGAGCGCCATCGATCGCTCCTCGGTCGGCAGCGCCACGCCGGGCCTCCTGCTGGACGTCGACGGCTCGGTCACCGTCTCCATCAGCGCCGAGGACCCCGGTGTCGGGGCGAACTGGCTCCCGGCGCCACGCGGGCGCTTCTTCCTGGTGCTGCGCATCTACGAGCCGCTCGCGGACGCGCTCAGTGGCGCCTGGCTGCCCGGTCCGGTGCGTCCCGTGGCGTGAGGGCTATCAGCCGCGAACGACGGTGACCAACGCGCAGGCGGCGATCATGACGGCGGTGAGTGACTGGGCCGCCAGGCGCACCCCGGTCGAGTCCCGCAGCAGGGGAGCGGCTCCGGTCGAGGCCGCCAGTGCGACGGCCGCCAGCAGGACCGGCCCGATGGGCGCGGAGGGGGCGGTCAGGTGGAGCAGAGCCAGCGTTGCGGCGCCGGTGCTGAGCATCGTCCGCGTGCCGGCGAGGCGGGTGCGCTCCGCCTGGAGGCCCGGATCCCGTGGAGGGTCGCTCACCGCACCAGCACCAGGAACGCGGCGGTCGTGGCCACGGCCACCAGGACGGCGCAGGCGGCGGCCCCGGCCCGGAACCCGGGGAGCGGCTCGCCTCTCCGAATGGCACGTTCGCCCGCACTCCAGCGTGCCCACGCCAGGACTGCGCCCGCTCCGCCCAGCGCCACCAGAGCCCCGGCGACTGCCTGGACGACCGGCCGGGGATAGCCCGTCGCGAAGGCGTCGAGCGCGACGGCACCGGCCACCAGGGCCATCGACGTCCGCAGCCACGCGAGGAACGTCCGCTCGTTCGCGAGGGAGAATCGGTAGTCGGGCTCGGCGCCGGTGCCGTAGACGCGGGCGGGCCACCGCTGTCGTCGTGCCGGCCCGGACTCAGCGCCCATCGTGCTGCCCGCCCTCGAACACGACGACCAGCCGCCCCCGTACGTCGCCGGCGCGCAGGCGCTCGATCCCGCGCGGGACGTCGTCGAAGCCGATCCGCTCGACGGTCGGTGCCAGCGCGCCGCTGGCCAGGTGCTGGTAGACCGCGGCGATGTCGTCGCGGGTGCCGCCCGACGAGCCGTGGATCCGTGCCTTCTGGTGGATGACGTCGGCGGTGGTCAGCGTGGTGTGCTCGGCGCCCAGGCCGACCATCACGACGTCGCCGCCGACGCGGATCGCCTGCACGGCCGCCTCGGTGGTCGTGCCGAAGCCCGCGAAGTCGATGACGACGTCGAGGCCGAGGCCGCGCAGGTCCTCGGCCCGCTCGTGGAGCCCGGCGAGGCCCCATCCGGCCGCGAGGGAGCGTGCCGCCGTACTCGTGTCGGCTCCGTGGACCTCGGCGCCGAGGTGGACGGCGAGCTGGGCGCCGAGCTGGCCGAGGCCCCCGAGGCCGATGACGCCGACGCGGCTGCCCGCGCGGACGCCGCCGACCACCGCGACCGCGTGGTACGACGTCATGCCGGCGTCGGTGCCGGTGGCGGCGAGCTCGTCGCTCAGCCCGTCGGGCACCGCGACGAGGTCACCGGCCGGGGCCAGGTGGTGGCTCGCGTAGCCGCCGTCGCGGCTGTAGCCGGGAACGGTGCTGCCCTGCGGATGGACGCCGACCCGCTGGCCCGTCGTCCAGCCGGTGACATCCGTGCCGACGGCGACGACCTCGCCGGCGATCTCGTGCCCGAGGGTGATCGGGTTGCGCGTGATGTTCACGGCCCATGAGGGCTCGTCGAGCTCGCCCACGTCCGAGTGGCACATGCCAGCAGCGCGCACGCGCACCAACACCTCGTCGGGACCGGGAGCGGGCACCGGGACCTCGTGGAGCTGGAGCGGACGTCCGGTCCCGGTCCAGCGCCAAGCCGACATCATCGGAGTCTTCATAAACTGAATTTAGTTCAGTACAGTCGCGGGTGTCCACACACCGAGTGCCGAGGAGAGACATGAAGAGCCGTGCGCTGCAGGTCGCTGCCCACCCGCGGGGCGAGGTCGGGCCCGAGCACTTCGAGGTCGTCCCCGTCGAGCTCCCCGACCCCGACCAGCTCGCCGCAGGCTCGGTGCTGGTCCGCAACACCTGGACCTCCGTCGACCCCGGGATGAGGCTCCGGCTGCGTCCCGCGGCACCCGACGGCTACTTCACCGCCTTCGACCTGCACGCGCCGATGGACGGCGTCCTCACGATCGGTGAGGTCGTCGCGTCCCGGGCCGACGGGTTCGAGCCGGGCGACGTCGTCTGGCACTCCCTGGGCTGGCGGGAGCACGCCGTGGTGCGCGCGGGCGAGAGCGCCATGAACGGCGTCGGGACGCTGCGCGTGCTCGACCCGGGCGACGCGCCGCACCAGCACTTCCTCGGGCCGCTCGGGCCGATGGGCCTGACGGCGTACGCCGGCCTCGCGGTCGTCGACGGCCTCAGCGGCGGGCGGGTCCTGTGGGTGTCGGCGGCCGCCGGAGCCGTCGGCTCCCTGGTCGTCCAGATCGCCCGCAACCTCGGCCACCGGGTGGTCGCGAGCGCCGGATCGGACGAGAAGGTCGCCTGGCTGCGCGACGACCTGGGCGTCGCGGCGTTCAACCACCGGTCCGAGCCGTTGGGGGAGGCGCTGGCACGCCTGGCCCCCGAGGGCATCGACCTGTACTTCGACAACGTCGGCGGCGAGCACCTCGAGGCGGCGCTCGACGCGATGACCATGCACGGGCGCATCGCCCTGTGCGGCTCGATCTCGGACTACGAGTCGGAGCCCACCGGTCCGCGCAACATCTTCCTCGCGACCGCCAAGCACCTGACGCTGTCCGGCTTCCGCGGCAGCCTGCACCTCGACCTGCTCGAGGAGATGCAGCAACGGATGGCCGGCTGGATCCGCGACGGCCGGCTGGTCGCACCCGAGACCGTCTACGACGGCCTCGAGCAGGCCCCGCGCGCGATGGCGGACATGCTCGCGGGCCGCACGACCGGCAAGACGCTGGTCCGCCTCGGCTGAGTCGACCTCGACCGGCCGCCACCACCAACGAGAGGAAGCACCACCATGGGTCGTTTCGACGGGCGAGTCGCCGTCATCACCGGAGCAGCGCGCGGGATCGGGTTCGGCACCGCCACCCGGTTCGCCGAGGAGGGCGCGTCGGTCGCGATCGTCGACCTCGACGAGACCGCGGCCGCCGAGGCCGCCGCGAAGCTGCCGCTCACCGAGGGCGCGAAGGCCATCGGCGTGGGCGCCAACGTCTCCGACGGCGCGTCGGTCGACGCCGCCATCGAGCGGGTCGTCACCGAGCTCGGTGGGATCCACGTCCTGGTGAACAACGCGGGCATCACCCGCGACAACCTCCTGTTCAAGATGACCGAGGAGGACTGGGACCTGGTGATGGGGGTGCACCTCAAGGGTGCGTTCTTGATGACCAAGGCCGCGCAGAAGCACTTCGTGGAGCAGAAGTACGGCAAGGTCGTGAACATCTCCTCGATCTCGGCGCTGGGCAACCGGGGGCAGGCCAACTACTCGGCCGCGAAGATGGGCGTGCAGGGCTTCACCCGCACCCTGGGCATCGAGCTGGGCCCGTTCGGGATCAACGTCAACGCGGTCGCGCCGGGCTTCATCGCGACCGAGATGACCGACGCCACCGCGGCCCGGCTGAAGATGGACGTCGACGAGTTCCGCCGCCTCAACGCCGACGCCGTCCCGGTCAGGCGGGTCGGTCAGCCGGACGACATCGCGGCCGCGGTCACCTTCCTGTCGGCCGACGAGTCGTCGTACGTCACTGGCCAGACGCTCTACGTCGACGGCGGCGCCAGCATCGGCTGACGCAGGCGTGCCGTCCGCGCCGGAGGGGAATGGGACCCGGGCGGCCACGACCTGTAGCCTCGCCGCACACAACTCCACACCGGCCGTTCGAAGCCGCAGCAGGAGAGACCCCGCCTGACCCGATGGGTCGCGACGGGGCGCCGTAGGAGCAACTCTCCCCGAGAAACTCTCAGGCCCCATCACTGCGCGGCGAGGCAACTCTGGAAAGACAGGACCCATGTCCTGCGCCCACGGTGCAAGCCGCTCGTCGCGGTGAAGCTCTCAGGCACCCATGACAGAGCGGGGAGGCAGACCAGCAGGGTGCCGTGCACCCTCGACCCCGGGAGCCTCCGCATGGCAACGAACGACCCCACCCCGCGCACCACCCCGCTGCACGCGGTCCACACCGCACTGGGCGCCAACTTCACGGACTTCGCCGGCTGGCAGATGCCGGTCCGCTACAGCTCGGAGCTCGCCGAGCACCGGGCCGTGCGCACGACGGCGGGCCTCTTCGACCTCACCCACATGGGCGAGATCGAGCTGACCGGCCCGGGTGCCGGCGCCGCGCTCGACCACGCCCTCGTCGGTCGTCCGTCGGCGATCGGCGTCGGCCGCGCCCGCTACTCGATGATCTGCGCCGAGGACGGCGGGATCATCGACGACCTCGTCGTCTACCGCCTCGCCGAGGAGCACTACCTCGTCGTCGCGAACGCCAGCAATGTCGCCGTCGTCGCCCCCGAGGTGGCCGCCGGCGCCGACGGGTACGACGTCGAGGTCCGCGACACGTCGGAGGAGTGGGCGCTGCTGGCGGTCCAGGGCCCGGCGTCGGCCGCGATCGTCGCGGAGCTGACCGAGCTCGACGTGCCGTCGCTGAGGTACTACGCCATCGACGCCGGCACGGTCGCTGCCCCTGACGGCGCAGTCGAGGTGCTGCTCGCGCGGACGGGCTACACCGGCGAGGACGGCTTCGAGGTCTACTGCCGGCCGTCCGACGCGGAGGCCGTCTGGGCCGCGCTGCAGCAGGCGGGGGAGCCGCACGGCCTCGTCCCCGCGGGCCTCGCCTGCCGCGACACGCTGCGCCTGGAGGCGGGGATGCCGCTCTACGGCCACGAGCTGAGCCGCGACACGACGCCGTACGAGGCCAACCTGGGCCGGGTCGTCGTCCTCGACAAGCCGGACGGCTTCGTCGGGCACGAGGCGCTCGCGAAGCGCAAGGAGCAGGGCCCGGAGCGCGTGCTCGTCGGGCTGGTCTCCACCGGCCGCCGCTCGCCGCGCGCGGGCTACCCGGTCGTCGACCCGGCCACCGGCGCCGAGGTCGGCGAGGTCACCAGCGGCGCGCCGTCGCCGACGCTGGAGAAGCCGGTCGCGATGGCCTACGTGCCGCCGCACCTCGCGGCGCCCGGCACCCGGGTCTCCGTCTTGCTGCGCGGCTCCCTCGAGGACGCCGACGTCGTCGAGCTCCCCTTCTACACCCGCAACCGCTGACCCACCTCGAGGAGAAGACGATGAGCAACCCCACGAACCTCCAGTACTCCGCCGAGCACGAGTGGGTCGCCCTCGACGGCGACACCGCGCGTGTCGGCGTGACGGCCTACGCCGCCGACGCTCTCGGCGACATCGTGTACGTCGACCTGCCGGCCGTCGGCGACACCGTCACCGCGGGCCAGACCTGCGGCGAGCTCGAGTCCACCAAGTCCGTCAGCGACCTCTACTCGCCGGTGACCGGCGAGGTCGTCGAGGTCAACGAGGACGTCGACGGCGACCCGAGCCTGGTCAACAGCGACCCCTTCGGCCGCGGCTGGCTCCTCGTCGTCAAGGTGACCGCCACCGTCGACCTGCTCGACGCTGCCGCGTACGACGCGCTGCTCGAGGCCTGAGGTGCTCGAGCGGGAGGTCGCGTCGTGCCCCTGAGCACCTTCGACCTCTACTCCATCGGCATCGGTCCGTCGTCGTCACACACGGTGGGGCCGATGCGCGCCGCGAAGACCTTCGTCGACGGCCTCGTCCACGACAGGCTCCTCGATGCGACCGTACGGGTGAAGGCCGAGCTGTTCGGGTCGCTGGGGGCGACCGGGCACGGCCACGGCTCGGAGGGCGCCGTCGTGCTCGGGCTCGAGGGGGAGCTGCCGGCGACCGTGGACGTCGCCGCCGCGCGCGGCCGGCTCGACGTCGTACGACGCGACGGGGCGATCGACCTCGCCGGCAGGCGGACCGTCCGCTTCGACGCCGCCGAGGACCTCGTGCTGCACCGGCGCCGCTCGCTGCCCGCGCACCCGAACGGGATGACCTTCACGGCGTACGGCATCGAGGGTGCCTTCCGCGAGCGGACCTACTACTCGGTCGGCGGTGGGTTCGTCGTCGACGAGGACGCGGTCGGTGCCGACCGCGTGGTGGTGGACCGGACGGAGGTCCGGTACCCCTTCACCACCGGCGCCCAGCTGCTCGCCATCTGCGAGGAGACCGGGCTGCGGGTCAGCGACGTGATGCTCGCCAACGAGCTGTCGTGGCGCAGCGAGGACGAGGTGCGCGCCGGGCTGCTGGAGATCTGGGCGGTCATGCAGGAGTGCGTCCGCGCCGGCTGCAGCGCCGAGGGCCTGCTCCCCGGCGGGCTGAAGGTGCCGCGCCGCGCGCCGGGCCTGCACGCCGACCTCTGCGCCCGGGCCGAGGGCGGCGACCCGCTCGACGTCATCGACTGGGTCAACCTGTTCGCGCTCGCGGTGAACGAGGAGAACGCCTCGGGTGGTCGCGTCGTCACCGCGCCCACCAACGGCGCGGCGGGGATCATCCCGGCGGTGCTGCACTACTACGTGCGCTTCGTCCGGGGCGCGGACGACGACGGGGTGGTGCGCTTCCTGCTCACCGCCGCCGCCGTCGGGATCCTGTTCAAGGAGAACGCCTCGATCTCGGGCGCCGAGGTCGGCTGCCAGGGCGAGGTCGGGTCGGCCTGCGCGATGGCCGCCGGTGCGCTGTGCGAGGTGCTCGGCGGGACGCCGACCCAGGTCGAGAACGCCGCCGAGGTGGGCATCGAGCACAACCTCGGGTTGACCTGCGACCCGATCGGCGGGCTGGTGCAGATCCCCTGCATCGAGCGCAACGCGATCGCCTCGGTGAAGGCGATCAACGCCGCCCGGTTGGCGATCAACGGGACCGGCCACCACAAGGTGTCGCTGGACAAGGCGATCAGGACCATGCGCGACACCGGTCGCGACATGCACGTGAAGTACAAGGAGACCTCGCGCGGAGGTCTCGCCGTCAATGTCATCGAGTGCTGACGAGGCGAGGCACTACCCGGCCAGCGGCGGGTACCGCTCGCTGCAGAACGCCTCCAGCCGCTCGGCCAGCCCGGCCAGCACGGTCGCCGCGTGGTGCCGGGGATCCCAGGCCGCGACGAGGGTGAGGGTCAGTGGCGCGCCCGCGTCGTCGAGGACGAGGGTGCGCTCGAGGTCGAAGCGCGGGTCGTCGGAGACGACGGCGATGCCGCGGCCGGCGGCGGCCAGGGCCTGCGCGACCTGGGGGTTGCTGCAGGCGATCACCTCGGAGGCCGCCGCACCGGCGCGGGCGAGCGCCTCGTCGAGCAGGGTGCGCGGTCGGGCACCGGGCTCGAGCGTGATCAGCCGCTCGTCGGCGAGCTCGGCGACGGGTACGGCGGACCGGCCGGCGTACGGGTGGTCGGCGCGGACGTAGGCCCACACGGGCAGCCGGGCGACCGGCGCGCTGCTCAGGTGCCGCGGCGGCGGCACGGTGAGGACGGCGAGGTCGAGGTCGTCGCCGAGCCCGTCGATCGCGTCGGCGGCGTTGGCCTCGTGCACGGTGATGAGCGGGTCGTCGGGGCCGAGGGTGGCGAGGAAGGGCGCGACCACGTCGGTCAGCGTGGTGGTCGGCGCGGCCGCGCGGACCCGCTCGAGGCGGCCGGCGGCGAGCGCCTCGGCGAGCGAGCGGGCCGCCTCGGCGCTGGTGAGCACGTCGCGCGTCGCGGCGAGGAAGGTGTGGCCGGCGGCGGTCAGGCTGAGTCGCCGGTGGTGGCGGTGGAAGAGGGTGACACCGGTCTGCCGCTCGAGCTGCTGGAGCTGGCGCGACAGGGCCGGCTGGGTGACGTGCAGCGCCTCCGCGGCGGCGCTCACCGAGCCCAGCTCGGCCACCGTGCTGAAGGTGGTCAGGAGGCGCAGGTCCACCCGCCCACTGTATGCCGCAGCGGCATCCAAATCCCAACAGAAAGGCATTGGACGACATGCAGGGCGCGGAGCACGATAGGAGGGTGACCACCGAGACCTCCGCCCCCGCCGTACGCCAGGCACGCCGCCTGGTCACCCCCATCCCCGGCCCGAAGTCGGTCGAGCTGATGGCCCGCAAGACGTCGGCCGTCGCCTCCGGCGTCGGTACGACGATGCCGGTCTTCACCGCCCACGCCGGCGGCGGCCTGCTCGAGGACGTCGACGGCAACATCCTCATCGACCTCGGCTCCGGCATCGCCGTCACCACCGTCGGTGCGGCCGAGCCGCGCGTCGTCGCGGCCGTGCAGGAGCAGGTCGCGGCGTTCACCCACACCTGCTTCATGGTGACGCCCTACGAGGGCTATGTCGCCGTCGCCGAGCACCTCAACCGGCTCACCCCGGGCGACCACGAGAAGCGCACCGCGCTCTTCAACTCCGGCGCCGAGGCGGTCGAGAACGCCGTCAAGATCGCGCGCCACCACACCGGCAAGGACGCGGTCGTCGTCTTCGACCACGCCTACCACGGCCGCACCAACCTGACGATGGCGATGACCGCCAAGTCGATGCCCTACAAGCACGGCTTCGGCCCGTTCGCCTCCGAGGTCTACCGCGCGCCGCTGTCCTACCCCTACCGCGACGGCGGGCTCGACGGCGCCACGGCCGCCGCCCGTGCCATCGACGTGATCGAGAAGCAGGTCGGCGCCGACAACCTCGCCGCCGTCGTGATCGAGCCGATCCAGGGCGAGGGCGGCTTCATCGTCCCCGCCGCCGGCTTCCTGTCCGCGCTGGCCGAGTGGTGCACCGCCAACGGCGTCGTCTTCGTCGCCGACGAGGTGCAGAGCGGCTTCGCCCGCACCGGTGCGATGTTCGCGTGCGAGCACGACGGCGTCGTACCCGACCTGATCGTGACGGCCAAGGGCATCGCCGGCGGCCTGCCGCTCTCCGCGGTCACCGGCCGCGCCGAGATGATGGACGCGGTCCACGTCGGCGGCCTCGGTGGCACGTACGGCGGCAACCCGATCGCCTGCGCCGCGGCGCTCGCGGTCATCGAGACCATCGAGGCCGACGGCCTGGTGGAGCGCGCCCGGCAGATCGAGGAGCTCGTCGTCGGCCGGCTCCGCGCGATCGGCGAGCGCGACAGCCGGATCGGCGACGTCCGCGGCCGGGGCGCCATGCTCGCGGTCGAGCTGGTCGAGGCCGGCACCGACACGCCCGACCCCGTCCTGGCCAAGGAGATCGCGACCCGCTCCCACGCCGAGGGCGTCATCGTCCTGACCTGCGGCACCTACGGCAACGTGCTGCGCTTCCTCCCGCCCCTGTCGATCACCGACGAGCAGCTCAACGAGGCGTTCGACGTGGTCGAGGCAGCGCTCGCGGCGGCCGGGCAGTGAGCGTCGACGTCCTGCCGGGGACGTCGACCACCGAGGAGGTCCGCAAGGACCCGCTCGGCGACGCCCACCGGCAGCTGCGCGCTGCCTGCGACCGGCTCGGCCTGGACGAGGGCACCTTCGCGATGCTCGCCACGCCGCGCCGCGAGATGACCGTCAGCATCCCCCTGCGCCGCGACAGCGGCGAGGTCGAGGTGCTCATCGGCCACCGGGTGCAGCACAACTTCTCCCGTGGCCCGGCCAAGGGCGGCCTGCGCTACAGCCCGGAGGTCGACCTCGACGAGGTCCGCGCCCTGGCGATGTGGATGAGCTGGAAGTGCGCCCTGCTCGACGTGCCGTACGGCGGCGCGAAGGGCGGCGTGCGGATCGACCCGCGCGACTACAGCCAGGCCGAGCTGCAGCGGGTGACCCGCCGCTACGCCAGCGAGATCAGCCCGATCATCGGCCCGGCGCACGACATCCCGGCCCCCGACATCGGCACCGACGAGAGCACCATGGCCTGGATCATGGACACCTACTCGGTGAGCAGCGGGCACACCGTCCTCGGTGTCGTGACCGGCAAGCCGATCAGCCTCGGCGGCTCGCTCGGCCGCGCGATGGCGACCTCCCGGGGCGTCGTCGAGGTCGCGCTCGCCGCGATCTCCAGCACCGGACTCGACCCGCGCGGCACGACGGCCGCCGTCCAGGGCTTCGGCAAGGTCGGCCGCGGCAGCGCGGTCCTGCTCGCCGAGGCCGGCGTGCGGGTCGTCGCCGTCAGTGACCAGTACGGCGGCGTGCGCGACCCGCAGGGCCTCGACATCGCGGCCCTGTGCGCCCACGTGGACGCCACCGGCAGCGTGGTCGGCTTCGGCCGGCTCACCGAGATCAGCAACGAGGACCTGCTCGAGCTCGACGTCGACCTGCTCGTGCCGGCCGCCGTCGAGGGCGTGATCCACGAGGGCAACGCCGACCGGATCCGCGCGCGCCTCGTCGTCGAGGGCGCCAACGGCCCGACGAGCACCCGCGCCGACGAGCTCCTGCGCGAGCGGGGCGTGCTCGTCGTACCGGACATCCTGGCGAACGCCGGCGGCGTGGTCGTCTCCTACTTCGAGTGGGTGCAGGCCAACCAGGCGTACTGGTGGTCCGAGGACGAGGTGAACCAGCGCCTCGCCGAGCGGATGCTCCTCGCCTGGCAGCGCGTCCACGAGCGCGCCACCACCGACCAGACCACCCTCCGCGAGGCGGCGACCTGCATCGCCGTCGAGCGGGTCGCCGCAGCCCACCAGCAGAGAGGCCTCTACCCGTGACATCGCTCGACCAGCTCATCGCTTCGCTCGCCCCCGCCAACGGCATCCACGTCGGTGGCCGCTGGGAGGCCGGCGAGCTCGGCACGTACGACGTCGACGACCCCGCCGACAAGGCGGTGCTCGCCGCGGTGGCGAACGCCGGTGCCGCTCAGGCGACGGCCGCGGTCGACGCCGCCGAGGCCGCCGCTGCGGAGTGGGCCGCGACCAGCCCGCGCCGCCGCTCCGAGATCCTGCACCGGGTCTTCGAACTGATGCACCGCGACGCCGACGACCTCGCCGCCCTGATCTGCGCCGAGAACGGCAAGTCCGCCACCGACGCCCGCGCCGAGGTCGGCTACGCGGCGGAGTTCTTCCGCTGGTTCGCCGAGGAGGCCGTGCGCATCGACGGCAGCTACGGCTCGGCGCCGGCCGGCGGCGTCCGCACCGTCGTCACCCGTCGTCCGGTCGGCATCGCCGCGCTCGTCACGCCGTGGAACTTCCCGGCCGCCATGGCCACCCGCAAGATCGCCCCGGCCCTGGCCGCCGGTTGCACGGTGGTGCTCAAGCCGGCGGCGGAGACCCCGCTGACCGCGCTCGCCGTGGCCCGCCTGCTCGCCGAGGCCGGTGTCCCGGCGGGCGTCGTCAACGTCGTACCGACCACGGAGCCGGAGGAGGTCGTCGGCACCTGGCTGGCCGACCCGCGGGTGCGCAAGGTGTCCTTCACCGGGTCCACCGGCGTCGGCCGCCACCTGCTGCGCCAGGCCGCCGACCGGGTCCTCAACGCCTCGATGGAGCTGGGCGGCAACGCGCCCTTCATCGTGACCGAGGACGCCGACGTCGCCGCCGCCGTCGAGGGCGCGATGATCGCGAAGTTCCGCGGGGGCGGGCAGGCCTGCACGGCCGCCAACCGGCTCTACGTCCACGCCGACGTCGCCGAGGAGTTCACCCGCCTGCTGGCCGAGCGCGTCAACGCGCTGGTCGTCGGCCGCGGTGCCGACGCGAGCACGCAGATCGGCCCGCTCATCAACGAGCGCGCCGTGCACCGGGTCGCCGGCCTCGTCGACGACGCCGTCGCCGGCGGCGCCCGCGTGGTCGCGCAGGCCGAGCTGCCGGCCGACCTGAGCGGCTACTTCTTCGCGCCGACGGTGCTCGCTGACGTCGTACCGGATGCCCGGGTGGTGCAGGAGGAGATCTTCGCGCCGGTCGCGCCGATCGTGACCTGGACCGACGAGGCGGAGCTGCTCGCGCTGGTCAACGAGAGCGAGATGGGCCTCGCCGGCTACCTCTACTCGGGAGACCTCAAGCGCGCGCTGCAGCTCGCCGAGCGGATCGACAGCGGCATGATCGGCATCAACCGCGGCCTCGTCTCCGACCCGGCCGCGCCCTTCGGCGGCTTCAAGCAGAGCGGCCTCGGGCGCGAGGGTGCGCACGAGGGCATCGAGGAGTACCAGGAGACGCAGTACTTCAGCGTCGACTGGAGCTGATCGAGCGGGACCCAAGGCAGCGTGATCGGGACCGATCACTGACGGCATTCGTCAGTGATCGGTCCCGTTCCGCTTTTCCGACCCATCCGGAAAAGCGCTTGGCCGGTTCGCGTGCCGGCACCTACCGTTGACGACCGACAGGGCCGGAGCGACCGGCCCGAGCAGATGAAGGACGGACCCGTGCGCAGCCATCGCAGCAGCTCCAGCGCCACGATTCGCAGGTTCGCGGATCGTGCGATGTGTGCTGCCCTCGCGCGCCCCGCCAACGAACTGCCGTCGCCGACCATCGTCCTCGGCGGTGAGCAGGGCAAGCGCCACGCGTGGCTGCTGCCGGCCGCCAAGGAGCCGCTCCTGACCTAGGTGCACCCGCACCTGGACCCGTACGGGCAAGGGCCGCTCCAGCCGAGGCAGACGTCTCGCGGGGCGGCCCTTCTGCATGTCCGGACCGTTCCGGACCGTCCTCAACTCAACAGCAGCAACCGAATGGGTGTGGCGCAACGTCAAGCGCTCCGGTCTCCAAAACCGGCGGTTGGGGGTTCGAGTCCCTCCACCCATGCGAACCGTGGAAGGTCCCACGGGCACCGGACCAGCGCCCTCGCCGAGAGGCCAGGGCGCAATGGCACCGGGCTGACGGTCACTCGGCCGTGGGGCACCTCTCCCGACCCAGACCTCCCGCCGGACGGCGGGCGGAGTGGGGGCGAACTCAACAGTGGACAGCATCAAGCTCACCTGCCGGAACAGGTAGACGGGCCGCGTTGAGGGCGCGGTGTCCTGCGGGACGTGAGGGTTCGACTCCCTCGGTGAGCACCACGCCCGCCTGGCGGAACAGGTAGACGCGCACGGCTCAGGACCGTGTCCCTTCGGGGGGTCCCGGTTCGAGTCCGGGGGCGGGTACGCAGCCGACGTCGTACGACGTCGCACGAAGCGGGTGTCGGGAGACGCCTTGGGCCTCATGAGCCCGACGGCCCACGTTCGACTCGTGGCCCCGCTACTGGCCGCACGGCCTGCCGGAGTGCTGCCGGCACACCACGACGAGGAGGAGGTGACAGCACATGGAGAAGCGAAACGGACGGATGCGTGCCGAGACGGTCGCGGTCCCGAAGGACGAGGTTGCGGACCGCATCCTCACCACCCAGGGCGTCACCGTCGCCTACGCGCACCCGACGCCGCTCGATGCCACCCTGCGGTGGCGGTGCGCCGACCACGAGGACCCGGAGCTCTTCGACCCGGTCGACGAGGCGACCCTCGCCGAGGCGCGGGCGTTCTGCGGCGGTTGCGAGGTCAGCAGCCTCTGCCTCCGACTCGGCACGAGCCGCGCCGAGTGGGGTGTGTGGGGCGGCGTGCTCCTCGAGGGCGGCAAGGCCGTCGACAAGGTCCGGCAGCGCGGACGGCCGAAGAAGGTCGTCGCCGCCTGACCACCACCGCACCGGCTGCGTGCGGGACGCCCGAGGCGTCGAAGGGCCCGAGCCCGGCAGCCAGACCCGCCGTGGTCCAACGGACACGACGCGACGCTACGAACGTCGAGACGGAGGTTCGACTCCTCCCGGTGGGACGGTGACCGATGGGCAACGGCTGCTCGCCAGGACGTGGCCCTGGTTCCCTCGCGGTGCAGCGGGTTCGACTCCCGCCGGTCGCCCTCCGCCGGTGGCGCGCGCCACCGGCTCCCTGCGGGTGAAGTGTTACGGCAGCACCCCTGGCTTCCACCCAGGTCGCGCGGGTTCGACTCCCGCCGCCCGCACCAGCATCGACGACGCCCGACGTACCCGACCAGAGAGGAGGTGTCAGCGATGACCGCAACGACCGTCACCCTGCTGAACGCCTCCTACGAGCCGCTCGGCAAGGTGTCCTTCCAGCAGGCCGTCCGGATGGTCGCCCGGAAGGTGGCCGCCGTCGAGGAGGCCGTCGAGGGCCGGATGGCCGGGCCCTGGCCGTGGCCGCGCGTGATCCGGCTGCTGCGCTACATCAGCCCGAAGTGGCTCTACCGACCGGCCGGCTGGCACCGCGGTGGCGTGTTCATCCGCGACGGCCACCGGTGCGCCTACTGCGGCGCGAAGGCGACCACGATCGACCACGTCCTGCCGCGCTCGCGAGGCGGCGAGTGGTCGTGGCTCAACTGTGTCGCGGCCTGCCGCTCGTGCAACGAGCGGAAGGGCAACCGGACGCCGGAGGAGGCGCGGATGAAGCTCCGCTTCCAGCCGTTCGTGCCCACCCGCGCACAGCTCGCCGCGCGGGCCTGACCGCCGAGGACCTCGGTGGTCGGGCCCGTCGGCACCGCCCCTTGGCCGAGTGGTGAGGCACGCGGCTGCAACCCGCGCAACGCCGGTTCGAGTCCGGCAGGGGCGTCTCCCGGTGCTGTCCGCTGTCGGCGTCGGACCGGTCCTCAGCCGAGGTCGGCGGCGAGCTGCTTGCCGGCCTCGGTCAGGAGCGGCACCGCGCGCCCGATCAGCTCGTCGCTCATCCGCCCGGTCGGGCCGCTGACGGAGATCGCCAGCCGCGAGCCGAAGCCCGGCACGGTGACGGCGACGCAGCGCACGCCCTCCTCCTGCTCGCCCTCGTCGAGGGCGTAGCCGTGCTCGCCGACCCACTCGAGCTGCTCGAGGTAGGCGTCGGGATCGGTGATCGTGGTGTCGGTGTGGCGCACCATGTCGGTGCGCTTGAGGATGTCGCGCACCTGGTCCGGCGCCATCCCGGCGAGGATCGCCTTGCCGACGGCCGTGCAGTGCGGGGAGACCCGCCGGCCGACCTCGGTGAACATCCGCATCGACTGGCGCGACTGCGCCTGGGCGACGTACACGATCTGGTCGCCGTCGAGCATGGCCAGGTTGGAGGACTCGCCGAGCTCGTCGACGAGGCGCGCGAGGTGCGGGCGCGCCCACGTGCTCAGCATGTGCGACGAGCTCTCGCCCAGGCGGATCAGCTTGGGGCCCAGGACGTACTGCCGGTTGGGCTCCTGGCGCAGGTAGCCGAGGTCGACGAGCGTGCGGACCAGCCGGTGGATCGTGGGCAGCGGCAGCCCGGAGGCGGTGGCGAGCTGGGACAGCCCCATCATCCCGCCGGCGTCGGCCATGGTCTCGAGCAGGCCGAAGGCCCGCTCGATCGACTGCACGCCGCCCGCACGTCCCTTGGTCGCGGTGGCGGCTTCGGGGGTGACGCTGTCGGTGTCGCTCATCTGCACTCCTCGTTGGTCCGGCATCACTTCCGGATGACGGAAGTCTAGCGTCGAAAAGAGGAAAGTCGCGGGTGGTTGCACGAGCAGTGTGACGGGGACTACTATCCACAATGCGAAAGTAAGCATCCATGGAGAGGAAAATCGTGGCGACTCCGAGCCCCGGCTACGCCCTCACGGTCCGTGTCGAGACCCCGTCCTCCGCCGGTGCCACCGGCAGCCTCGTGGCGGCGGTCGCCGCTGCGGGCGGATCGGTGACCGCCCTCGACGTCGCGGAGTCCCACGCGGACACGCTCGTCGTCGACCTCACCTGCGACGTCGTCGACGTCGGCCACGGGGAGACGGTCACCGACGCGCTCGCCGCGGTCCCGGGCGTCACCGTGCGCAAGGTCAGCGACCGCACCTTCCTCATGCACCTCGGCGGCAAGCTCGAGGTCGTCCCGAAGGTCCCTCTCAAGCACCGCGACGACCTGTCCCGCGCCTACACGCCCGGCGTCGCGCGGATCTGCCGCGCCATCGCGGAGAACCCCGACGACCTGCGCCGGCTCACCATCAAGCGCAACACGGTCGCCGTCGTGACCGACGGCTCCGCCGTCCTCGGCCTCGGCAACATCGGCCCCGGCGCGGCCCTGCCGGTGATGGAGGGCAAGGCGGCGCTGTTCAAGCAGTTCGCCGACGTCGACGCCTGGCCGGTGTGCCTGGACACCCAGGACACCGAGGAGATCATCAGCATCGTCAAGGCGATCGCCGTGTCGTACGGCGGCGTCAACCTCGAGGACATCGCCGCACCGCGCTGCTTCGAGATCGAGCGGCGGCTCCGCGCCGAGCTCGACATCCCCGTCTTCCACGACGACCAGCACGGCACCGCGATCGTCGTCCTGGCCGCGCTGACCAACGCCCTGCGCGTCGTGCGCAAGGACCTCGGCAACGTGAAGATCGTGGTCAGCGGCGTGGGTGCCGCGGGCCACGCGATCATCAAGCTGCTGCTCGCCCAGGGCGCCAAGGACGTCGTCGCGTGCGACCGGCACGGTGCGGTGCACGGTGGCCGGGAGGGCCTCGACCCCGACCGTGCCTGGCTCGCGGCGAACACCAACCAGGCGGGCTTCACCGGCTCCCTCAAGGAGTCGCTAGCCGGTGCCGACGTGTTCATCGGCGTGTCCGCGCCCGACATCCTCGACGGCGACGACATCGCGACGATGGCCGCCGACGCCATCGTGTTCGCGCTCGCCAACCCGGACCCCGAGGTCGACCCGGCGGCGGCCGGCGAGCACGCGGCCATCGTCGCGACCGGCCGGTCCGACTACCCCAACCAGATCAACAACGTCCTTGCCTTCCCGGGGCTGTTCCGCGGGATGCTGGACGCGGGCGCGCACGAGATCACCGACGAGGTGATGCTCGCCGCGGCCCGGGCGATCGCCGACGCGGTGAATCCCGACGAGGTGAACGCCAGCTACATCGTGCCCTCGGTCTTCGACCCGGCGGTGGCGCCGGCCGTGGCCGCGGGGGTGCGGGAGGCCGCACGATGAACGCAACGAAGGAGATGGAACCCGTGGACATTCAGATCGCCGGTGACGAGGTCGAGCGCGGCGGGGAGATCCTGACGCCCGAGGCCCTCGCGTTCGTGGCGTCGCTGCAGCGGCAGTTCGGCGCCCGCCGCGACGAGCTGCTCGCCGCCCGCCGCGCGCGCCGCGAGGAGGTGGTCCGGACCGGTCGCCTCGACTTCCTGCCGGAGACCGCCGACGTGCGCGCCGGTGACTGGAAGGTCGCGCCCGCGCCGGCGGACCTGCAGGACCGCCGCGTCGAGATCACCGGCCCCACGGACCGGAAGATGACGATCAACGCCCTCAACTCGGGCGCCCGCGTGTGGCTCGCCGACATGGAGGACGCCAGCACCCCGCACTGGTCCAACGTGGTCGGCGGCCAGGTCAACCTGTACGACGCCATCCGCCGCCAGATCTCGTTCACCTCGCCCCAGGGCAAGACCTACGAGCTGAAGCAGGACCAGCGCCTGGCGACCATCCTGATGCGCCCGCGCGGCTGGCACTTCGACGAGCAGCACCTGCTCGTCGACGGAACCCCGGTCGTCGGCGCCCTGGTCGACTTCGGCCTCTACTTCTTCCACAACGCGGAGGAGCTGGTCGAGCGCGGCAGCGGGCCGTACTTCTACCTCCCGAAGATGGAGAGCCACCTCGAGGCGCGCCTCTGGAACGACGTCTTCACCTTCGCCCAGGCCGAGCTCGGCATCCCCCACGGCACCGTGCGCGCGACCGTGCTCATCGAGACCATCCCGGCCGCCTTCGAGATGGACGAGATCCTCTACGAGCTGCGCGACCACATCTCCGGGCTCAACGCCGGCCGCTGGGACTACCTCTTCAGCGTCATCAAGTACTTCCGCGACTCGGGCCCGTCGTTCGTGCTTCCCGACCGGGCGTCGGTGGGCATGACGTCGCCCTTCATGCGCGCCTACGCGCAGCTGCTCGTGAAGACCTGCCACCGCCGCAACGCGCACGCGATCGGCGGCATGGCGGCGTTCATCCCGAGCCGCAAGGACGAGGAGGTCAACGCCCGCGCCTTCGCGAAGGTCCGCGAGGACAAGGAGCGCGAGGCCGGCGACGGCTTCGACGGCTCGTGGGTCGCCCACCCCGACCTCGTGCCCGTGTGCCGCGAGGTCTTCGACGGCGTCCTCGGCGACCGGCCCAACCAGGTCGAGCGCCAGCGCGACGACGTCGAGGTGTCCGCCGACGACCTGCTCGACGTCGCCTCCACCCCCGGCTCGATCACGGCCGAGGGGCTGCGCGACAACGTCGAGGTCGCGCTCCTCTACCTCGAGGCGTGGCTGCGCGGCCTCGGCGCCGTCGGCATCCACAACCTGATGGAGGACGCCGCCACGGCCGAGATCTCGCGCTCGCAGATCTGGCAGTGGGTCCACAACGAGTCGAAGCTCGACGACGGCACCGTCGTCACCGCCGACCTCGTGCGGCAGGTGCTCGACGAGGAGATGGCCACGATCCTCGCCGGTGCCGACGGCACCGACCACCGCTTCGCCGACGCGCGGCGGATCTTCGAGGAGGTCGCTCTCGCCGACGAGTACGTCGACTTCCTCACCCTCCCCGCGTACGACGCCGTGGTGGCCTCATGAGCCACCTCGACGACCTGGTGACGCAGCTCGACGGCTCGCTCGCGGACGCCGACGCCGCCCTCGCCGCGGGCTACCCCGGTGACCGCGGCGTGCGCCAGCCGGTGCACACCGTCTACGTCCCCGGCGATCGCTACGGCGCGAACACCGTGGCCGAGTGGTCCGAGGACGCCCGCAGCGTGCTGGCCCTCCACGGCCGCTCGGCGATCGAGGTGGCCGAGGCGCTCGACCTGCGCCCCAGCCTGGCCGCCGAGGTCTACGACCGGGTCACCGCGAAGCTCGAGGCCGAGCCGATCGAGGACCTGCGCATCGACTTCGAGGACGGCTACGGCGTCCGGCCCGACGCCGACGAGGACGCCGCGGTGCTCGCCGCCGCGCGGGTGCTCGCCGCGACCGTCCGCGACGGCAGCGCGCCGCCCTTCCACGGCGTGCGGATCAAGTCGTTCGAGGCGCCCACCCGCCACCGCGGGCTGCGCACCCTCGACCTCTTCCTCGGCGAGCTCGCCCGGGAGGGCGGGATCACCGACGGCTTCGTGATCACGCTGCCGAAGGTCACCTCCGTCGAGCAGGTCACCGCCATGGTCACCGCCCTCGAGACGCTCGAGGCCGCGCACGACATCCCCGCAGGCAGCCTCTCCTTCGAGATCCAGGTCGAGACGCCGCAGGCGATCCTCGGGCCCGACGGCACCGCCCTCGTCGCCCGCATGATCACCGCCGGCGGCGGGCGGGTCACCGGGCTGCACTACGGGACCTACGACTACTCGGCCTCGCTCGGCGTGGCTGCGGCGTACCAGTCGATGGAGCACCCGGTCGCCGACCACGCCAAGGACGTCATGCAGGTCGCGGCCGCCGGGACGGGCGTCTTCGTGTCCGACGGCTCGACCAACGTGCTGCCCGTCGGCGACCGCGAGGCCGTCCGCGCCGCCTGGCAGCTGCACCTGCGGCTGGTGCGCCGGTCGCTCGCCCGCGGGATCTACCAGGGCTGGGACCTCCACCCGGCCCAGCTCCCCAGCCGATACGTCGCGACGTACTCCTTCTTCCGGGAGGGGCTCGAGAGCGCGGCCGCGCGCCTGCGGGCCTACGTCCACGGTGGCCAGTCCAGCTATCTCGACGAGCCGGCCACGGCCGCGGCGCTGGCCGCCTTCGTCCTGCGCGGCGTCGAGTGCGGCGCGGTCACCGTCGAGGAGGTCGACAAGCTCGCCGGCGTCGACCAGCGCAAGCTGGCCGAGCTGGCCCGGCGTCCCGTCGCCTGACCCGACGGCTGTTCCTGCGCGCGTGGCGGCGGGCTCTGCCCGCCGTGGGTAGCCTGCCGCCATGCGCGTCGAAGCCGAGTTCACCACCGAGCCCTTCAAGGGCGAGGGCGAGCCGCCCGAGCACGCGACCGCCGCGCTCGAGGCGGCCCGCGAGGCCGGGCTGGAGTGCGAGTTCGGCCCACTCGGCACGTCCGTGCGCGGCGAGCGCGACGCCGTCCTGGCGACCCTCGCCGCCATCGCCGCCGCCGGCCTCGACCACGGCGCCGACCAGATCACCTTCCAGGTCCGCCTCGAGGGCCGGGCCGCCCCCCGTCGTACCGCCTCCGGCCTCGACGCCCTCCTCGCCGACGTCGCCGACGAGCTCGGCGGCGACCTGCGCACCCTCGACCGCCCCGCCAAGCAGCGCGCCGTGCGGGTGCTCGAGGAACGCGGTGCGTTCGAGTTCCGCAAGAGCGCCGAGATCGTGGCCGAGGCCCTCGGCGTCACCCGGTTCACCGTCTACAACTACCTGAACCGCGAGCGCGACTGACGCTCCCGTCGCGGTCATGCGATCGCAACAAGAAGTTTTCAACAAACTGTTGACGTGACCCGGGTCACAATGTCACGCTCCTCGCATACGGAATCACTTTTCCGCACAGCGAGAGAGCAGGGGACATGGACCTCGAACTGTTCAACACCGCACCGACGGACGTCGTCCGGCCCGCGCTGCAGGCCTGCTGCGACGTGCCGAGCTGGGTCGAGGCCGTCCTCACGGCCCGTCCGTACGACGACCGGGCGGCGGTCCTGCGCACGGCTGACGAGGCCGCGCGGCGGTTCACCCCGGCCGACGTCGAGCGGGCCCTGGCCGCCCACCCGCGCATCGGCGAGCGCGCCGAGGGGGAGCACGCCGAGGCCGCGTGGTCGCGCCGCGAGCAGGCCGGTGTCAGCACCGTCGACGCCACCGCGCAGGCCCTCGCCGAGGGCAACCGCACCTACGAGGAGCGCTTCGGCCGGGTCTTCCTGATCTGCGCGTCCGGCCTCTCCGCCGACCGGGTCCTCGCCTCGCTGCGCGAGCGCCTCGACAACGACCCGGCCACCGAGGCGGCCGTCGTCGCCGACGAGCTGCGCAAGATCGCGCTGCTGCGCCTGGAGCGGGTCCTCACCGCCGACGAGGAGATCTCCGCATGAGCCACCGCAGCGCCATCACCACCCACGTCCTCGACACCGCGCTCGGCCGCCCGGCCGCCGGTGTCCCGGTCCGGCTCAGCCGGATCGACGACGAACCTGCCGTCCTCGCCGAGGCCACCACCGACGACGACGGCCGGGTGGCCGAGCTGGGACCCGACCAGGTCCCCGCCGGCACCTACCAGCTCCGGTTCGACACCGCCGCCTACTGCGCGGCGTCCGGTCAGGAGTGCTTCTACCCCGAGGTGACCGTCACCTTCGCCGTCACCGACCAGCGCCACCACCACGTGCCGCTCCTGCTGAGCCCGTTCGCCTACTCCACCTACCGAGGGAGCTGACATGCCCATCCGACTTGGACCGAACCAGTACGGCAAGGCCGAGAACCGCGTCGTCCGGATCGTCCGCGACACGCCCCGCCACCAGATCCGCGACCTGAACGTCTCGACCGCGCTCCGCGGCCGCTTCGAGGACGCCCACACCACCGGCGACCAGAAGGACGTCCTGCCGACCGACACGCAGAAGAACACCGTCTTCGCCTACGCCAAGAAGATCGGCGTCGCGTCGATCGAGGAGTTCGCCCTCGCCCTCGCCGACCGCTACCTGGAGGCCTGCCCGGCCGCCGACGGCGCCCGCGTCGAGGTCGACGAGTACGCCTGGGACCGCATCCAGGTCGACGGCACCGGCCACGACCACTCGTTCGTCCGCTCGGGAGGCGGCGTACGCACCACCGTGGTCAACGTCGACGGCCGCGGCGCCGACCGGGTCGCCCACGTCGTGTCAGGCATCAAGGACCTCGTCGTCCTCAAGTCGACCGGCTCGGAGTTCCACGGCTTCCTCAAGGACGAGTACACGACCCTGCAGGAGACCACCGACCGGATCCTGGCGACCTCGCTCGTCGCCCGCTGGCGCTACGACGGCACGTCGGTCGACTGGGACAAGGCCTACGACTCCATCCGCGCCCTGCTGCTGCAGCGGTTCGCGGAGATCCACAGCCTGGCGCTGCAGCAGACCCTGTACGGCATGGGCACCGCGGTGCTCGAGCAGCACCCGGACGTCGCGGAGATCAAGTTCTCCGCACCCAACAAGCACCACTTCCTCTCCGACCTCTCGCCGTTCGGGCTCGACAACCCGGGCGAGGTCTTCTTCGCCGCCGACCGTCCCTACGGCCTGATCGAGGCGTCCGTCGTCCGCGACGAGGCACCCGACGCAGGGAACGCCTGGCACGCGATCCCGGGATTCTGCTGAGGAGGCGGCCATGCTCGGACTGCGACTCGGGCGCAGGAAGAAGGACGGCACGCCGGTCTCCACCCGGCCGGAGGACGAGCGGCACCCGCCCGCGCAGCTCCTCGCTTACGGCACGCAGCACATCCTGACGATGTACGGCGGCGTGATCGCGCCCCCGCTCATCGTCGGCGGCGCCGCGGGCCTGTCGGGCACGGACCTGGCGCTGCTGGTCACGGCGGGCCTGTTCGTCTCGGGCCTCGCGACGCTGCTGCAGACCCTGGGCCTGGGCCCGTTCGGCAGCCGGCTGCCCATCGTGCAGGGCATCTCGTTCGCCAGCGTGTCGACGATGGTCACGATCGCCAGCGAGGACGGGCTGCGGCCGGTCTTCGGCGCGATCATCGTCGCCGGCGTGATCGGGCTGGTGCTGTCCTCGTTCTTCGCCCAGCTGGTGCGGCTGTTCCCCGCGGTCGTCACCGGCACGATCATCACGGTCATCGGCCTGTCGCTGATGCCGGTGGCGTTCCGCTGGGCGATGGGCAACAACGACAAGGCGCCGGACTTCGGCTCGATGGCCAACATCGGGTACGCCGGCCTGACGCTCCTCATCATCCTGGTGATCAGCCGGGTGTTCCAAGGGGCGATCTCGCGCCTGTCGATCCTCATCGGGCTCGTCGTCGGCACGGTCATCGCGGCCCTCGCCGGCAAGGCCGACTTCTCGTCGGTCGGCGACGCCGACCCGGTCGCGCTGCCGCCGGTGCTGCACTTCGGCAGCCCCACGTTCGAGATCGGCGCCATCGTCTCGATGACCATCGTGATCCTCGTGATCATGACCGAGACGACGGCCGACATCCTCGCGATCGGTGAGATCGTCGAGACCGACGTCGACGCGAAGCGCGTCGCCGGCGGCCTGCGCGCGGACATGGCGGCCACGACGGTCGCGCCGCTGTTCGGCACCTTCCCGTGCAGCGCCTTCGCGCAGAATGTCGGCCTGGTCGCCCTCACCGGCGTCCGCAGCCGCTTCGTCGTCGCCACGGGCGGCCTCGTGCTCCTGCTGCTCGGCCTGCTGCCGGTGGTCGGCGCGGTCGTCGCCGCGATCCCGTACCCCGTCCTCGGTGGCGCCGGCATCGTGCTCTTCGGCTCGGTCGCCGCCAGCGGCATCCGCACCCTGTCGCGGGTGGACTACCAGGACAACCTCAACATGGTGATCGTCTCGGTGGCGATCGCGGTCGGCATCATCCCGATCGCGGCGCCGACCTTCTGGGACGAGTTCCCCGAGTCGTTCGGCGTGATCATGCACTCCGGCATCAGCGCGACCGCCCTGGTCGCCGTCGTGCTCAACGTGCTCTTCAACGAGATCACGGTCGGCAACCGGTCCGGCGCCTCGGTGTTCGCCGCGTCCGAGGACCGGCGCGACAGCTTCGGCGCCCGGCTCGACGACGACATCGCCCGGCACGACGACACCGCGAAGCACCAGGTCTAGGCCCCGGGTTCAGGAGAGTCGATGGACACCACGCAGCGCCCGCTCCAGTCACTGGGGCGGGCGCTCGGCCTTCTCGAGCACGTCGCCGACGCCGGCGAGCCGATCGGGCTGAGCGACCTCGCCGCCGCCTGCGGCACCCCGGTCTCGACGGCGCACCGGATGGTGCGCTCGCTCGTCGCCTCCGGCTACCTCCACCAGGACCACGACCGCCGCTACCGGCTCGGGCCCCGCCTGGTCGCCCTCGGCGGCCTCGCGCTGCACCCCGTCGGCCCGGCGCTGACGCCGTGGCTGCAGCGCCTCGAGCGCGCGACCGGCGAGACCGCCAGCGCCGCCACCCTGTGCGGCGACGCGGTCCTCTACGTCGCCCAGGTCCAGTCCGCCCACCCGATGCGCACGTCCACGACGCCGCACCACCGCACGATGGCCCACTGCTCGGCGGTGGGGAAGGCGATGCTCGCGCAGCTGGCCGACGACACGGTCGTGGAGCTGGTCCGTCGTACCGGACTCCCGCGACGCACCAACCACACCGTCGGCACCGTCGACGAGCTGATCACCGACCTCGAGGGCGTCCGCAGCCGCGGGTTCGCCCTGGACGACGAGGAGGACGAGTACGCCGCCCGCTGCGTCGCGGTGCCCGTGCTGTCCGCCCCCTTCCCGCTGGCCGTGTCCGTGTCCGGGCCGACGACGCGGGTCGTGCGGGAGCGGGTGCCGGAGATCGCGGAGGAACTGCTGCGCGTGGTGCGCTGATCAGACCACGCGCAGCGCCGACGCGGCGTCGCGCGTCTCGCCCGAGACCAGCGCCCCGTCGATCCACACGCCCCGCACGTCCGCCGGCGTGCCGAGCGCGAACACTCGCGCCAGCGCGTCCTCCGACGAGGCGGCGTGGGCGAGGCCGACGTCGAGCGGCGTGCCCTCGGCGGGCTGCACCCACTGGGCGTCGAAGCGGCGGCCGACGGAGAAGTCGCCCACCTGGTCGGCCAGGCCGAGCGCGTCGGCGCCGGCGGCAGTGGCGAGGTGGAGCAGGTGGGCGGGCGCCAGCGCCACACCGCGCTCGCCGAGGAGCTGCTGCACGAAGTACGCCTGCAGGCCCTCCTTCAGCAGCGAGAAGCCGGTGCCGGCGCCGACGTCGGAGCCGAGCGCGACCCGCACGCCGTGCGCGCGGTGCCGGGCGAGCGGGAAGAGCCCGCTGCCGAGGGCGGCGTTGCTCGTCGGGCAGTGCGCGACGGCGGCGCCGCGCTCGCCGAGCAGCGCGAGGTCGGGGTCCGTCGGGTGCACGTCGTGGGCGAGCACCGTGCCGCGACCGACCAGTCCGTGCCGGTCGTACGACGCCACGTAGTCGCAGCCGTGGAGGTCGCGGACGGTCTCGATCTCGCGGACGTTCTCGTTGACGTGCGAGGTGAGCATCGCGCCGGGCGCGGCGGCGAGCGCGTCGGCACAGGCGGCGAGCAGCTCGTCGGTGCAGGAGAGGGAGAACCGCGGCGTCACGGCGTAGCGGGCACGCCCCGTGCCGTGCCAGCGCCTCGCGAGCGCGACCGACTCCTCGAGGGCACGCTCCGGTGAGGTCAGCAGGTCCTCGCGCAGCAGCCGGTCGCTGACGACCAGGCCGCTGGTGATCCGCAGGCCGACCCGTGCGGCCTCGGTGAAGACCGCGTCGACCGCGCCGGCGAAGTGGCTGCCGAAGACGAGCGCGGTGGTGGTGCCCGCGCCGACCAGCCCGCGGACGAAGTCCGTCGCGACGCCGGCGGCGTACGACGTGTCGGCGAGCCTGGCCTCCTCGGGCAGGGCGCACTGCTCGAGCCAGTCGAGCAGCGGCATGCCGAGGCCGCCGATCACGCGCACCTGCGGGAAGTGCACGTGCGTGTCGACGAAGCCGGGCAGCACGACGCCACCGAACAGGTCGACGACCTCCTCGTCGCGGTGCCGGGCGCGGACCTCGGCGAAGGCGCCGCGGGTGACGATCACCCCGTCGTGGACGACGATCGCGCCGTCGTCCTCGGCGCGCAGCGCGCCGCCGGCGAAGGGGTCGGCGGGGGTGTCGAGGAAGGTTCCCCGGAAGAGCGTCACTGGGTCACCTCGGGTCGGGTGGCGGAAGTTCGGGTGGAGGGGGTGGCCTCGCGCGCGAACGCCTGCAGCAGCCAGGCCGCGACGCTGACCGCGATCGTGGCCGGCTCCTTGCCGGGCAGGTCGGGCAGGCCGATGGGGGTGGTGATGCGGGCGATCGCCTCGGGGGAGTGGCCCTCGTCGGCGAGCTTGGCCTTGAAGCGGGTCCACTTCGCGCTCGACCCGATCAGCCCGATCGTGGCGAGGTGGCTCGACCGGATCGCCGCGTCGCACAGGGCGGCGTCCTCGGCGTGGTCGTGGGTCATGACCAGGACGTGCGTGCCCGCGGGCAGCTCGCCGACGACGAGCTCGGGCAGCACCGGCACCCGGTGCACGTGAACCCCGGCCACGGCGTCGTCGAGGGCGCGCAGCTGGGCGGGCTCGAGCTGGTCGGCGCGGGAGTCGACGAGGTGGAGCTCGATGTCGTGGCGCGCGAGGATGCGTGCCAGCTCGAGGCCGACGTGGCCCATGCCGAAGATCGCGACGGAGGGTACGACGGGCAGCGGCTCCAGCAGCAGCTCGACCTCGCCGCCGCAGCACTGCACGCCGTGCTGGTAGGGGGCCTTGTCGGAGAGCGAGCACTCGACGCTCTCCGGTGTCGTCGCGCCCGAGGCGAGCATCGCGCGGGCGCGCTCGATGGCGACGGCCTCGAGGTTGCCCCCGCCGACACTGGCCCAGGTGCGGTCGGCCGCGACGACCATCTTGGCGCCGGCCTCTCGCGGCGAGTGGCCGCGCACGGACGTGAGCGTGACCAGGACGCCGGGCACCCGCTGCTCGCGCAGCCGCTGCACCGCCTTGAGCCACTCCATCTCCGTCACCTCCCGCCGGCGAGCACCGGCTCGGCGGTGCCGGTGTCGGTGCCGGGCTCGGGCGTGGCCGGCGTACGGGCGCGCTCGATCGCCCAGAAGACCGCTTCGGGCGTGGCGGGGCTGGCGAGCTCGACGCTCGTGCCGGCCGGGCCGAAGGCGGCCGCGGCCTCGCGCAGCGCCTCGCGGACCGAGAAGGCGAGCATGAGCGGCGGCTCGCCGACGGCCTTCGAGCCGTAGACCGCACCCTCCTCGTGGGCCTTCTCCAGCAGGGTCACCCGGAAGACCTCGGGCATCTCGGAGAAGCTCGGCAGCTTGTAGGTGCTCGCCGCCTGCGTCGCCAGCCGGCCACGGTTCGGACCGTCGGAGGCGTCCCAGCGCAGGTCCTCCAGGGTCAGCCACCCGGCGCCCTGCACGAAGCCGCCCTCGATCTGGCCGATGTCGATGAGCGGGCTGAGGCTGTCGCCGACGTCGTGCACGATGTCGACGCGGCGCAGCGTGTAGGCGCCGGTGAACCCGCTGACCTCGACCTCGGCGGCGGCGACGCCGTAGGCGAAGTACTTGAACGGCTCGCCGCGCATGCTGGCGGCGTCCCAGTGCAGGCCCTCGGTCCGGTAGAAGCCGGCCGCCCAGAGCTGGACGCGCTGGTGGTAGGCCGTGTTGACCAGCTCGTCCCAGCCGATCGAGCCGGACGCGACGGAGATGCCGCGCACGGTGCCGGCCTCGAAGCGCACGTCGTTGGGGCTGATCCCGAGCCGGCCGCCGGCGACCTGCGCCAGCCGCTCGCGGATCTGCTCGCAGGCGTTCTTGATCGCGGCGCCGTTGAGGTCGGCCCCCGAGCTGGCCGCGGTCGCCGACGTGTTCGGCACCTTGTCGGTGCGCGTCGGCGCGAGCCGCACCCGCTCCAGCGGCACGCCCAGCGTGGTCGCGGCGACCTGCAGCATCTTGGTGTGCAGGCCCTGGCCCATCTCGGTGCCGCCGTGGTTGATGAGCACCGAGCCGTCCTTGTAGACGTGCACGAGCGCGCCGGCCTGGTTGAAGGCGGTGAGGTTGAACGAGATGCCGAACTTCACCGGCGTCATCGCCAGACCCCGCTTGGAATGGGGGTTCTGACGGTTGAACTCCGCGATCTCGGTACGACGCCGGGCGACCTCGCCCGACTCCGCGACCTGGTCCCAGCACGCCTCGAGCCGGTCCGCGTGGCGCACCGGCTGGCCGTAGGGCGTGGTGTGGTGGGACCGGTAGAAGTTGCGCCGCCGCAGCTCGATCGGGTCGATCCCCAGCAGGGGCGCGCAGCGGCCGAGCAGGTCCTCCATGACGAGCATCCCCTGCGGGCCGCCGAAGCCGCGGAACGCGGTCTGCGAGGTCTTGTGGGTCCGCGCGATCCGGCCGTCGACCCGCACGTTCGGGACCCAGTAGGCGTTGTCGATGTGGCACAGCGCCCGCGCCAGGACGGGCTCCGACAGGTCGAGGCTCCAGCCGCCGTCGGCGGTCAGGGTGGCCTCGAGCGCGACGAGCAGGCCGTCGGCGTCGAAGCCGACCCGCCACGTGCTGTGGAAGCCGTGCCGCTTGCCGGACATGGTCATGTCCTGGGTGCGGTTGAGGCGCAGCCGCACCGGCCGGCCGGTCAGTGTGGCGCCGAGCGCGGCGATGGCGGCGTACCCGTGGGGCTGCATCTCCTTGCCGCCGAACGCGCCACCCATCCGCAGGCACTGCACGGTGACGGCGTGGCTCGGCAGGCCGAGCACGTGGGCGACGATCTCCTGGGTCTCCGAGGGGTGCTGGGTGCTGCTGTGCACGAGCACCTGCCCACCCTCGTCGACGAGGGCGAGGGAGACGTGGGTCTCGAGGTAGAAGTGCTCCTGGCCGGCGAACTCGAACTCGCCCTCGAACACGTGGGCCGCGTCGTCGAGCGCCCCCGTCACGTCGCCGCGCTCGAGGTGCGGGCGGGCTCCCTGGAAGCTCTCGGCCGCGATCGCCTCCGGCACCGTCACCAGCGACGGCAGCGGCTCGTAGTCGACCTCGACCGCGGCGGCGCCCAGCCGGGCGGCCTCCTGCGTCTCCCCGAGCACCCAGCAGACCGCGTGGCCGTGGAACATCACCTCGGTCGGGAACAACGGCTCGTCGTGCTTCACGCCGGCGTCGTTGACACCGGGCACGTCCGCGGCCGTCAGCACGCGCACGACGCCCGGGACGTCGTACGCCGGCTCGGGGCGCAGTCCGGTCACCAGGGCGTGCGCGTGCGGGGCCTGGACGGGCCAGGCGTGCAGTGCGCCCGCGGTGCGGCCGACGAGGTCGTCGGTGTAGAGCGCCTCGCCGGTCACGTGCAGGGCGGCGCTCTCGTGGGGGAGCGGGATCCCGACGACGGGGTTCTCGGGACGCTCGGACAGGTGGCTCATGCCGGCACCTCCTCGCGGTCGGCGTGGTCGTGGAAGAGGCGCAGCAGCGACTGGCCCAGCATCGCCGAGCGGTACGCCGCACTCGCGCGGTGGTCGTCCATCGGCGTCCCCTCCCCGGCGAGCACGGCCGCGGCGCGGCGCACCGTGTCCTCGGACCACGGCCGGCCCACGAGGGCGTCCTCGGTCGCGACGGCACGCAGGGGGGTCGCCGCGACGCCGCCGAGCCCGATCCGGGCGCGGACCACGGTGCCGCCGGTGACGTCGAGCGCGTAGCCGACGGCGACGCTGGAGATGTCGTCGAAGCGGCGCTTGGCGATCTTGTGGAAGCCGGTGACGGGCGCGAGCGGGAGGGGGAGGCGGACCGCGCGGATCAGCTCGTCGTCGGCGCGGACGCTCTGGCGGTAGCCGGTGAAGTAGTCGGCGAGGGCGACGACCCGCTCCCCGCGCGGGGAGGCGAGCACGACGTCGGCGTCGAGGGCGAGCAGGGCGGGCGGGGTGTCGCCGATGGGGGAGCCGGTGCCGATGTTGCCGCCGATGGTCGCGCTGTTGCGGATCAGGCGGGACGCGAACTGCGGGAACACCTCGGCCAGCAGCGGGACCCGGCCGTCGAGGCGGCGCTCGATCTCGGTCAGCGTCAGCGCGGCGCCGATCTCTACGTGGTCCTCGGCGAGGGTGAGCCCACGGAGCTCGGGGAGCCGGTCGACCGCGACCACCAGCGGTGCGCGGACGCCGCGGATGTTGACCTCGACGCCCCAGTCGGTGGAGCCGGCGACGACCTGCGCCTCGGGCCGCTCGACCAGCAGGTCGAGCGCCTCGGCCAGGGTCTCCGGCCGGACGAACTCGGCACCGCCGACGGCGATCCGGGTCGGTCGCGGTGCCGGCGGCGCCTCGGCCTGGCGGGCCGCGAAGGCGTCGCCGGGCTCGGGCGAGCCGAGCGCGAAGGCCGCGTCGCGGATGGGTCGGTAGCCGGTGCAGCGGCACAGGTTGCCGCTCAGCGCGTGCAGGTCCACGCCGTTGGGGCCGTGCTCGTGGTCGCAGGCGCCGTCGCCCGTACGGGTCGGGCGGTAGAACTCCGCGGCCAGGCTGCACACGAAGCCGGGCGTGCAGTAGCCGCACTGCGAGCCGCCGCGCACGGCCAGCTCCCGCTGGACGGGGTGCAGCTCGCTGCTGGTGCCGAGGCCCTCGCTGGTGACGACCTCCTGGCCGTCGAGCGCGGCCACCGGCACGAGGCACGCGTTGACCGCGGTCCACTCGGTGGCGGCACCGGACTCCGGGTCGGTGCCCGGCCGGGCGACGAGCACCGAGCAGGCGCCGCACTCGCCCTCCGCGCAGCCCTCCTTCGCGCCGGTGAGGCCGCGGCCGCGCAGCCAGTCGAGCGTCGTGGTGTGGGCGGCGATGCCGTCGAGCGGCACCTCGTCGCCGTTGACGGTGATGCTCGCCGTACACGGGATGGGCTGGCTCATCGCTGGCTGCTCCAGGGGGTGCGGGTGCGTGCGCTGTGGATCGGGTTGGCCTCGCGGAGGAAGTCGTCGAAGCGGTGGCCGGCGATCTTGGCGATCTCGATCAGGGCCGCGGCGTGCTCCTGCCGCTCACAGTTTCCCAGCCGCTCGCGGCCTTCGGCGAGGATTCGGTCGAGAGAGCTCGCGTCGCGCACCGAGATCACCAGCGGGAAGCCGAAGCGCTCGCGGTAGGCGTCGGTGAGGGAGGTCAGCGCCTCCTGGTCCGGCTCGGCCAGGTGGGTGAGGCCCCGCGAGGACTGGTCGCGCAGCGACTCCTCGCCCACGATCCCCTCCGACACCAGCCGCGAGCCGAGCTCGGGGTAGGCCTCGATCAGCTCGCGCTGCTCCTCCGGCGAGCCGCTGAACAGGGCCTCCTGGAAGGCGCGGCGCAGCGCGTGGGTGTCGGCGAAGGGGCGCTGGTCCCAGGCCCGCTCGACCATCCAGCGCGGGCCCTGGAAGAGGCCGGCGAAGGTCTCGACGAACTCGGCGCGGCCCATCTCGTTGACCTGGTCGAGGCGGATCGTGTCGCCGGGCATCCCGGCCACGGCGGGGCCGAAGTCCTTGCCGACGTGGTGGAAGACGATGTTGAGCACGATCGCGGTGAGGCTGCCGAGGGTGATGCCGCTGCCGAAGATGATCTCGGCCCAGTCCGGGACGGCCTGGGAGACCTGGGGCTGCGCGGTGACGTACATCGCGAGGCCGACGCTGGTGGCGACGATGACGACATTGCGGTGGTCGTGGAAGTCGACCTTCGTCAGCGTCTGGAAGCCGACGACGGCCACGGTGGCGAACATGGCGAGCGCGGCGCCGCCCAGCACCGGGTGCGGGATGCCGGCGACGATGGCGCCGGCCTTCGGCAGCAGGCCGAGCAGGACCATGATCAGGCCGGCCGTCGCGACGACCCAGCGGCTCTTGACCTGGGTGAGCCGGACCAGGCCGACGTTCTCGGCGAAGCAGGTGTAGGGGAAGGAGTTCAGGGTGCCGCCGAGCGTGGTGGCGAGGCCGTCGGCGCGCAGGGCGCGGGCGATGTCCTCGCGGCCGACCCGCTTCTCGACGATCTCACCGGTCGCGAACACGTCGCCGGTGGTCTCGACCGCCGTGATCAGCATGACCACGATCATCGAGACGATGGCGGCGAAGGAGAACTGCGGCCAGCCGAAGTGGAAGGGCGTCGTCACGCCGACCCAGCCGGAGTCACTGACCGCGCCGAAGTGCGCGTCGCCCAGCGCCCAGGCCACGAGGGTGCCGACGACCAGGCCGACGAGCACCGCGACGGTGGCCATGAAGCCCTTGAACACGCGCTGGATCACGACGATCAGCGCGAGGGTGCCGAGCGCGTAGGCCATGTTGCGACCGCTGGTCGGGTCGGACGTCGGGCCGGCGCCGCCGGTGGCGTCCGCGGCCGCGACGGGCAGCAGCGCGATGCCGATGATGGTGATCACCGAGCCGGTGACGACCGGCGGGAAGAACCGGATCAGGCGGCTGAAGAAGGGCGCGATGAAGAAGGTCGCGAGGCCGGCCACGATGACGGCGCCGTAGATCACGAGCAGGCCGTCGGTGCCGCCGCCGGCGGCGAGGCCGATCGCGATCATCGGTGACACGGCCGTGAACGTGACGCCCTGGAGCAGCGGCAGCCGGACCCCCACCTTCCAGAAGCCGACCGACTGGATGATCGAGGCGATACCGCACGTGAAGAGGTCGGCGTTGATGAGGTGGACCAGCTGGTCCGTGCTGAGCCCGATCGAGTTCGCGAGCAGGATCGGCACGATCACCGCGCCGGCGTAGAACGCGAGCACGTGCTGCATGCCGTAGACCGCGAGCCTGCCCGCGGGGAGCACCTCGTCGACCGGGTGGACGGCGGCTCGACCCGGCTGGGGAGCCTTCTTCTTCGACACCTTCATGGCCTCAGACCTTTCTCGGGGCGCACGGGGGCGGGCCCTCACCGTGATCCGCGACACAGCATCACTCCGGAAGGTGGCACCGGGGCACCCGCCGATCCTCCGAAGATGGGACCGTCCGTCCCGATCGCCTTGTGCGATCCTCCAAGGTCAGAGCGACTTCAGCGCCAGGAAGACGTCGACCCGGTCCTCCAACGTCGACAGGTCGCGACCGGTCAGCTCCTCGACCCGGGCGATCCGGTAGCGCACCGTGTTCACGTGGAGGTGGAGCGACTCCGCCGTCCGGGTCCACGAGCCCGAGCACGCCAGGAACTCCGCGAGCGTCGCCACCAGCTCGCCCCCGCCGCGCTGGTCGTGGTCGAGCACCTGGCCCAGCACCCGCTGCGCGTAGGTGCGGCGTACGTCGTCGGGGACCGTGGCGAGGAGGAGCACGTGCGAGGTGACCTCCTCGGAGCCGACCAGGGCGACCGCACCGCCCCCGGAGCGCGCGACGCGGTGCGCGAAGCGGGCCTCCTCGAGCGCGCCGGCCAGCGCCTCGAGACCGCTCTCGCCGCTGAGCCCGACCGACAGCGAGCCGCGGTGGAGGCCCGGCGCCAGCCGCGTGAGCGAGCGGCGCAGCTGCTCGGTCAGGCCGGGGCCGGCGGGCAGGAAGGCGACCACGCTGCCGTCGCGCGCAGACGCCACCACCGAGGCGCCGACGCCGAGGGCGACGTCCTCCAGCACGGCGGCGGCCACCTCGGCGGACCCGCCGCCCGCGAGCTCGGCGACGGCGAGAACGAGGGGACGGTCGGGGTGGAGGCCGGTCTGGCGCAGGCGCGTCGCGAGCTCGGTGGGCGTCGCGCCGGCCTCCACCTGCGCCAGGGTCTCGGCCGCCAGCGGTCGCAGCACCCGCAGCCCCTCGTCGCGTCGCGACCGGTCCAGCGCGGCGATCGCGCCGAGCTCGTGGATCGCGTCGAGGTCGTCCTGCGGCCAGGTGCGGTGGTCGCCCTCGACCACCAGGGCCCAGCCGGTGAGCCGGTCGGCGAGCCCCGATCCAACGGAGAGCAGGGAGTACGTCGTACCGGCTGACTCGGCGACGGCCGGCAGCAGGTCGGCGGTGAGGAAGCAGCGGGTCAGGGCGTCGACGGTGGCTGCCTCCAGCTCGCCGGGACCGGGCACGACGTGGCGGCCGCTGGCGGTCAGCACGCGGCACGGGTGGCCGACCTCGGCCGAGACGCGGGCGGCCAGCTCGTCGAGGCTGCGGCCGGACGCGATGGCCGAGAGCAGCTGCCGCTGGCGGACCAGGCTGGCCGACAGGCGTGCGCTCGCACCGGCTGCGCCCGCGGCGGCGACGTGCTCGGTGATGTCGGCGAAGGGGACGTCGACCGGCACCTCGACCAGGGCCAGGTCGTGGCGCCGGCAGGCCTCGACGAGGTCGTCGGGGATGCCGCCGAGCAGCGCGGCTCCGGCCAGCAGGCTGGCCGCGCCGCGGGACGCGATCGAGGCCACGAAGGTCTCGCTGTCCTCCGGGCCGCGTCGCCACACCAGGCCGGTCAGCACGAGCTCGCCCCCGGTCAGGAAGCGCCCCGGCTCGAGCAGGTCGATGGTGATCGTGCGCCCGACCGGCCGCTCCAGCGAGCCGGGTGGCGCGTGCAGCACCCGCAGCCCGAGGCCGGGTGTCTCCAGCAGCTCCGCCAGCAGCACCGCTCCACCCCCTCGCCGGCCTGGTTCTTGGAGGAAGGTACAACGCGCGACGCCTTCCGCGGCAGGTCTCTTGACACTTCTGTGTGACCCGGACCACACTTCCTGTAGTCGGAAACCGACTTCCACGATACGGAATCAATCACCGGAAAGGGCCCGCGATGCCGACGATCCTCGTGGTCAACGTCAACACCACCGCGACGATGACGGACGCGATCGCCGCCTCCGCCCGTGCGGCGGCGCGTCCCGGCACCGAGATCGTCGCGCTCACCCCGCGCGTCGGCCCCGCGTCCTGCGAGGGCAACTTCGAGAGCTACTTCGCGGCGCTGGCCGTGATGAACGAGGTCGTCGCGTACGACGGCCCGTACGACGCCGTGGTCCAGGCCGGCTTCGGAGAGCACGGCCGCGAGGGCCTGCAGGAGCTCCTCGACGTACCGGTCGTCGACATCACCGAGGCGGCCGGCCACGTGGCCTCGCTGCTCGGTCACAAGTACTCCGTGGTCACCACCCTCGACCGCGCCGTCCCCCTGATCGAGGACCGGCTCATGCTCGCCGGCCTCGACCGGAGGTGCGCCTCCGTGCGATCCAGCGGCCTCTCCGTCCTCGAGCTCGACGAGGACCCGGAGCGGGCCGTGAAGGCGATCGTCGCGGAGGCCCAGCTGGCCGTCCAGGACGACAAGGCCGAGGTCATCTGCCTCGGCTGCGGCGGCATGGCCGGCCTCGACGAGGCGGTGCGCGCCGCCACCGGGGTCCCGGTGGTCGACGGCGTCGCCGCAGCCGTCCAGCTCGCCGAGAGCCTGATCGCCCTCGGCCTGCGCACCAGCAAGGTCCGCACCTACGCCCCACCGCGCCCGAAGCCGCTGACCGGCTGGCCCCTGAAGCCCTGATCCTCCCGAGATCCGGCACCCCACCCGAGGAGAGACATGAACCACGACGCCACCGACCACCCGGCCGGCGAGAGTGTCATCAAGCGGGACTACCACCCGCGCCTGACCAACGAGGACCTCGCCCCGCTGAAGAAGCAGACCTGGGGCTCCTACAACATCTTCGCCTTCTGGATGTCCGACGTGCACAGCGTCGGCGGCTACGTCACGATGGGCGCCCTGTTCGCGATCGGGCTGACGGCCTGGCAGGTCTTCGTCTGCCTGATCGTCGGCATCGTGATCGTCCAGTTCTTCTGCAACCTGGTCGCGAAGCCGAGCCAGATCGCGGGCGTTCCCTATCCCGTGACCTGCCGAGCGTCCTTCGGCGTGCTCGGGGCGAACATCCCGGCCATCATCCGCGGCCTGATCGCCGTCGCCTGGTACGGCGTCCAGACCTTCCTCGCCGCGCAGTCGCTCAACATCGTCTTCCTCAAGCTGTGGCCCGGGTTCGCGCGGCCGCTGACGGAGCACGAGTTCCTCGGCCTGTCCCTGCTGGGCTATCTCAGCTACGCGATCCTCTGGGTGCTGCAGGCGCTGCTGTTCTGGCGCGGCATGGAGATGATCAAGCGCTTCGTCGACTTCGCCGGCCCGGCCGTCTACGCCGTGATGCTCGTGATGTGCGTCTACATGCTGTTCAAGGTCGACTTCGACATCGACCTGAACCTGTCCGAGGCGCACCTCAGCGGCTGGGCCCTGGTGTGGGCGATGTTCGGCGCGGTCGCCGCGGTGGTGTCGTACTTCTCCGGCCCGATGCTCAACTTCGGTGACTTCTCCCGCTACGCCAGCTCGTTCGAGAAGGTGAAGCGCGGCAACTTCCTCGGCCTGCCGATCAACTTCATCGTCTTCTCGCTGCTGACCGTGCTCACCGCCGCCGCCACCGTCCCGCTGTACGGCGAGCTGATCACCGACCCGATCGTCACGGTCGAGAAGCTCGACAACACCTTCGCGATCGTCCTCGGCGGCGCCACCTTCGTGATCGCCACCATCGGCATCAACATCGTGGCGAACTTCATCAGCCCGGCGTTCGACTTCTCCCACGTCAGCCCGCAGCGGATCAGCTGGCGGATGGGCGGCATGATCGCGGCGGTCGGCTCGGTGATCCTGACCCCCTGGAACTGGTACAACAACGACGAGGCGATCTTCTGGACCCTCGGCATCCTCGGCGCCCTGATCGGCCCGCTGTTCGGCATCCTGATCGCCGACTACTACCAGGTCCGCAACCAGAGGATCACCGTCGACGAGCTGTTCACCATGGAGGAGGACGGCGAGTACTGGTACACCCGGGGCACCAACTTCGCCGCCGTCTACGCGCTGCTCATCGCCGGTGCCTTCTCGCTCGGCTCGGTGGTCGTGCCGAAGCTCTGGGGCCTCATGGGCGACGGGTCGTCGCCGATCGACTGGATCACCAACTACAGCTGGTTCATCGGCTGCGGCATCGGCTTCACGGCGTACTACTTCATCGCTCGGGCGATGGACGTCGCCGGCGCCTCCCGGTGCAACGAGGAGAGGGCGCCCGTGCCGGCGGCACGCTGATCCGCCCTGCTGCCCCGCCCTCGCCGGACTCCCGGCGGGGGCGGGGTTCTTTTCGTCCTGCGGGGGTTGACGTGATCGCGATCACGTCCGTAACATTCCGTGTATCAGAAAATAGATTCCGCATTACGGAAGGACGAGAGATGACGCACCAGCTCCGGTACGAGGTGAACTGCTCGATCCTGTTCACCGAGCTGCCCCTCCTCGAGCGCCCCGCGGCCGTCAAGGCGGCCGGCTTCGACGCCGTCGAGTTCTGGTGGCCGTTCGCCGAGGCCGTGCCGGCCGACAAGGACGTCGACGCCTTCGTCGCGGCCGTCCGGGACGCCGGCGTCCAGCTCGTCGGCCTCAACTTCTTCGCCGGCGACATGCCCGCCGGTGACCGCGGCCTCGTGTCCTGGCCGGCCCGGTCGGCCGAGTTCCGCGACAACGTCGACGTCACCGTCGGCATCGGCGAGCGGCTCGGCTGCACCGCCTTCAACGCGCTCTACGGCAACCGGCTCGAGGGCGTCGCCCCGGAGGCGCAGGACGAGCTGGGTGCGGAGAGCCTCGCCCTGGCCGCCCGAGCCGCCGCCCGGATCGGCGGCACCGTCCTGGTCGAGCCGGTGAGTGGCGCCGAGCGCTACCCGCTGCTGACTGCGGCCGACGCCCTGGCCGTGATCGCCCGGGCCGTCGTCGCGGGAGCCGGCGAGGAGAACATCGGCCTCCTGGCCGACCTCTACCACCTGGCCGTCAACGGCGACGACGTCGACGCGGTGATCGCCCAGCACGCCGCCCGGGTCGCCCACGTGCAGATCGCCGACGCCCCCGGCCGCAACGAGCCCGGCACCGGCAGCCTCCCGCTCGAGCGCCAGCTCGCCGCCCTCGAGGCCGTCGGGTACGACGGCTGGGTCGGCCTCGAGTACAAGCCCGCCACGACGTCCGCCGACAGCTTCGCGTGGCTCCCGCGCGAGCGCCGCGCCGCCACCGCCACCACCCGCTGACCACCTCAGGAGAGGACCTCTTCCCATGAGCAAGATCGCCTTCATCGGCCTCGGCATCATGGGCAGCCCGATGGCTGTCCACCTCGCCAACGCCGGCCACTCGGTCGCCGGCTACAACCGCACCCCGGACAAGGCTCAGCCGCTCGTCGAGGCGGGCGGCCGCGCCGCCGACTCGATCGCCGACGCCGTCCAGGGCGCCGACGTCGTCTGCGTGATGGTGCCGGACTCCCCGGACGTCGAGGCCGTCCTCGCCGGTGAGGGCGGTGTCTTCGAGAGCGCCGCTCCCGGTGCGCTGGTCATCGACTTCTCCAGCATCCGTCCCGATGTCACCGCCGCGCTCGCCGAGCAGGCGGCGGCCAAGGGCTTCCGCCTCCTCGACGCCCCCGTCTCGGGCGGTGAGGCCGGCGCCCGCAACGCCGCGCTGTCGATCATGGTCGGCGGGTCGGCCGACGACTTCGAGGCTGCCCGCGAGGTCTTCGACGTGGTCGGCAAGACCGTCGTCCACGTCGGCCCGAGTGGTGCCGGCCAGACCGTGAAGGCCGCCAACCAGCTCATCGTCGCCGCCAACATCCAGGCGCTCGCCGAGGCCGTCGTCTTCCTCGAGGCCTACGGCGTCGACACGAAGGCCGCCCTCGAGGTCCTGGGCGGCGGCCTCGCCGGCTCGGCCGTGCTCAACCAGAAGAAGGAGAACATGCTGACCCGCTCCTTCCAGCCGGGCTTCCGCATCGAGCTCCACCACAAGGACCTCGGCATCGTCACCGCCGCCGCCCGCGAGGCGGGCGTCGTCGCTCCGCTCGGCGCGCTGGTCGCCCAGCTGATGGCGAGCGCGAGGGCCAACGGCGACGGCGGCCTGGACCACTCCGGCCTGCTGCGGGGCGTCGAGCGCCTCAGCGGCCGCACCTCCGAGAACGGGGAGAACTGACATGGCACGCATGCGCGCGGTCGACGCCGCCGTCCTGATCCTGGAGAAGGAGGGCGCCACGCAGCTCTTCGGACTGCCGGGTGCCGCGATCAACCCCTTCTACAGCGCGATGCGCAAGCACGGCGGGCTCAAGCACGTGCTCGCCCGCCACGTCGAGGCGGCCTCGCACATGGCCGAGGGCTATACGCGGGCGAAGGCCGGCAACATCGGTGTCTGCATCGGTACGTCGGGCCCGGCCGGCACCGACATGGTCACCGGTCTCTACTCGGCGTCCGCCGACTCGATCCCGATCCTGTGCATCACCGGCCAGGCGCCGGTCGCGAAGCTGCACAAGGAGGACTTCCAGGCGGTCGACATCGCCTCCATCGCCCGGCCGCTGACCAAGATGGCGGTCACCGTGATGGAGCCCGCCCAGGTCCCGGGCACCTTCCAGAAGGCCTTCCAGCTGATGCGCGAGGGCCGCCCCGGCCCGGTCCTGATCGACCTGCCGATCGACGTCCAGCAGACCGAGATCGAGTTCGACATCGACACCTACGAGCCGCTGCCGGTCTCGAGGCCGGCCGCCAGCCGGGCGCAGGCGGAGAAGGCGCTCGACCTGCTCGCCGCGTCCGAGCGGCCGCTGATCGTCGCCGGTGGTGGCATCGTCAACGCCGACGCCGCCGACCTGCTCGTCGAGCTCGCCGACGTCACGGGCGTCCCCGTCGTGCCGACCCTGATGGGCTGGGGCACCATCCCGGACGACCACCCGCTCAACGCCGGCATGGTCGGCCTGCAGACGTCGCACCGCTACGGCAACGCCACCATGCTCGCGAGCGACTTCGTCCTGGGCATCGGCAACCGGTGGGCCAACCGCCACACCGGGTCCGTCGAGACGTACACGAAGGGCCGCACCTTCGTGCACATCGACATCGAGCCGACCCAGATCGGCCGTGTCTTCGCGCCCGACTACAGCATCGTGTCCGACGCGAAGGCCGCGCTCGAGGTGCTCGTCGAGGTCGCCCGCGAGCGCGCCGCGGCCGGCTCGATGGCGGACCGTTCCGACTGGGCCGAGGACTGCGCCGAGCGCAAGCGCACGCTGCAGCGCAAGACGCACTTCGACGACATCCCGATCAAGCCGCAGCGCGTGTACGAGGAGATGAACCGCGCGTTCGGTGCCGGCACCCGCTACGTCACGACCATCGGGCTCTCGCAGATCCAGGCGGCCCAGCTGCTGCACGTCTACAAGCCGCGGCACTGGATCAACGCCGGCCAGGCCGGCCCGCTGGGCTGGACCCTGCCCGCCGCGCTGGGCGTCGCGACCGCCGACCCCGAGGGCCAGGTCGTCGCGCTGTCGGGCGACTACGACTTCCAGTTCCTCGTCGAGGAGCTGGCGGTGGGTGCCCAGTTCAACATCCCCTACATCCACGTCGTCGTGAACAACTCCTATCTCGGCCTGATCCGCCAGGCCCAGCGCGGGTTCGAGATGGACTACTGCGTGCAGCTGTCCTTCGACAACGTCAACAGCCCCGAGGTCAACGGCTACGGCGTCGACCACCTCAAGGTGGCCGAGGGCTTGGGGTGCAAGGCGCTGCGGGTCACCGACCCGGCCGACCTCGGCGCGGCCTTCGAGAAGGCCAAGGCGCTGATGGCGGAGTACCGCGTCCCCGTCCTGGTCGAGGTGATCCTCGAGCGCGTCACCAACGTGTCGATGGGCCTGGAGATCGACGGCGTCGTCGAGTTCGAGGACCTCGCCGAGCGCGGCGAGCACGCCCCGACCGCGCTGGTCCCGCTGGACTGAGCGGAGTCCCCGTGCAGCCGCGCGTGCTGGTCGCCTCCGACAAGTTCAAGGGATCGCTCACCGCCGCCGAGGTCGCGGCGGCGGTGGGCGCGGGTGTACGACGCGTCCTCCCCGACGCCGTCGTCGACGCGGCCCCGGTCGCCGACGGCGGCGACGGGACCCTCGCCGCGGCGGAGGCCGCGGGCTTCGCGCTGGTGCCCGTCACCGTCACCGGTCCGACGGGCGAGCCGGTCCGCACGTCGTACGCCCGCCGCGGCGACCTCGCGGTCGTCGAGCTGGCCGACGCCGCCGGCCTGGTGCGCCTGCCCGGCGACCCGGACCCGTTGCGGGCCTCCAGCCGCGGCGCCGGCGAGGCGCTGGCCGCCGCGGTCGACGCGGGCTGCCGCGAGGTCGTGCTCGGCATCGGCGGCAGCGCGAGCACGGACGGCGGGGCCGGCCTGCTGCGCGGACTCGGCGCGCGGCTGCTCGATGCGGATGGTGCGGACGTCGCCGACGGCGGCGGGTCCCTCCACGAGGTGGCGCGGGTCGAGCTCGACGACGTGCGCCGCCGGATCGCCGGCGTGGTCGTCACCGTGGCCTGCGACGTCGACAACCCGCTCACCGGTCCCCGCGGCGCCGCCGCGGTCTACGGGCCGCAGAAGGGCGCCACCCCCGACGACGTACGACGCCTCGACGCCTCTCTCGGCCACTGGGCCGACCTGCTGGCGACTGCCACCGGGGCCGACGTCCGCGACCACCCGGGTGCCGGCGCGGCCGGCGGCGTCGGCTTCGCGGCGCTCGCGGTGCTCGGCGCCGAGCTGCGCTCCGGGATCGAGCTCGTGCTCGACCTGGTGGGCTTCGAGAACCTGCTCACCGGGGCCGACCTCGTCGTCACCGGCGAGGGCGCCCTGGACGAGCAGACCCTGCACGGCAAGGCGCCCGCGGGTGTCGCGGCCGCGGCCGGGCGGGCCGGCGTGCCCGTGGTCGCCGTCTGCGGGGTCAACCGGCTCGACCCGGCCCGGATGCGCGCGGCGGGCATCGAGGCGGCCTACGCGCTCGCGAACATCGAGCCCGACCTGCAGCGCTGCCTGACCGACGGCATCCCCCTGCTCCACCAGCTCGGCGAGCGCATCGCCGCCGAGCACCTCGTCCCGGCCCTCCGGACCAAGGAGAACGCATGAAGCTGCTCCGAGTGGGCCCGCCCGGCCGTGAGCGGCCCGCGGGCCTCGACGCCGACGGCGTGCTGCGTGACCTGTCGCCGGTCGTGCCCGAGATCGACGGCGACCTGCTCGGCGACCCGGTGCGGCTGCGCGTCGTACGGGAGGCGCTGGCGGCGGGCGTGCTGCCGCTGGTCCCGGACGGGACCCGGATCGGGCCCCCCGTCGCGCGGCCCGGCAAGGTCATCGGCATCGGGCTCAACTACGAGGACCACGCGGAGGAGGCCGGGGCGCAGATCCCCGACGAGCCGGTGGTCTTCCTCAAGCCGTCGACCTCCGTCTCCGGTCCGTACGACCCGGTCGAGCTGCCGCCCGGCTCGACGACGAGCGACCACGAGGTCGAGCTCGGCGTCGTGGTCGGCCGGCGGCTGACCCGGTGCGCCTCCGTCGAGGAGGCCCTTGCCGCGGTCGGTGGCTACCTGACCGCCGACGACCTCAGCGAGCGCTCGCGGATCGCGGCCGGCCCGACCTGGGCGAAGGGCAAGTGTGCGGACACGTTCACGCCGATCGGTCCCTGGCTGGTGACCCCCGACGAGGTCGCGGACCCGCAGGCGCTCAGCCTGGAGCTGTGGGTCGACGGCGAGCGCCGGCAGTGCGGCTCGACCGCCCGGATGGCCCACGGCGTGGGCGCCCTGCTCGCCTACGTGAGCACCCTGATGACCCTCGAGCCCGGCGACCTGCTGCTGACGGGCACGCCCGGCGGCGTCGCCGCCGGACGGCCCGAGCCGCGGCCCTTCCTCCGGGAGGGGCAGGTCGTGGAGGCTGAGGTCCAGGGCCTGGGGCGCCAGCGCACGCCGGTCGTGGAACCAGCCTTGACCGGCGCGCAATGACCGGCGTAACTTTTCTCACAACAGAAATGGCTTTCCATGATGCGGAATGACGAGTCCGGAGGTGAGGACGTGGGTCGCGACCTGGACCTGGTGATCCGCGCGCAGCGGGTGGTGGCCCGGCACGGTGAGGTCGCACGCTGCATCGGCGTGCGCGACGGCAAGATCGTCGCGATCGAGCCGATCACCTCCGACCTGGACGCGCCCGAGGTGCTCGAGCTCGGCCCCGACGAGGTGCTCATGCCCGGCGTCGTCGACTCGCACGTGCACGTCAACGACCCCGGCCGCACCGAGTGGGAGGGCTTCTCGTCCGCCACCCGGGCCGCGGCCGCCGGCGGCGTCACGACGATCGTCGACATGCCGCTCAACAGCATCCCGCCGACCTGCGACGTACCGGCCCTGGAGCTGAAGCGGAAGACCGCGGAGAGCCAGGCCTTCGTCGACGTCGGTTTCTGGGGCGGCGCGATCCCGGGCAACGTTCCGGAGCTGCGCGCGCTGCACGACGCCGGTGTCTTCGGCTTCAAGTGCTTCCTGTTGCACTCGGGCGTCGACGAGTTCCCGCACCTCGACCCCGAGCAGCTCGAGGAGGCGATGCGCGAGATCCAGTCCTTCGATGGGCTGATGATCGTGCACGCCGAGGACACGCACGCCATCGAGCGCGCGCCCGACCCGCACGGCGAGACCTACGAGGACTTCCTGCACAGCCGCCCGCGCGGCGCCGAGAACCTCGCCGTCGCACAGGTCATCGAGCTCGCGCGCTGGACCGGCTGCCGGGTCCACATCCTCCACGTCTCCAGCTCCGACGTGCTCGCGATGCTCGCCTCGGCCCGCCGCGACGGCGTGAAGATCACCGCCGAGACCTGCCCGCACTACCTGACCTTCTCGGCCGAGGAGATCCCCGACGGCGCGACGCAGTACAAGTGCTGCCCGCCGATCCGCGAGGCCGCCAACCGCGAGCTGCTGTGGCAGGGCCTGCGCGACGGCGTCATCGACCTCGTCGTCTCCGACCACTCGCCGTCGACGCCCGACCTGAAGTGCTTCGACACCGGCGACTTCGGTGTCGCGTGGGGTGGCATCTCCTCCCTCCAGCTCGGCCTCTCCGCCGTGTGGACCGAGGCGCGCCGCCGCGGCTTCACCCTCGTCGACATCGCCCGGTGGATGTCCCAGGCGCCGGCCGTCCAGGCCGGGCTGCGCGGCAAGGGCCGCATCGACCTCGGGTACGACGCCGACTTCTGCGTCTTCGCCCCCGACGACGCCTTCGTGGTCGACGTCGCCAAGCTGCACCACAAGAACGCAGTCACGCCGTACCACGGCCGGCCGCTCGCGGGCGTCGTCCGCTCGACGTGGCTGCGTGGCGAGAGGATCGACATCGACGCCGCCCCGAAGGGCCGGCTGCTGACCCGAGGAGGAGCCTGATCGTGACCGACCAGCCCCGCTACTACGCACCGACCGGCGGCCACCCGGACCAGCGTGAGCTGACCACCGACCGCGCCGTCTTCACCGAGGCCTACGCCGTCCTCCCGCGCGGGACGATGCGCGACATCGTCACCAGCAACCTGCCCTTCTGGGAGGGCACCCGGCTGTGGGTGATCGCCCGGCCGCTGTCCGGCTTCGCGGAGACCTTCTCGCAGTACATCGTCGAGGTCTCGCCCGGCGGCGGCAGCGACAGGCCGGAGCTCGACCCGGGCGCCGAGGGCGTGCTCTTCGTCGTCGAGGGTGCGCTGACGCTGGCGATCGAGGGCGAGAAGCACGAGCTCGCGCCCGGCGGCTACGCCTTCCTGCCGCCCGGCTCGGCGTGGACGCTGCACAACACCAGCGACCAGGTCGCCCGCTTCCACTGGATCCGCAAGGCCTACCAGCGCGTCGACGGCATCGACGTGCCCGAGGCGTTCGTGACCAACGAGGTCGACGTACCCGGGGGCGAGATGCCGGGCACCAACGGCGCCTGGCGCACGCAGCGCTTCGTCGACCCGGGCGACGTGCGCCACGACATGCACGTCAACATCGTCAGCTTCGAGCCCGGCGGCGCGATCCCGTTCCCGGAGACGCACGTCATGGAGCACGGCCTCTACGTGCTCGAGGGCAAGGCCGTCTACCTGCTCAACAAGGACTGGGTGGAGGTGCAGGAGGGTGACTTCATGTGGCTGCGCGCCTTCTGCCCGCAGGCCTGCTACGCGGGCGGCCCGGGACGCTTCCGCTACCTGCTCTACAAGGACGTCAACCGCCACGCGGTGCTCTCGCGCCAGTTCGTCTGACGGTCGACCGGGGGTGCTCGTCTGATGCCGGTCGCCGTCGTCACCGGGGCCGGCTCCGGCCTGGGCCGGGTGATCGCCGTCGCCCTCGGCGAGGCCGGGTACGACGTTGCGCTGCTCGGCCGCACCCGCGACTCGCTCGAGGGCACGGCGTCCGCGCTGGGGTCGGGCGGGTCGGCGCTGGTGCTGCCCACCGACGTCGCCGACACCGCCCAGGTCGACGCCGCCTTCGCGGCGGTCGTCGAGGCCTGGGGGCGCGTGGACCTACTGGTCAACAACGCCGGCACCTTCGGGCCGTCGGGGGACGTCGACGAGCTCGCCGTCGAGGACTTCGCGGCGACCCTGGCGGTCAACGTCACCGGCTCCTTCCTCTGCGCCCGGGCCGCCTTCGCGCAGATGAAGCGGCAACAGCCTCGCGGTGGGCGGATCATCAACAACGGCTCGATCTCCGCGCACGTGCCGCGCCCCGGCAGTGCGGCGTACACGACCTCGAAGCACGCGATCACCGGGCTGACGAAGGCCCTCGCGCTCGACGGCCGCGCCCACGACATCGCGGCCGGGCAGGTCGACATCGGCAACGCCGCCACGGAGATGACGGCCGGCATCGCGGTCGGTGCCCGTCAGGCCGACGGGTCCGTGCGCGCGGAGCCGACCTTCGACCCGCAGCACGTGGCCGACGCGGTGGTCGCGATGGCACGGCTGCCGCTCGGGGTCAGCGTGCCGGCGATGACGATCCTTGCGACGGGGATGCCGTACGCGGGTCGGGGCTGAGCTCCTCCCCGTCGGCCAGGGCCGTCTTGCGCCGTCGGTCCCACAGCGCCCAGCCGACGACCACGACCGCGACGAGGAGCCCGCCGGCGATCTCGTCGACGACATAGTGCTCGGCGTAGTAGACGAGCGAGAACAGCATGCTCGCGGGGTAGAGCAGCACGGTCCAGCGCCACGGGCTGCGGAAGTGGCTGACCACCCACCACGCGATGAAGATCGCGAGCGCGGAGTGCAGCGAGGGCATCGCCGCGACCTGGTTGCCGATGGACGAGAGGTCCTGCTGCGCGGTCGTCGCGTGGGTCGCCGTCGTGGAGCGGGTCGAGGCGGTGAGGTCGAACCAGCCGCGCCCGGTGATCCGGGCGACGTCGCTGGTGAGGTACCCGTCGCGCGCGGCCATCCACGGCGGCGCCATCGGGTAGAGGATGTAGCCGGCGACCGAGAGCAGCATGATCGCCAGGTAGCGCCGCATGTAGCCGGTCCACGCCGTGCGGTTGCGCTTCCACAGCACGGCGCCGATGGCGAGCGCCGCGAAGAAGTGGGAGTAGTAGACGGTGGTCAGCACGACGTCGTACCAGGCGGGGGCCATGGACTGCCGGCACGGGACGCCGCAGAGGTGCTCCTGGAGGAACTCCGTCGGCAGGGTCCCGCCGAAGAGCCACCGGTCGGCATCGATCGGCCACTGGTAGCTGACGCTGAGGATGCCGAGGTTGTCCGAGACGCCGCGGCTGTAGAGGTAGAGGAGCAGTACGGCGAAGGGCGGCCACCAGTCCCGCAGGAACACCAGGTGCTCGCGCACCGGCCGCCGCACGTCCCACGCCACCGTCGCCAGCCACAGGATGATCACGACCTGGTAGCCCTGCCGGGGCAGCCCGCGGGTCTCCAGCCAGGTCGCCAACCCGGCCACGAAGAGCAGGGCTCCAGCGATGCGGGCGGCATCGATCCGCGCCAGGGCGGGCTGAACCACCGCCGCTTCCGCGTCGCCGCCTGTCATCCGGACCTCCCGCAGGGGAGGGTATCGGGCGCCGCCGACAGGTTGCGAGAGGGTTTGCCAGTTCGAGCTCGGGTTCGGCTGTTTCCCGGCCGGTCAGGAGTGCTCCGTCGTACCGTCACGGCATGCGGTACTCGACCGAGGTCGAGAAGGTCTGCTTCGTCGTCACCCTCACGCTGTCCGGCGCGGCGCTCTTCGTCGTGCTCCTGCAGGTGGGCGGTGACGGGCCGACCTGGTGGTACCTCGTGCCCTTCGCGATCCCCGCCGTCGTCGCCGTGGTCGTCGCGAGCCGGAACCGCCACCTGGCGACGTCGATCCTGGTCGGGGCACTGATCGGCGCGGGTGCGGTGCTCGTCGGCATGTTCGCGCTCCTCGCGATGATGATGACCAGCTAGGCCAATGGAGGACGGCAATCGGCCGAGCGTGGGGTCGCAGTGGTGGATCGGGCTGGACTCCTGGGTCCTGCAGGACGGCAACTACACCGACTTCGTGGTCGGCCAGCGTCGACAGTTCGCACTCGAGTTCGGCTACCGGCGGGGTGCTCGCCTCACGGTGACCGAGGCCCGTCAACGGGCCTGCGTGCACACCGGGCAGAGCATGACCTACGCCGTAACGGGCGAGCTCGTCCGTGCGCCGCGGGAGCGTGAGCTCAACGCGTTCGTCCTCGACTTCGGCCTGCGCGCGTACGACGAGTGGATGGTCCTCGATGACCTGGAGCCGCCGCCGCCGGGTTCGTGGCTCCAGGGGGAGATCTCCCTCCATGTCGACCACTTCACCTACATGGATGTCCTTGCCCGGGTGCCAGGCATGCCTCCTCTCATCCACGCATGGCGCATCGATGACATCCAGGTCGACACCTCGCCTGTCATCTGGATCGACGCGTCCCATCCGGACTACGTCGGGCCCGACGAAGGCCCGTCGCCGATGCGTGACCCTGATCGGGAGAGCTGGCGCTCTGTGCGCCGCACCCGCACGTGGGAGCACGGCGGAGGGTACCGGCTCCTCTGCACCTTGCTCGACGAGACGCCGGTCTCGACGATGTCCGCATCCGGGACGCGCTCGCGCTACGGACCGTTGCGAGGAAGACGGCTCCGACTGCCCTCTAGGCGGCGGTGACCTTGCGTGTTCCGGTCTGGTCGACCAGGTAGTGGGCCCCGTGTGGGTCTCGCCAGATGACGATCCCGGGGAAGGGTTGTCGGACTTGCCAGCCGGCGTGGGTCTTGATCCGGTGGTGGGTGCGGGTGAGGGGGCCCAGGTTGTCGGTCGACGTCGGTCCGCCCTCGGCGTAGGGGATCTGGTGGTCGAGGTCGACGTTCTTCGTCGTGTTGGCGGCGAAGGGGAACGTGTCGCCGGGGTGGATCAGGTGCACCGCTTCGCGGAGCCGGTGCGGGATCTCGTAGGCGTCGACGGCGGCGCCCTGGTTGAGATTGATGACCGGCTGGACCTTGACCTGGCTAGCGAAGTGGGCGACCAGGTGGCGGACGTACTCGATCGTCAGGGGGCCGTGGCCCTCCATCCGGGCGATGGCCGAGTCGGGGGTGCAGTGCAGCCGGATCAGGACCTTCGGCTTCACCGGCCCGACCGAGAGATCGACGTGGGCCTCAGGGTTGGTCAGCAGTGCGAACGCCGCCAGGCGTCGTTCGGTCTTGGTGGCGTCGGGCATCTGGTCCTTCAGCCCGTCGGCGGTGGCGTCGATGCCGGCCTCGGAGCCGAGGATCACGGCGGCGTGGTTGCGGATGGTCATCGTCATGATGCCGTGCTTGTCGACGCGGGAGCGGCGGATGAAGGTGTCCTTCGCTGCCGCTTCCTCCTTCGCCTTCGCGAGCTCGGGGGAGGCTGCGGCGACCTTGCCCTCGACCACGGCCTCGAACCGGGCCCAGGCCAGGCGGCCGTCGGCGATCTCGACGACCTCGGCGTCGACCCAGGCGGCCTCGTCCGCGGTGAGTTCGCGGGTGGCGTCGGCGACATGCCGGGCGTGGGTGGAGCGCACCTGGCCGGCTTTCACGCCGGCCCAGAGCTTCGGGAGCCGGTGAACGAGGTCGACGGCGTCGGCGATCAGCCGTTTCGCGCCGTACGGGCTGGTCTGGATCCGGGCGCCGAAGGTTGCGGCGGCGTGCTCGGTGATCCGCGGCGTACCGGCTGCGCCGGCGGGCTTGGCCCGCTCCCGACCACGCTTGTCAGCAGGAGGAAGCGCGTCCGGTGAGTGCAGGACGGCCCACTGGTAGGCCGCTTCCAGGATGTCGCGTTCGGCGTCGAGCCGGACTGCGTGGCGCTGCTCGGCGAAGGACAGCACCGCATCGGCGGACATGTCCGCGAGCTGGTGGCGTCGGTCCCGAGTGGCCATACGTGTATTGGATCACGGGGTGCCGACACAACCAGCCGGCCCGGAACCCGCCTGTGAACAACCACGCTCCCACCGGGCCTTGTGGACGACAACTGGCGCAAGGAGTGACTCGACGAGGCCGCCGGACCGCACCCGACAACCGAACCCAGCTACCTGCCCGCCGTCCTCGTCGCTGCGCTTGAAGACCCGACCGCCGACCAACCGCAGGGCACAGCAGGTGCACCAGAGCAGGGGGTCTCGTGACGGTCGCTGCGCGACCTCCTCGACCACCGGGTCGCTGCGCGACCTCCTCGACCACCGATCGCGCCCCCAGTGACGACAACCCCTCCCGGGCTCGCGTGAAGCCGAGGGAGCGGCCTGTCAGTCGACGTCGACCGCGTCGCCCAGCCGGTGCACCTTCAACGTGTTCGTCGACCCCGGGGTGCCGGGCGGCGTACCGGCGATGATCACGACGAGGTCGCCGCGCTCGACGGCGCCGCTCGCGATCAGCGCCCGGTCCACCTGGCGGATCATCTCGTCGGTGTGGTCGGCGTGCTCGACGACGTGGGTCTGCACGCCCCAGGTCAGGCCGAGCTGGTCGCGGACCAGCGGGATCGGCGTGAAGGCGAGGACCGGCACCGGGGAGCGGTGGCGGGCCAGGCGGCGGGCGGTGTCGCCAGAGGTGGTGAAGGCGACCAGGCAGCGGGCGCCGAGGCGATCGGCGACCTCGACGGCGGCCTTGGCGATGACGCCTCCGTTGGTGCGCGGCTGCCAGTCGATCGGCGCCATCCGGTCGAGTCCGTTGTCCTCGGTGGACTCGATGATCCGCGCCATCGTGCGCACGGCCTCGACGGGCCAGGCGCCGACGCTGGTCTCGCCGGACAGCATCACGGCGTCGGCGCCGTCGAGGACGGCGTTGGCGACGTCGGAGGCCTCGGCGCGGGTCGGGCTGGGCGCGGAGATCATCGACTCGAGCATCTGGGTCGCGACGATGACCGGCTTGCTGTCGCGGCGGGCGGCGTCGATGACCTGCTTCTGCAGGAAGGGCACGTCCTCGAGCGGGCACTCCACGCCGAGGTCGCCGCGGGCGACCATGAAGGCGTCGAAGGCGTCGATGACCTCGGCGAGGTTGGCGACGGCCTGGGGCTTCTCGATCTTGGCGACGACGGGCCGGTGGATGCCCTCCTCGCGCATGATCGCGCGCACCTCCTCGGCGTCGGCGGCGTCGCGGACGAACGACAGCGCGACCAGGTCGACGCCGAGGTGCAGCGCGAAGCGGAGGTCCTCGCGGTCCTTCTCCGACAGCGCCGGCACGGACACGGCGACGCCCGGGAGGTTGAGGCCCTTGTTGTCGCTGACCGGACCGGGGACGACGACGCGGGTGTGCACCTCGGGCCCGTCGACGGAGGTGACCTCGAGGACCACCCGGCCGTCGTCGACCAGCACGCGGTCGCCGGCGGCGACGTCGCCCGGCAGGCCGTCGTACGTCGTCGAGCAGCGTCGCGCGTCGCCGGGCACGTCCGCGGTGGTGATCGTGAAGTCGGCGCCCGCCTCGAGCCGGACCGGGCCGCCGGGGACCTTGCCGAGCCGGATCTTGGGGCCCTGGAGGTCGGCGAGGATCGCGATGCCGCGCCCGGCCCGCTCGGCCGCCTCGCGCACGAGCTGGAAGGTCTTCGCGTGGTCGCCCTGGCTGCCGTGGCTCATGTTGAGCCGGGCCACGTCCATGCCGGCCTCGACGAGCTCGGCGATCACGTCCGGCGTGGACGTGGCGGGTCCCAGGGTCGCGACGATCTTTGCTCTGCGCACGGGGCAACCGTAGCAAAGCATTCCGGAATGTGGAAGAACTATTCCTTATCGTGAATGTCTGGCAGTACCAGCCACACCACGGCGCCGCCCGTCGGGGCGTCGTCCACCCCGATCCGACCGCCGTGCGCCTCCACCGCGCGGCGTGCGGTGGCGAGGCCGATCCCCGAGCCCTGCACCGACCGGTCCCCGCGGGCGTGGAGCGCGAAGACCTGGTCGCGGTCGGCCGGCGGGATGCCCCGCCCGTTGTCGGTGACGGTGACCCGCCACCCGTCGCCGTCCCGTGTCGCGGCGACCTGCACCTCCGGCGTCCGGTCGGGCGGGGTGAACTTCACCGCGTTGGCGACGAGGTTCTGCAGCACGGTGTAGAGCAGGGTCGGGTCGCCCACGACCTCGGGGAGCGGGGCGCGCGCGATCCGCGCGGATCGCTGGGCGAGGACCGGGCCGAGGTCGTCGAGGACGTGGTCGAGCACCTCGTCGAGCGGTACGACGCTGCGCTCGATCTCGGACCCGACCCGGGCGTAGCCGAGGATCGTGTCGATCAGCCCGGCCATCCGGCGACCGGCGTCGTACGTCGCGGTCACCAGTTCGCTCACGGCCGGATCGGCGACCACCGCCGGCTCGGACGCCAGGAGCTCGGTGTTGGCGAGGATCGCGGTCAGCGGCGAGCGCAGGTCGTGGCTCACCTGGCCCGCGAAGAGGGTCAGCAGCTCGTTGGAGCGGGAGAGCTCGGCCTGGGACAGCTCCAGCTGGCGGCTGCGCAACCGGAGCTCGAGGACGTCGACCACGCGCTGCGCCACCACCTCGAGGACGGCGGCGCGCTCGGCCGCCAGCTCGTGCGGCTCGGTGTCGAACACGCAGAGCCGGCCGATCGTCGTCCCCTCGGGCGTCACGAGGGGAGCCGAGGCGTAGAACCTGACGGTGTCGATCTCGCCGGACACGAAGGGGTTCTCGGCGAAGCGCGGGTCGACGCTGGCGTCGGGCGCCACGACGGGGGCGGGGTCGTCGAGGACCACGGCGCACATCGAGTCCTCGCGCGAGCAGACCGACGGGTCGATCCCGGCCGCGGCGACCTGGTGCTGGTGGTCGCGGGTGATCAGGTTGATCGCGGCGTTCGGCACGCCGCACACGAGGGCCGCCAGCTCGGCGAGGGCCTGCAGGTCGCGACCGCCGGGCTCCTCGAGGACCCGGTAGCGGGCGATCGCCTGGTCGGCAGAGGGAGTCACCACGAGGTCAGCGTAGGTGCGACGGGTCGGGGCGCAGCTGGAACGCGCGCAGCAGCGCGGCCGCCAGGGCCAGGCCGGTGAGGACGAGCAGCGGGGCGGTCGTGCCCACGCCGGCCCGCAGCGCCTCGAGCAGGACCGGCAGCCCGAACCCGAGATAGGTGCAGACGTAGTAGATGCCGACCGTGACACCCCGGTGCTCCGGCGGGGTGAGGCGCTCGACGTCGACCAGGCCGGCGCGCAGGCAGAGCCCGTACGCCGACCCGAGCACCACCGACGTGACGACGAAGAGCGCCACGCCCGGGTGGGCGTCGACGCGCGCCGCGACCGCGAAGCCGGCGGCCGCGAGGAGCGCCCCGACGACGCCCGCCCGCGGACCCCAGCCCGCGCGGCGGGCGGCGACCTGGACGGCGACACCGGTCCCCAGCGCCAGGGCGGAGGCGAGCCCGGGGACCAGCGGTCCGCTGAGGTCGCCGCCGAGCCGGCCGGCGAGGACGACAACCGGGACCGTGACCGCCGAGAACACCCACAGGGCCATCGGCACCGAGCGCACCAGCGCGCGGCCGATGCTCCGCTCGACGGTCGCGGGCGCCCCTGCCGCCGGGGTGGGGGCAGGGGCGTGCGTCGGTGGAGCGGCCGGCGTCGTACGGACGACGGCGAGGAGGACGGATCCCACCGACAGGCCGATGGCGACCGCGAACGGTGCCCTGACCGCGGCGCCGGACGGGACCGCCTCCGCGACGATGCCGGACACGAGCGGGCCGCAGGCGAAGCCGGCGGTGAGGGTGGCGCCGGCGACGGTCGTGCCGCGCGCGCCGCCGAGGTCGGCCGCCCAGGCCGTGCCGCCGCTGATCGCGAGGCCGACGCCCACGCCGACGACGAGCCGTCCCGTGTAGACGCCGGCCGCCGGGTGCCAGGCGAGCATGAGCGCGTTGCCCGCGGCCGCGACGACGCTGCCGGTGAGCACCACCGACCGGCGGCCGATCCGGTCCGACAGGGCACCGCCACCGAGCAGGCCCGGCAGCAGGCCCAGCGCGTAGACGCCGAAGGCGCCCGCGAGCACCGTCGCCGAGAGGTGCTCGGTCTCGCGCAGCACCGGGATGACCGCCGCGAAGTGGTTGGTCGCCCATCCGGCGACGAGGAGGACGACGAGGACGACCCGCAGCTCCCGGCCCTTCGGCCGGTTCATCCGATCGTGTCGAGGATCGCGAGCTGTCGCGTCCACGCCTGCGAGCCCGGGTCGATCACCGTGAAGTGGTCGCCGTCGACCTCGACCAGCGTCGCCTCCGCCCCGGCCGCGGTCGCCCGCTCGACGTAGTCCACCGACTGGCTGAACGGCACGTTGGCGTCGGCCCGGGCGTGCACGCACCAGACGGGTACGTCGAGGGGGAGCTGTTGCGCCGGGTCGAACCGCGCATCGGCGCTGGTCGCCGGGTGGCCCAGGAGCCGCGCGACCGCGCCGCCGCCGAGGCCGTCGCGGTCGGCCGCGCGCAGGTCGAGCACGCCCGCCTGGCTGACCACGTGCGTCACCGGGACCTGCTCCGCCCAGCCGTGCCGGCCGCGGGCGGCGGCCCAGGTCGCGAGGTGCCCGCCGGCGCTGTGGCCGAGGGTGACGACCGTGGAGGTGTCGACGTCGAGGCGGGCGAGGTGGTCGATGCCGGTGGCGACGTCGTCGAAGGTGCGCGGCGCGCCGCCGCCCCCGCCGGGACCGGTGCCGACGCGGCGGTACTCCAGGTTCCAGGCCGCCCAGCCGGCTGCTGCCAGCGCCTCGGCGAGCGGGAGGCCGAGCGAGTCGGCGTCGTACTCGCTCTTCCAGAAGCCGCCGTGGACCACGACCACGACGCCGCGGGGCGTGCCGTCGGGGAGGAGCAGGTCGCCGTACTGGCTGGGGTCCTCGCCGTAGGTGTGTCGACTCATCCTCGTTCTCCGCTCCGTCTCCTTGGCTTCGTCGTGGCCACCGCACGCTGCCGCCGCGGCGCCGAGGGCGGCGAGGCCGGGCAGGCCCAGCACGGTCCGGCGGCGCACGGCCTCAGCGCACCAGCACGCCGTCGCCGCTCGGCGTCACCGCCAGCGCCTGGCCGGCGCCGTGCACCGCCACCGCGCCGTCGCTGACGACGACCGCGGTGTGCTCGTCGACCGCCCGCGCCTCGGGCACCAGCCCGGCGGCCACCGCCGCGACCGCGCGCGGCAGCGTGCCCCACTGGGCGGCGTGCACGTCGACGGCGAACGGCACCCGGCCCAGGCCCGGGACGACGGTGACCTCGTCGAGGTCCTCACCGGCGTCCTCGCCGCAGACCGGCCGGCCGCCGAGACGCCAGCCGCCGACGATCGCCCGCTCGGCCGCGATCGCCGCGCCCGCGGAGAAGCCGGCGTAGGGCAGGCCGGCCAGCAGCTCGCGCTGGGGGACCACGAGCTCGGCGTAGAGCGGGGTCAGCCCGCCGGCGACGAAGACGCCGGCCACGCCGTCGAGGTCCGCGGCCTGCAGCGGCCGGCCCGGGGAGAGCACCACGTCGCGGACCGAGGCCGCGTCCGCCAGCAGCCCGCGCCAGCGCGGGAGGTCGACGCCCTCGCCGTCGTCGACGACGACGCTCGCGACCTCGCCGCCGCCACGACCGGACACGGCGGTCGTGAACGGCGCGAGCAGGCGGCGTACCTGCTCCTCGTCGCGGCCCCCGCCGATCAGCACCGTCAGCATGCTCGCCTCACCCATGGCCGCGACCCTAGTCCCCTCGTCCGACGTCAACCGGAGACCCGGCACACTGGTGGGGCCGACCCCTCCGTACCCCGCACGACACCGCCGGCCGAGACCCGCCAGGAGCACGATGAGCACCGTGAGCCCGTTGCCCGAGGAGGCGCGCGCGCAGGAGATCGGGCAGTTCCTGCTGAACTACAAGTTCGGCCTCGACGAGATGCTGACCAAGATCAACATCCTGCGCGAGGAGCTGGCGTTCCGCGGCACGGGCAACCCGATCGAGCACGTCAGCTCGCGGCTCAAGTCGATCGAGAGCCTCCGCGCCAAGGCCGAGCGGATCGGCTGCCCGCTCGAGCTCGACGCCATCGCCGAGCAGATCACCGACATCGCCGGGGTCCGCATCGTGTGCGCGTTCATCGCCGACGCCTACCAGGTCCTCGACATGCTCACGACCCAGCCGGACGTCACCGTCCGGGTGATCAAGGACTACGTCGCGCGCCCGAAGCCCAACGGCTACCGCAGCCTGCACGCGATCGTCGAGATCCCGGTCTTCCTGTCCGACGACGTACGACGGGTGCCGATCGAGCTGCAGATCCGCACCGTCGCCATGGACTTCTGGGCGAGCGTCGAGCACAAGATCTACTACAAGTACGCCAAGGACGTCCCCGGCGAGCTGGTCGCCGAGCTCGCCGCCGCGGCCCGGGTCGCGCACGACCTGGACCAGCGGATGGGCGAGCTCCACCGCACCGTGCACGGCTGACGTCAGCCCGCCAGCACCTCGGGCTCGGTCTTCTCCCGCACCTCGTCGAGGGTCACGTCCGGTGCGAGCTCGACGAGGCGCAGCCCTTCCGGCGTGACGTCGAGGACGCACAGGTCGGTGATGATCCGCTGGACGACCCCCCGGCCCGTGAACGGGAGCGAGCACTCGCCGACGATCTTGTAGGAGCCGTCGCGCGCGACGTGCTCCATCAGCACGACGACCTTCTTCGCGCCGTGCACGAGGTCCATCGCGCCGCCCATGCCCTTGACCATCTTGCCGGGGATCATCCAGTTGGCGATGTCGCCGCCGGCGGAGACCTGCATCGCGCCCAGGATGGCGGCGTCGATCTTGCCGGAGCGGATCATCCCGAAGCTGGTCGCGGAGTCGAAGAAGCTCGCGCCCTTGCGGACGGTGACCGTCTCCTTGCCTGCGTTGATCAGGTCGGGGTCGACCTGGTCCTCGGTCGGGTAGGCGCCCGTGCCGAGGATGCCGTTCTCGCTCTGCAGCACCAGCTCGACGTCGTCGGGGACGTAGTTGGGTACCAGCGTCGGCAGGCCGATGCCGAGGTTGACGTAGTCGCCGTCGGAGAGCTCCGCCGCGGCGCGCGCCGCCATCTGCTCACGATCCCACGCCATGTCAGCGCACCGTCCTCTTCTCGATCCTCTTGTCTGCTGCCTGCTCCGGCGTGAGCGGTACGACGCGGTCGACGTACACGCCGGGGAGGTGGACGTCGTCCGGGGCGATCTCGCCGGGCTCGACGAGCTCCTCCACCTCCGCGACCGTGATCCGGCCGGCCATCGCCGCCGGGGGGTTGAAGTTGCGCGCGGAGGCCTTGAAGACGAGGTTGCCGTGCCGGTCGCCCTTCCAGGCGCGGACCAGGCCGAAGTCGGAGACGATCGCCTCCTCGAGCACGAACTCCTGCTCGCCGTCGCGGGTCTCGAAGGTCATCACCGGCTTCTGGGGCGAGGTCTTGACGACATTGCCCGCGTCGTCGTACTTCCACGGCAGGCCGCCCTCGGCGACCTGGGTGCCGACACCGGTGCGGGTGTAGAAGGCCGCGATGCCGGAGCCGCCGGCGCGCATCCGCTCGGCGAGCGTGCCCTGCGGGGTGAGCTCGACCTCGAGCTCACCGGAGAGGTACTGCCGTGCGAACTCCTTGTTCTCCCCGACGTACGACGCCACGACGCGCCGCAGCCGGCCGGCGGACAGCAGCAGGCCGAGCCCCCAGTCGTCGACGCCGGCGTTGTTGGAGACCACCTCGAGGTCGGTCGTGCCGGCCTCGAGCAGGGCGTTGATGAGCACGGAGGGGATGCCGCACAGTCCGAAGCCGCCGACGGTGAGGGTGGCGCCGTTCGGGATGTCCGCCACGGCCTCCGCGGCCGAGGAGAAGACCTTGTCCATGCCCCGACGGTCCTCCAGCCGCGCTGGTGCGGTCAACAGGTGAGCGCGATTCTCCGCCTGATTGCTCAGCGTCCGGGCAGTAATGTCAGCGGACGTCCATTGAGTGGACGCAGCGCTAGAGTGGCTGCGTGGCCGGTGCCGTGGAGAGTGGAGCGACCGTCGTGGGCCGGGTCGGCGCGCTGCTGCGCGCCCTCGCCGCGCGTGAGCCGGACGGGGGGAGCACGACCGGCCTCGCCGCCGCCGTCGGCCTGCCGCGCCCGACCGTCCACCGGCTGCTGTCGGCGCTGCGCGACGAGGGCATGGTCGAGCGTGACGAGGCCAGTGCGGCCTGGCACCTGGGACCGGAGTGCTTCCTGCTCGGCGCGGCCGCGACCAGCCGGCACGACATCGCGCCGGTGGCCCGCGAGGCGGTGCTGCGGATCGCCCGCGAGACCGGCGAGAGCGCCTACTTCTCCGTCCGTCGCGGCGACGAGACCGTCTGCCTGCTCCGCGAGGACGGCAGCTTCCCGATCCGCTCGCACGTGCTGCACGAGGGCATCCGGTTCCCGCTCGGCGTCGCCTCGGCGGGCCAGGTGATCCTCGCGTTCCTCCCCGAGCGCGAGCGCGAGGCCTACCTGCGGCGCGCGGACCTCGTCGCCGCGCACGGCAGGCAGCACTCCAGCCGCGCGCTGCGGGCCCGGGTCGCGCAGACCCGCGAGCTGGGGTACGCCGTCAACCCGGGCCTCATCGTCGCCGGCAGCTGGGGCATCGGCGCTGCGGTCTTCGACGCGCACGAGGAGCCGCGCTGGGCGTTGAGCATCAACGGCATCGAGGCCCGGATCGCGCCGCCGCGGCAGGACGACCTGGGCCAGCTGCTGCTGCGCGAGGCGCACCTGCTGGGCGCGCGGATGGCCCGGCCCCAGGCTCCTAGGCCAGCCTGGCCAGCAGGCGCTGCTCCTCGTCGTCCGTGAGCGGTACGGCGAGCGCGCGCAGCCACCCCGCGAGCTCCCCGTCCTCGAGCTCGCGGTGCTCGGTCGGCTCGCCCGGGCGTCGTACGGTCACGGTGGTGGCGGTGAGCGACACGTGCCGGCCCTCCTCGTGCTTGGTGACCATCAGGCCGCTGCGGAAGTGCGACGAGGGGAAGGTGCTCGTGTAGTGGTGGCCAATGACGACGTCCACCGGGCGGACGGGCAGCTCGTCGGTGGTGTGGGTCAGCTCCCAGCCGGCCTCGCGCAGGCGGAGGAGGCCCCAGGTGCCGTCGGCATTGCCGACCACCCGGTAGGGCCACCCGCGCTGGTCGGACTCCGCGCCGTCGGCCAGCGGGACCGGGCGGACCAGGCTCATCCCGAAGCCCGGGTCGCAGAGCAGGCGCTCGCCGTCGAGCGCCACCTCGACGGTCATGTGGGTGCGGCCCTGGACGGTGCCGGTGGCCGGGTCGCCCACGCGGCCGAGGTGCCGTCGGACGTCGTACCCGAGGCGCTCGAGGGCGGCCGCGAAGACGCTCGCGTGCTCGAAGCAGTAGCCGCCGCGGCCCCGCTCGACGAACTTCGCGTTGAGCGCCTCCATGCCGACCCCGGGGTGCTGGTCGAGGAGGACGTCGATGTTGTCGAACGTGAACGTCCGCACGTGCGCCTCGTGGAGCGCGTCGAGGGTGGCCCGGTCGGGCGCCGGCCCGGCGGGGACGCCCAGGCGGGTGAGGTAGCCGTCGAGGTCGAGCTCCTCGGCCTGCCAGCCGTTGTCGGTCATGGGGTGAGCGTAGGAGCAGACAGGAACTAGAACGCGTTCTATTGTGGGGCAGCCGATCCACAGGAGGACCCATGACCACCGCCCCCGCCCGCGCCCAGCGGTTCACCGACCGCCGCGTCGTCGTCACCGGAGCCGCCGGCGGCGTCGGCCAGGTCGTCGCGGACCTGTTCCGCGAGGAGGGGGCGCGCGTGGTCGCGACCGACGTGGCCGCGGCGGACGGCGTCGTACCCTGCGACCTTGCGGACGACGCCGCCCGCGACGCCTTCGTGGCGGACGCGCTGGCCGAGCTCGGCGGCCTCGACGTGCTGTGCAATGTCGCCGGCATCCAGCAGTTCGCGGAGATCGGGAGGATCACCGCCGCGGGCCTGCGCCGTCACCTCGACGTCAACGCCGTCGCGCCGCTGCTGCTCGCGCAGTCGTTCGCCGACGCGCTCGTCGAGAGCAAGGGCAATGTCGTGTCGGTCGCGTCGATCTCGTCGGTGATGGGGCAGCCCTACAACGCGCAGTACTGCGCCTCGAAGGCCGCACTGCTCCTCGGCATGCGCTCGCTCGCCGTCGAGCTCGGCACCAAGGGCGTGCGGGTCAACTGCGTCTCGCCCGGCGGCATCGCGACCCCGATGGTCGAGGCGGCCGCGGCCGGCCTGCCGCAGGACGTGAACTGGGACCTGATCGCCAAGAGCACCTCGGTCATCCCGGGCTTCATGCCGCCCGCCGACGTCGCGGAGTCGCTGCTCTTCCTCGCCTCCGACGCGGCCGCGTCGATCACCGGCGCCAACCTGGTCGTCGACCGCGGCGTGGTCTGGTGACGCCGCGATGACGATGGACGTCGGGATGACGCTGCCGGTGATGGAGCCGGACGTCGACCCGGCGCTGCTGCGCGAGTGGGCCGAGCGGATCGACGCGGGTCCCTACGGCTCGCTGTGCTTCGGCGAGCGGATCGCCTTCGACAACCCCGACATCCTCACCCTGCTCGGCGCGGTCGCGGCGTGGACCTCGCGGGTGCGGCTGAGCGCCACGGTCGTCGTACCGCAGCTGCACGACCCGGTGCACCTCGCCAAGGCGCTCGCCACCGCCGACCGGCTGTGCGGCGGCCGGCTCTCGGTCGGCCTCGGCGTCGGCGGGCGCGAGGAGGACTACGCCGCCGTCGGCGCCGACTGGGGCACCCGCACGATGGCCGGGCTGGCCGAGCGGGCCGCGGTGCTGCGCCGTGTCTGGGCCGGCGAGAACCTCACCGGAGCCACGCGCCCCGTCGGCCCACGGCCGCACCGCCCGAACGGGCCGGAGCTGCTGGTCGGCACGCTCGGGCAGCGTACGACGCAGCACGCGGCGCGATGGGCCGACGGGCTGGCCGGGATGACCCTCGGCGCCGACGTGGACGAGACGGCGGCGCTCTTCGACGTCGCCCGGGCCGCGTGGGCGGACGCCGGACGACCGGCGCCGCGGCTGACGACGTCCTTCTGGTTCGCGCTCGCCGAGGCGAGCGACGACCCGCGGGCGCAGGTGCACGCGCACCTGCGGCACTACATGAACTGGCTGCCCGTCGAGCTGGTCGACGCCCTGGCGCCGACGGCCGGCTTCGCCGGGACGCTGGCCGAGCTCGACGAGCTCCTGGACCGGTTCGCGGAGATCGGCACCGACGAGGTGCAACTGATCCCGACCGGGGGCGACCCGCGCCAGGTGGACCTGGTCGCCGATCTCGTCGCCGGTCGGCTCAGTCGACGGGCGTGATGCCCTCGCGGTGCCGCTTCGCCAGCTCGGCGTAGTAGGGCGCGTTCGTCTCGACCCAGAAGGCCGCTCCGGTGCCCTCGATCGGCTTCTTGACCTGCGCCGGGCTGCCCGCCGCCAGGACGCCGTCGGGGATCTCGGTGCCGGGCGCGACGAGCGAGCCTGCCGCCACGAGGGTGCCGGCGCCGATGCGGGCGCCGTCGAGGACTGTGGTGTCGTTGCCGATCAGGCCCTTCTCGCCGAGCGAGTCGCCGTGGAAGACGCACGCGTGGGCGACCGTGGAGTGGGCCCCGATCTCGACGGTGACGTCGGGTCCGCCGTGCACGACCGAGTTGTCCTGGATGTTCGCGCCCTCGCGCACGATGATCGTGCAGATGTCGCCGCGGAGGACGGCGCCGTACCAGACGCTGGCGCCCTTCTCGATCCGTACGTCGCCGATCAGCGTGGCGGTCGGGGCGACGAACGCCTCGGGGTGGACCTGCGGGGACTTGCCCTCGAACTCGTACGCGAACACGCCCAGCAGGCTAGGTCAGAGCGTCTTCACAGCGTGAACCAGGTGACGAGCAGGCCCTCGGAGCAGCGCTGGCAGCTGGCCACGGTCCCACCGCAGTGGCGGATGTGGGTGATCAGCAGCTGGAGCTGGTCCCGGGTCGTCGTCGAGGTGTGCCAGGTCATCGCCCACCCCTCCTTCCGGTCCCTGTGCTCGCCGTCGAGCACACTTCGATGGTGCACCTCGCGCACGCCGTTCCACCTCCCCCGTACCGGTGGACGGGATAGTCCGTTCGGGGGACCAAGGTCCCCTCCGTCCGGAGGGGCTCAGCCCGAGAGCCCCAGCTCCCGCTCCCCGGCCGACGCGAAGTACGACGCCACGGTGGCGTCGTCGACGTCGCGCACGTGCGGCGGCTGCCACCGCGGGTTGCGGTCCTTGTCGACCACCTGCGCGCGCACGCCCTCGACGAAGTCGTGGGAGGTGTGGAAGCGAAGGGCGAGCCGGTACTCCAGGTCGAGGGCGGGCGGCAGCGTCTCGAAGCGGGCGGCCTCGCGCAGCGCGCGCAGGGTGACCCGGACCGACGTCGGCGACTTCGCCTCGATCGTCGCGGCGGCCCTGGTCGCCTCCTCGGTGCCGAGCGCCCGCAGCCGGTCGAGGATCACGAGCACGTCGTCGCCGGCGTAGGCGTCGTCCAGCCAGGTCCGTGCCGCCGCCAGCGGGGACGGCGGCGCCGGCTGCTCGAGCGCCGCGATCGCCTCGTCGGCATCGTCGGTCGCCAGCGCCGCGAGCAGTGCGGGCAGGCGGTCGGTGGGCACGTAGTGGTCGGCGAAGCCGATCGCGATCGCGTCGCCCGCGCCGATCGAGCCTGCGGTGAGGCCGAGATGGGTGCCGGTCTCGCCGGGCGCGTGGGAGAGCAGGAAGGTGCCGCCGACGTCCGGCAGGAAGCCGATGCCGGTCTCCGGCATGCCGATCGACGAACGCTCGGTCACCACCCGCTGCGGCGCGTGCGCCGACAGGCCGATCCCGCCGCCGAGGACGATGCCGTCCATGACCGCGACGTAGGGCTTGGGGTAGGCGGCGATGGTCGCGTTCAGGCGGTACTCGTCGGCCCAGAAGCCCGCACTCTCGGTGCCTCCCGCCTTCGCGTCACGCCACATCGCGACGATGTCGCCACCCGCGCAGAGCCCCCGCTCACCGGCGCCCGTGAGCACGACGGTCCGCACCGTGTCGTCGTCCCTCCACTCCTCGAGGGCGGCGGTGATGATGCCGACCATCTCGTGGGTGAGGGCGTTGATGGCCCGCGGCCGGTTGAGGACGATGTGGGCCGCGTGGCCGTCGCGTCGCAGCAGGACGGGGGGCTCGCTCGTCATGGCGGTCATTGTGCCGAGGCCGCCGGCGGCGGCGGACATCGTGGCCACCGAATAGAACTGGTTCTACTGTGGGGCCATGCCTGCTCCCGCCCGTCGTGCCGTCGTCACCGGCGCCGGTCCCGGCTCCATCGGCGAGGCCGTCGCCGCCCGGCTCGCCACCGACGGCTGGGACGTCGTGGTGACGACCCGCGCCACGCCCGTCGCGGGCCGCGATTGGCACCCGCTCGACCTCGCCGACCGGGCCTCCGTCGCCGCCTTCGCCGGGTGGTACGCCGACCGGTCGGACCGCCTCGACCTGCTCGTCAACAGCGCCGGGATCCATCTCGACCTCGGGTCGCGCTGGACCGAGCCGCAGCTCCTCGACGGCCACGAGATCCACTGGCGGACCAACTACCTCGGCACCGTCGACCTGACGACCGCGCTGCTGCCGGCCCTGCTGACCGCCGCCGACGCGACCGGCGACGCCCGCGTGCTGCACGTCGTCTCGCAGCTGCACGAGCGGGGGACGGTCGACGCGATGCTCGGCCGGCCGGTCGACTACGACTCGTGGGCGGCCTACGGCACGTCCAAGCTGGCGCTGGTCCACCACGCCGCCTCCCTCGTCGAGGAGTACGGCGACCGGGGGCTGCGCGCGATCCCCGTGCACCCCGGCGCGGTGTCGACCAATATCGCGAACCGCGGCCTCGAGACCCGGCCCGTGCTGCGGCGGCTGCGCAACCTCGCCCGGCCGCTCGAGCGTCGCGTCCTGATGACGCCGACCGCCTCGGCCCGGGTGCTGGTGGGGCTGGCGACGGACCCGGCCACCCCGTCGTCGTACCACCACAAGGCGCACGCGACGGAGCCCTCGGAGGCGGCCGGCGACCTGGTCGCGCGGGCCGAGCTGGCCCGTACGACGGCCTCGTGGCTCGGGTAGGCGCCGTCCGTACGATGTGACCCGTGACCCACATGTTGACCCGGGGCGGCAATGTCGGAGTGACCCAGGCCGGGCTGTCGGCCCGCGTGGTGGTGACCCTGACCTGGGACACGAAGGACGGGGTCGACGCCGACCTCTCGGCCTTCCTCTGCACCGCCGCCGGGAAGGTCCGCTCCGACGACGACTTCATCTTCTACAACCAGCCCCGCGGCGCCGGTGGTGCGGTCACCCACCTCGGCAAGGGGCCTCGCGGGTCCGGCACGGTCGACCGCGTCCAGGTCGACATGTCCGCCCTGCCGGCCGACGTCGACAAGGTCGTCATCGGCGCCTCCCTCGACGGCAGCGGCAGCTTCGGCGCGCTGACCGGCCTGGGTGTGGAGGTCGCCGCCGACGAGAGCGCGCCCGCCGCCGTCCGCTGCGAGATCCCGGCCACGAGCGAGACCGCGATGGTCTTCGCCGAGGTCTACCGCCGGGGCGGGGAGTGGAAGATCCGCGCCGTCGGGCAGGGCTACACCAACGGCCTCGCCGGCCTCGCCGGCGACTTCGGGGTCGACGTGGCCGAGGAGGCGCCCGCGCCGGTCGCAGCCGCGACCCCGCCGCCCCCGCCGCCGCCCCCGGCTGCTCCGGCTGCTCCGGCTGCTCCGGCTGCTCCGGCGACCCCCGCGATCAGCCTCGAGAAGAGGCGCGTCGTCGACCTCGAGAAGAAGCTCTCGGGCAAGGGCGACACCGCGATGCTCTCGCTCGTCAAGAGCGCCGGCGTCTCGCTGGAGAAGAAGGGCCTCGCGGAGCACACTGCGCGCGTCGCGCTCGTCCTCGACATCTCCGGCTCGATGTCCTCGCGCTACTCCAAGGGCCTGGTCCAGCGCCTCGCGGAGCGGGTCCTCGCGCTCGGCCTGCGCTTCGACGACGACGGCGCCGTCGACGTCTTCCTCTTCGGCAACGCGGTGCATCAGCCGGAGCCGCTGACCCTCGACGGCTACCAGCAGTACGTCAAGGGCATCACCAAGCAGTACAAGCTCGAGTACGCCACCAAGTACGGCGCCGCGATGTCCGCGATCCGCAAGCACTACTTCGGGCACTCGGGCGACCGTGGCGAGCCGGTCCCCGACACGACGCCCGTCTACGTCATGTTCATCACCGACGGGGCGCCGACCGACAAGGCCGTCGCGACCAAGCAGATCCGCTCGGCGTCGTACGAGCCGATCTTCTGGCAGTTCCTCGGCATCGGCTCGGACCGGTTCGAGTACCTCCAGCGCCTCGATGACCTCGACAACCGCTACACCGACAACGCGGACTTCTTCGCCGTCACCGACGACGAGCTGATCGGGCGCAAGCCGATCAGCGACGACGCACTGTTCGAGCGGCTGATGACCGAGTACCCCGACTGGCTGCGCCGGGCGCGCGGCAACGGCTTGCTGCACTGACCGGTGGTCGAGGAGGTCGCGCAGCGACCGTCACGAGACCCCCGCAACCCACGCGCCGGACGTCACCGCCCGGCGAGCAGCTCCGCGAGGTGCTTCGGCCTCGCCGTCGGCGCCAGCTCGTCGAGCTGGGTGCGGCACGAGAAGCCGTCGGCCAGCACGACCGCGCCCTCCGGTGCCTGCCGGACGGCGGGCAGCAGGTTGGCCTCGGCGACGGCGAGGGACACCTCGTAGTGGCCCTGCTCGACGCCGAAGTTGCCCGCCATGCCGCAGCAGCCGGCGACGGCCTGGACCGCCGCGCCGGCGCGCACGAGCAGCGCCCGGTCGGTCTCCCAGCCCATCACCGCGTGGTGGTGGCAGTGCGGCTGCGCGACGACCGTGACGCCGGACAGGTCCGGCGGCGTCCAGCCGTCCGTGCGGGTCAGCAGCTCGGCGAGGGTGACCGTGGCGGCCGCGACCGCGGCAGCGTCCTCGCCGGAGACCAGCTCGGTGAGCTCGTGGCGCAGGACGGCCGTGCACGAGGGCTCGATGCCCACGACGGGCAGCCCGGCCTTCGCGTCGGCGGCCAGCGCGTCGACCATCGAGCGCAGTCGCCTGGCGGCACCGTCGAGCTGGCCCGTGCTGATCCAGGGCAGGCCGCAGCACTCCTGCTGGCGGGTGATCCGCGGTGCGTAGCCGGCCTCCCGCAGCACCTGTGCCGCAGCGTCGGCGACCTGCGGCGCGAAGTGGTTGGTGAAGGAGTCGACGAAGAGGACGACGGGCGTGCCAGTCTGGTCCGACGCGGCGGAGAAGGTACGACGGAAGGTGCGCCGCGCGAAGGTCGGCATCCGCCGACGGGTGTCCACCCCGGAGGCCTTCAGCGCCAGGGTGCGGACCCAGTCGATGTCCATCGACCTGTTGGCCAGCCTCGGCGTCAACGAGCCGACCTTCGCCCAGCGCGGAAGCCAGCCGACGACGTAGTGCGAGCGAGGGCGCAGCCTGCGCTTGTAGGTCTGGTGCAGCACCTCGGCCTTGTAGCTGGCCATGTCGGTGCCGGTCGGGCAGTCCGACGCGCAGCCCTTGCAGGCGAGGCAGAGGTCGAGCGCCTCGTGCACGGCGGGCGAGCCCCACGAGATGTCGCTGTCGCCGTTGACGATCTCCTGCAGCAGGCGCGCGCGGCCGCGGGTGGAGTGGATCTCCTCCTTGGTCGCCTGGTACGACGGGCACATCACCCCGCCCGAGCCGGTGTTGTCGGCGCGGCACTTGCCGACGCCGGTGCAGCGGTGCACGGCCTGGCCGAAGTCGCCGCCGTCGCTCGCGTAGGCCATCGCCAGGCCCTTGGTCAGCTTCGCCGTCGAGGTGTAGCGCAGGTCGGCGGTCAGCGGCGCGGCATCGACGATGATGCCCGGGTTGAGGAGGTCGCCGGGGTCGAAGGCCTTCTTGATGCTGGACATCAGGGCGAGCGCCTGCGGCGAGTACATGCGCGGCAGCAGCTCGCTGCGGGCCCGGCCGTCGCCGTGCTCGCCGGACAGCGAGCCGCCCAGCGAGGAGACCAGGTCGGCGGCGTCCTCGACGAACGAGCGATAGCGGTCCGGCCCGTCGGGGGAGTCGAACGCGAAGTCCATCCGCACGTGCACGCAGCCCTCGCCGAAGTGCCCGAACGGCATGGCGGTCAGCCCGTGCTTGTCGAGCAGCGCGTCGAAGCTGGTGAGGTAGGTGCCCAGCCGGTCGGGGGGTACGGCGGCGTCCTCCCAGCCGGCCCACGCGGGACGGCCGGAGGGAGCCCGGCCCGCCAGCCCGGCCCCGTCGGCCCGGATCTTCCAGAGCCGGTCGGCGGTGCGCGGGTCGTCGACGACCAGCGCCGAGACACCGAGGCCGGCGCTCGCGAGCAGGTCGGCCTGGCGTCGTACCTCCTCGGGGGAGTCGCCGGAGAGCTCGACGAACATCCACGCGTCACCGGCCGGCAGGGGCGGCACGGCGCCCGGCCCGCGGCGCTCGAGGATCACGTCGACGATGCGCCGGTCGATGCCCTCGCAGGCCGAGGGCGCGAAGGCCAGCACCTGCGGGGTCGCGTGGCCCGCGGTGGGGAAGTCGGGGAAGCCGAGGACGACCATCAGCGAGACCGGCGGGTTGCGGACCAGCCGGACCGTCGCCTCGGTGATGACCGCGAGGGTGCCCTCGGAGCCGACGAGGGCGCGGGTCGGGTCGAAGCGCTCCGGCAGCAGGTGCTCGACGGCGAGGCCGGACACGTGCCGTCCGAAGGTGCCGAACTCGGTCCGCGCGGTCGCCAGGTCCTTCGCGATGATCTGCTCGACCCGGCCCAGCACGTCGCTGTCGGCCGACCAGCCGTCGGGCCCGGTGACCAGCTCGGTGCCGTCGGCGAGCAGCGCCCGCAGGCCGAGCGTGTTGTGCGAGGTCCGGCCGAAGGCCAGCGACCGCGCGCCGCACGCGTCGTTGCCGATCATCCCGCCGATGGTGCAGCGGGTGCTGGTCGACGGGTCCGGGCCGAACTTCAGCCCGTGCGCGGCGACCGCCTTCTGCAGCTGGGCCTGTACGACGCCCGGCTGGACGACCGCCGTACCGGCCTCGGCGTCCACCGACAGCACCTGGTTCATGTGGCGGCTGAAGTCGAGGACGATGCCCGGGCCGATCGCGTTGCCCGCCACGGACGTACCGGCACCGCGCGCGGTGATCGGGACGCCGAGCTCACGGGCGGCGGCCAGCGCGGCCCGCACCTCGTCGGCGGAGCGCGGGAACACCACCGCCGCGGGCGGGACGCGGTAGAGCGAGGCGTCGGAGGAGTACGCGGCGAGGACGGCCGCGTCGTCGCTGACGTCGGTTGCTCCGTGCCGCCGGACCTCGGAAGCGATCTGGGAAGAGGGGCCGGGCACGGACCGAAATCTATCGGGTCCGCCAGACACTAGGTCGTGTCTCCCATTCCTCGGTGGATGCCCGGGGCGTCCAGCGCGTGCGATGGCAAGGCGCCGGCGCGCTGGCATGCTGGGCGCACGTCGAGCGTCGGCAACGCCGCCAGCGTGCGTGCTGGGCGGGCCGGGCGCCGCCAGGGAATGGGAGACACGGCCTAGGCTCCGCAGCATGACTGACGAGAAGCGCTTCACCGTCACCCGCGACGGTCACGTCGCCACCGTCGGCCTCGCCGGCCCCGGCGGGAAGGCTGTGATGGACGAGCGGTTCTTCGCCGAGCTCACGGAGACCTTCACCGCCCTCGACGCCGACGACGAGGTCCGCGCGATCGTCGTGACCGGCGCCGGCCCGCACTTCTCGTTCGGCCTGGACCTCGGCGCCGCTGCCGCGACCTTCGCGCCGCTGCGGAGCGCGACCGACGCCGGTGCCCGGCAGGAGCTGCTGGCCCTGATCCGCCGTTGGCAGGCCGCGCTCGACGCGGTCGCGGGCGTCCGCAAGCCCACGGTCGCAGCCGTCACCGGCTGGTGCATCGGCGGCGGCGTCGACCTCGCCGTCGCCTGCGACGTGCGGGTCGCCTCCGCCGACGCGCAGTTCAGCGTGCGGGAGGCCAAGGTGGGCATCGTCGCCGACCTCGGCAGCCTCCAGCGCCTCGTCGGCGTCATCGGCGACGGCCACCTGCGCGAGCTCGCCCTCACCGGCGACGACATCGGTGCCGACCGGGCAGCGGCGATCGGCCTGGTCAACCACGTCCACCCCGATGCCGACGCGACCCTGGCCGCCGCCCGCGAGCTCGCCGGCCGGATGGCTGCGAACTCGCCGCTGGTCCTGCGTGGCATCAAGGACGTCCTGGACGCCGAGCGAGCGCCCCGGGTCGAGGCCGGCCTGCGCTACACCGCGGTCTGGAACGCCGCCTTCCTGCTGAGCAACGACCTCGACGAGGCGATGCTGTCGTTCGTCGAGCGGCGCCCGCCGGAGTTCACCGGCCGCTGACCGCTCGCTTCGCCATGGTGATCCGGGCGACCTCGCGGCCGTAGCGGATCGGCGTGGCCCCGAGGGCGAGCGCGCGCTGCCGGGTCGGCTCGGTGACGTCGAAGTGCTCGGTGGCGGTGCCCTCGTTCTGGATCCACCGCGTCTCCAGGCCCAGCCGGCGCGCGAAGTCGAGCAGCTCGGCGTGGCCCTCCTCGCCCGGCAGGTCCGACAGCAGGTGTGACCAGACGCCCTCGACCGGCCCGACCGTCGCGGGCAGGCGCATGTCGTCGATGTAGATGGTCACGCCCCGATGATCCCGCACCCGGGAAGGCGACGACCGCCGGTCCCTCCCCATACGGGGGACCGGCGGTCGTGGCGGCTGTGGTGCCGGTGGGTCAGCGGACCCGGCCGTAGAAGACCGACGAGGTCCAGATCCGCTCCTTGGCGACCGGGTGGCCCGGACGCGAGGCGTGCCAGAGCATGTGGTGCCCGGCGTAGATGCCCACGTGGTAGACGTTCCCGCCGTTGTGGAAGAAGACGAGGTCGCCGCGGCGGGGGTGGCGCACCCGGCGTACGGCGCCGGCCTGGGCGTCGGAGGTGCGGGGCAGGCGCTTGCCGACCTTGCCGTAGACCCACTGGGTCAGGCCGGAGCAGTCGAAGGCGTGCGGGCCGGTGGCGCCGTACACGTAGGGGCTGCCGGCGCGGCTGCGCGCCTTGGCGATGACGCGGTTGGCGAAGCGCTTGCGCTGCGCGGCCCGCTGGGCCCGGGCCTCGGCGCGACGCTCGGCGGCCGTCGGCTCCTGCGTCGTGGTGGTCGTGGTGGCACCGGTCTCCGCGTTGGTCGTGGTGACGACCACGGTCTCGGCGTGCGACGCCGGGGCCGGCGTGGCGAGGAACACCGACGTGGCGAGCGGGATGACGACGAAGCGCGCGGCAGCGCGCGTGAAGGTGGTGGACATCGGAGGTTCTCCGCAGCGACGCCTGCGAGAGATGACCTGTCGGGCTAGGGCTGCTGGTGCCCTGGAACCTGCGGTTCCTTCGCCCCGAGCCGTCCGTCCCCGTGGATGGGGCGGGCCGGCGTACTGCTCGGGTCTCCCGTGCCCGTGACTACTTTCATCGTTGTGCGATGTCGCTCCACGTCGTCACGGGCCTCGGCGCGCGTGGGCGGCCTTCCCGGTCGGGAAGGTCTCTACCCCACCAGTACGCCATGCTTGCAATAGTTAGCGCAGTGGCGCCGGTCACCTTCGCGGCGTGGCGATGGTCACCCGGAAGTGGCGTAACGCAGGCGGTCTCCGGTGCCTGCAAGGTGTAGCTTGCCGCAGCTAGCGGAGCGTCCTGTCACTCCTCGGCGGCGGGGCCGTCGAGGTGCGGGTCGGCGAGGAGGTACTGCGTGATCCGACCCTCGCGGGAGCGGTGCGGACGCACCGGCTCGGGGACCATCCGCCCCTCTGCGGTGTCCCAGAAGCGGTCCACCCGCATCGCGACCCCGCGCGCCACGCGGCCCGGCACCCCCTGATGGGGAAGGTAGGGATGCGGCCGCGTGGGCACGTGCTTCTCGGCGCGGAAGAGGCGCTCGGCGATCGCGTCGCGGTCGGCCGTCGAGGTGGTGGCCGTGAGGTCGTCGACGAGGCCCTGCTCGAGCCGCCACCACGCGTCGAACTCCTCGGTCACCTCGTCCCAGATCGAGCTCCACGGCCGTCGTACGACGAACGTGGAGCCGTAGAGCTTGGCCTTGGTCTGGAACAGCGCGCCCTCGAGGCGCCGGCTCTGCTGCGCGAGGTCGTGCGCGCGACGGCGCCCGTCGGGGAGGTGCCGGCGGGCGGCCGGGCCGAGGACCGCGCACGCCGCCTGGACGTGGCGGCTGGTGCTCGCCAGGAACGGGTCGGTCGCCCGCAGCCGGTCGCGTGGCCGCTCCCGGGTGGGGCGGCACGACTCCGCCTCGGCGAGCCGCCTGCTGAGCACGTCGTGGGTCTCGGAGACGGTGTCGGCGAGGGTGTCGACGCCGGCACCGGTGGTGTCGTCCAACTGGTTGTCGGTCATGGTCCGCGTCCTTCCCGAGGGACCCCCCAAGGCCAGTGTGCGCCCGGGTACGACGGACCACAAGGGAGCCGTCAGCGGCTCGCCCCGGCAGCAGCCAGCACCTGCTCGAGCGACCACACCAGCTGCTCCCGGTCGTGGCCGTCGGCCAGCATCTCGAAGCCGACGAGGGTGCTCAGCGCCCAGCTCGCGTAGCGGGGTGCGAGCTCCGCGCCGACGGTCTCGACGAGCGCCGCGTGGACGACCTGGTAGCGCTTCTCGTCCACCTGGCGCTGGATCGCGCCGACCCGCTCGTCGACGCCGGCCCAGACCCGGATGGCCGCCTCGGTGCGGTGCAGCAGCCGGGAGCTGGCCTCGGCGAGCATCAGCAGCCGGTCGACGGGATCGGCGTGCTGGTTGACGATGTCGACCGTCTGCTGTGTGCGCTGCTCGAGCCACGCGTCGAGCAGGGCGTCGGTGAAGTCCTGCCAGTTGTCGAACGAGTGGTAGAAGGAGCCGGTGGTGACGCCGAGCCGCTGGCACAGGGGGGCCAGCTTGAGGGCGCCGTAGCCCTGGCTCGCGAGGATCTCGTTGGCGGCCTGGAACCACGTGTCGCGCAAGGACCCGTTGCGTCGTACCTGGCGCTCGGTCACGGCTGCCTCCCTCCTCGCTGGCCTCATCGTAGGGTGCCGTCGCGCCGCCGGCCGGTTGCGCTTGGCAGGATTCGCGCATGCCACTCACCATCGTCACCGGAGGGACCCGCGGGATCGGGGCGGCCGTCGCGGCCCGGCTCGCAGCGGAGGGCCACGACCTCGTCCTCGGCCACCGCAGCGACGCGGCCAGCGCTGCCGCCGTCGTCGCGCGGCTCGAGGCCGTCGGCGTCCGGTGCGTCGCGGTGCCGGGGGACCTGACGACCGACGAGGGCATCGACGCGCTGTACGCCGCCGCGGACGACCTCGGCGCCCTGACCGGCGTCGTCAACAACGCCGGCGCCACCTACCGGTTCGCCCCGCTCGCCGACACCCCGGCCGACGAGGTGCGCCGCACCATCGACGTGAACCTGACCGCCCCGATCCTCGTCGCGCGGGCCGCGGTGCACCGGCTGGGGCGCGGCGGCGTGATCGTGAACATCACCTCGGGCGCCGCGACGATCGGCTCGCCGGGGGAGTACGTGCACTACGCCGCCGCGAAGGCCGGCCTCGACCTGCTGACGCGCGGCCTCGGCCTCGAGCTCGCCGACCGCGGCATCCGCGTCGTGGCCGTCGCTCCCGGCCTGATCGAGACCGAGCTGCACACGACGACGGGGGACCCCGGCCGGGTCGTGCGGATGGCGCCGCAGATCCCGCTCGGCCGCGCCGGGCAGCCGGAGGAGATCGCGGGTGCGGTCGCCTGGCTGATGAGCGAGGAGGCGTCGTACGTCACGGCGACGACGCTGCGCGTGGCCGGCGGTCGGTAGTCTCGCCGACCACCAGAGCCCAGGAGAGAAGGAGCGCCATGCGCCTCGGAATGATCATCGACTACTCGGGCGGCTTCGCCGAGACGGTCGAGCTGCTGCAGGAGTACGAGCGCAACGGCCTCGAGCTGGTGGCGATCCCGGAGGCCTACTCCTTCGACGCCGTCAGCCAGCTCGGCTACATCGCCGCGCGCACCGAGAAGCTCGAGCTGATGTCGGCGATCTTCCAGATCTACACGCGGACCCCGTCGCTGACCGCGATGACCGCCGCGGGCCTGGACTTCGTCTCGGGTGGCCGGTTCACCCTCGGCCTCGGCGCGTCCGGCCCGCAGGTCATCGAGGGCTTCCACGGCGTCAAGTACGACGCCCCGCTCGGTCGCACGCGCGAGGTGATCGAGATCTGCCGGCAGGTCTGGCAGCGCCAGCCCGTCGAGTACCGCGGCCGCCACTACACGGTGCCGCTGACCAAGGACGACGGCGGGTCGGGCCTGGGCAAGCCGCTCAAGATCATCAACCACCCCGTCCGCAGCGAGATCCCGATCTCCGTCGCCGCGCTCGGCCCGAAGAACGTCGCGCTGGTCGCCGAGCTCGCGAACGGCTGGCAGCCGCTGTTCTTCCACCCGCACAAGGCACAGCGGGCGTGGGGCGAGTCGCTGGAGGAGGGCTTCGCCAAGCGCGACCCGGCCCTCGGTGAGCTCGACATCCAGCTCCAGATCGCCTTCCACCTCGGCGAGCCGTCGCCCGAGGCCGTGCAGGCGATCCGCAACCAGCTCGCGCTCTACATCGGCGGCATGGGTGCGCGCGACAAGAACTTCTACAACCAGCTGGCCCGCCGCTACGGGTACGAGTCCGAGGCCGCGGAGATCCAGGACCTCTACCTCGACGGGCGCAAGGCGGAGGCCGCGGCCGCCGTACCCGACGACCTGGTCGACGCGGTGAGCCTGCTGGGCGACGAGGACGCGGTCCGCCAGCACGTCGTCGACCTCCACGCCGCGGGCGTGCGCACGCTGCTGCTCAACCCGCTGGCCGCGACCGACGAGGAGAAGGTCGCGCAGGTGCGCCGGCTCTCCGAGATCGTCGCGGAGACGTCCAGCTAGTTCGTCGAGGAGGTCGCGCAGCGACCGTCTCGAGACGCCGCGAGCCGGCGCTGGGACTGTGGACACACAGTTCCGGCACCGGCTCGCCCGGTCTCGTGGCGCGTCAGGCCTGCGGGAAGGTCTTGTACTCCACGCCCGAGATGTACTGCACGGTGCGCAGCACCTGGCAGGAGTAGCCGAACTCGTTGTCGTACCAGACGTAGAGGATCGCCGAGTCGCCGTCGACGATCGAGGCGCCGCCGTCCACGATCGAGGCCGCGCGGGCGCCGATGAAGTCGGTCGAGACCGCGTCGGTCGCCGTCGTGTAGTCGAGGTTGCGGGCCAGCGGGCCGACGAGCGAGGCCTGGCGCAGGTGCTCGTTGACCTCCTCGCGGGTGGTCTCGCGCTTGAGCTGCAGGCTCAGGATGGCGATCGAGACGTCCGGCGTGGGGACGCGGATCGAGTTGCCGGTGATCTTGGCGTCGAGGTCGGGGAGGACCTTGGCGACGGCCGAGGCGGCGCCGGTCTCGGTGATGACCAGGTTGAGCGGCGCGGAGCGGCCGCGGCGGTCGGCCTTGTGGTAGTTGTCCAGCAGGTTCTGGTCGTTGGTGAACGAGTGGACGGTCTCGACGTGGCCGCGGCTGATGCCGAACGCGTCCTCCATCGCCTTCAGCGGCGGGACGATCGCGTTGGTGGTGCAGGAGGCGCAGGAGAGCACCTTCTCGTCGAGGTCGACGCCGAGGTGGTTGACGCCGTGGACGATGTTCGGGACGTCGCCCTTGCCCGGAGCGGTCAGCAGGACCTTGGCGATGCCGGGGCGCAGGTGCTGCGAGAGGCCCTCGCGGTCGCGCCAGATGCCGGTGTTGTCGATGAGGATGGCGTCGTCGATGCCGTACTCGGTGTAGTCGATCTCGGCGGGCGAGTTCGAGTAGATCACCTGGATCACGTTGCCGTTGGCGATGATCTGGCTCTTCTCCTCGTCCACCGTGATCGAGCCGTTGAAGGCTCCGTGGATCGAGTCGCGGCGCAGCAGCGAGGCGCGCTTCTTCAGGTCGTCGCCCTTGCCCTTGCGGACGACGACGGCCCGCAGGCGCAGGCCGTTGCCCGAGCCGGACTTCTCGACGAGCAGGCGCGCGACGAGGCGGCCGATGCGGCCGAAGCCGTAGAGGACGACGTCCTGCGAGCCCGGGCCGGGGACCTTGTTGTCACCCGTCGCCTCGGCCAGCGCCTCGGCGGTGAACGCGGCGACCGAGTCCGGCTCGCCGGCGGCGCGGTAGGCGCGGATCAGCAGGGCGAGGTCGATCTTGGCGGCGCCGAGGTCGAGGCCGGCGATCGCCTCGAGGAAGGGGAAGGTGTCGGTGACGGAGAGCTCGACGCCGTCGATCTGGCGCGCGTAGCGGTGCGTCTTCAGGATGTCGATGACCGACTTGTTCACCAGCGAGCGGCTGTGGAGCAGGATCGTGACGTCCTTCTCGCGGTGCAGCTTGCCGACGATCGGGATCATCGCCTCCGCGAGCTCCTCGTGGTGCTTCCAGCGGTCGAACTTGTCCTCGATGACGCTCAACGAAATCCCCTATAGCAGAGTCGACAAAAGCCGGTCGATCGTAGGCCCGCCGACCCCACGGGGGGCCAATCCGGCCGCCCTCTGGGACGAGTGCAATACGTCACACGAGGCGCCCGGCCCGGCTCAGAGGACCTTCGTGCCGTACATCTCGCCGAGCGGGTCCGCCAGCAGCTCGAGGCGCTCGCCGTCGGGGCCGGGGAAGTAGAGCGACACCTTCGACTCGAGGTGGTAGTCGATGCCGGCGTCGTCGAGCTTGGCCCGCAGGTAGTCCCACTTCTCCCGGGTCACCGAGATCGCGAGGTGGTGGTGGCCGCCGAGGACCTCGCGGTAGGGGCCGAGGTCGAGGCCCGGCAGGGTGAAGAAGGCGAGCAGGTTGCCGGCGCCCACGTCGAAGAAGAAGTGGTCGGAGCCGGCGTAGTCGCGGTTCTCGAAGATCTCGGTCAGGGGGAACTCCAGCAGCCCCTGGTAGAAGTCGACGGTACGCCGCACGTCCGACGAGAGCAGGGCTGCGTGGTGGATCCCGCGGGCGCTGCTGGCGGGCCGCTCGCCCTCCGGGGCGAGGTACTCCCTCCTGATCCGCTCGCGGTCCTTGGTGATCGCGTCGATGTCGATAGTTGCCATGTCAACCACCATGCTCCCGAAGTCGTGGATATGTCAACATTCTCGGCTAGAATCGGCGTGATGGGAACGACGAACTGGCTGGACGACGACGAGCAGCGCGCGTGGCGCGGCTTCCTCGACGTGCACGCGCAGCTGAATGCCGTGATCAACCGCCAGCTCCAGTCGACGACGGGCCTCTCGCTCTCCGACTACGCCATCCTCGTCGAGCTCACCTCCGAGCTGGCTGACGACGGGTCCTTGCGGATGTTCGAGCTCGGCGAGCGCCTCCAGTGGGAGAAGAGCCGGGTCTCGAAGCAGGTGTCCAGGATGGAGGCCCGCGGCCTCGTCGAGCGCCGCCACTGCGCCGACGACCGCCGGGGCGCGTTCGTCGACCTGACCCCCGAGGGCCGCGCGGCGATCGAGGCGGCGGCCCCAGCCCACGTCGAGCTGGTCCGCGACCTCTTCTTCGAGGGTGCGAGCCACGAGCAGGTGCTCGCGCTCGGCGACTTCACCGAGCGGGTGCTCGGGCGGATCAGCTCCCGCTGACCCACCCGACGAGCGCGGCTCAGCGCAGCATGTCCTCCACCGCGAGCGACGCGAACGCCATCGCCGCGCCGAGCGGCGCGCCCGGGCCGGGGTAGGCCGACCCGAAGACCGATGCCGTCGAGTTGCTGGCGGCGTACAGGCCGGGGAGGGGGTCGCCCGCCTCGTCGAGCACGCGGCCGGACGCGTCGGTGACCAGGCCGCCCTTGGTGCCGAGGTCGGACAGCACGAACTGCGCGGCGTGGAAGGGGCCCTGTGCGACCGGGACGAGTGCCTTGTTCGGGCTGCCGGCGGAGGCGAAGAAGGTGTCGTACTCGTCGGTGCCCCGGCCGAAGTCCTCGTCGACGCCGGTCGCGGCGAAGCCGTTGAAGCGCTCCACCGTCGCGGTGAGTACGACGGGGTCGAGCCCGGCGGCGACGGCGAGCTCCTCGATGGTGTCGGCCTGGACCCAGGTGCCGGCGGCGAGGTGCTCGGCCGGGTCGCCCTCGGGCATCGCGATCGCCGGCAGTCGGCCGCCCTCGCTGGAGTCGAAGACGAACCACGACGGGGTCCGCTCGGGCGCCGCCGCCATGACCCGGCCGAACCGGTCGTAGGGCAGGCACTCATTGCCGTAGCGCTGCCCGGTCTGGTCGACCATCAGCCCGCTGCGGAAGCCGAGGGTGAAGGTGCCGCTGCCGTCGGGCTGGAGCAGGCCGGGGCAGAACCAGCCCTCGCCGGACCAGTCGGTCGCCGCGCCGATCGCCGCGGCGGCGTCGATGACGTCGCCGGTGTTGGTGCCGCGCGGCGCCATCGACCACTCGGCGCGGCCGGGCGTGCCGTGCAGCGAGCGGCGCTCGGCGCTGCCCTCGAAGCCGCCGGCGGCGACGAGGATCCCGCGCGTCGCGCGCACCTCGACGGGGCCGTCGGGCCCGGTCGAGAGCACCGTCGTCACGCGGCCGGACTCGTCACGACCGAATCCGCTCACGTCGTGGCCGACCGCGATCGTGCCGCCGTCGCGCAGCGCCATCGCCGCGAGCCGGCCGATCAGCGCCTGCCCGCCGGACAGTGTCGAGCGGCCCGGCCGGCCGGCGCGGTCGCGCTCGACCGGCGGCCGCAGGATCGCGCCGACCCGTGGGTCGAGCTCGTCGCGCCGGATCGCCTTCGGCTGGATCGAGCGGCCCATCGGCACCCGGCCGGGGGCGTCGTAGTACTCCGAGAAGGGGATCCACTCGAACTCCATGAGCGGGTCGGCCTCCAGTGCGGAGACCAGCCTCGGCGCCTGGGTCAGCAGCGCCTCGACCCGGTCCTGGTCCGGCTTCTCGAGCACTGCCGCGAGATAGGCCCGCGCGCCCTCGGTGGAGTCCGGCAGACCGGCCCGCTGCTGCACCTCGGTGCCCGGCAGCCAGCATGCGCCGCCCGAGTACGCCGACGTGCCGCCGATCAGGGGCGTCCGCTCGAGGACCAGCGTCCGCAGCCCGGCCTTCGCCGCGAGCGCGGCCCCGGTCAGGGCCCCGCCGCCGGAGCCGACCACGACGACGTCGTACTCGGGGAGGAGGGGGGTGCTCGCGGCGGCGGTCTCGCTCATGGCGAAACGATAACGTGTTCTAGTTTGGTTGGGCAGGGCTGAGTCCCGCTGCCAGCGCCGGCCGGGCCGCCTCGGGGTCGAGGTGCAGCCCGATGGCGACCAGCGTGCTGCGCTCCGGCGGCGGGCACGGCTCCACGTGCACCTGCCGGCCGACCACGTGCACGACGTGCCCGCGCAGTCGCCTGCCGTGGCGGGTCGTGACCGTGCCCTTGATCCGGTAGGCGCCCTCGGGAGGTGCGGCCAGCAGGGCATCGAGCGCGGCCGGGTCGACCGGCTCGTCCGCCGTCACGGTGACCGACGCGGCGTGCGCGTGGCCGTCCGCCGCCGGGCGCTCGGCGCGGAGCAGGGCGGCGAGCGGAAGCTCGTCCTCGGGCTCCTCGACCGACGCGACGTCGTACACGAGGGCGGGGTCGACCCGCCCGCCCGTCGTGCGTAGGACGTGCACGCGCGGGTTGATCTCCCGCACACGCGCCTCGATCCGGCGCAGCGTCTCCTCGTCCGCGAGGTCGCACTTGTTGAGCACCACCAGCGTGGCGACGCTGAACCGGGCCGGTGGCAGGCCGCCGCCGTCGACGGTGTCGAAGTACTCCACCGCGTCGACCACGTCCACGACACCGCCGGGGCGGACGTTCGGCGCGGCACTCGCCCGGATCATCTGCGCCAGCGCGCCGGGCTCGGCGATGCCGCTCGCCTCGACGACGATCACGTCGAGCCCACGCCGCGGCTGGGCCAGCTTCTCCAGCGCCCCGTCGAGGCCGCCGGCGTCCTCGAGGCAGCACAGGCACCCGCCGGCGATCGACGCCGGCTCGTCGACCTGGCCGCTGACCAGCGCCGCGTCGACGTTGATCGCCCCGAAGTCGTTGACGACCACGCCGACGCGCGCGCCGGGCTGGCGGAGCAGGTGGTTGAGCACGGTCGTCTTGCCGGCGCCGAGGTGGCCGGTGAGGGCGACGACGGGGACGCGGGGCACCGCGGCATCGTAGGACGCCGACTGCCCGGGGCGACCGCTCAGCCCTGCCGTCCCTTCATCCGCGGGTTCTGCTTGTTGATCACGTAGATCCGGCCCCGGCGGCGGACGACCTGCGCGCCGGGCTGGTTCTTGAGCGAGCGGATCGAGTTGCGGACCTTCATCGCGTCCTCCTCCCGGTGCGGGGATCGACGAGGCCGTCCATGACCGCGCCGACGAGGCGGCGCGGCACCCGGAACCGCTCGCCGTCGATGGTGACCGGCACGAGGTCCGGCGCGGTGGCCTTCCACTGAGCGCGGCGGTGCCGGGTGTTGCTGCGCGACGTACGCCGCTTCGGGACCGCCATCACGCCACCTCCCGGATCGGGCCGAGCCACGGTTCGAAGCCGTCCTCGGTCGCCGAGCGGCCGGCCTCGCCGGGGACTGCCAGCAGCGCCTCGAACGACGGGCGCAGGTGGGCCGGCGCGGCGCCGACGCCGGTGAGCACCACTCGCGTGAAGGGCGTACGCCGCCCCCACGCGCCGTGGTCCCCGATGCTGAGCTGGCCCCCCGCGCCGTCCCACTCGAGGATGCGGCCCGGTCGCGTGGGGAGCCAGAAGCAGCCCCGCGAGCGGTGCGCCCCGGACCCCAGGCTCTCCAGCGACTCCAGGAGCCGCTCGGGGTGGAACGCCCGCGTGGACTGGAGGTCGAGGCGCCACACGCCCTCGGTCGTGATGTCCGGAAGCGCGTCGCCGCGGGCCGGGTCGGTCCACGCGTCGGTCCGGGCGTGCTGGTGCAGCCGCCCGGTGAGCGCGGCTCCGTCGAGCCCGTGCCCGCCCTGTACGACGACCACGCCGGGCCGCGCGAGGGCGGCGACCAGACCCGCCGCGACCGGGTCGACGGCGTCGTCGAAGGCCACCACGTCGGCGTACTCCACCATCGCGGCGAGCACCTCGCCGACGCCGCGGCGGTCGTCGTGCGAGCACTGGCGGCCCCGGTCGGCGAGCAGGTCGTCGCCGAGCAGGTCGCGGACCGGGTGCCGCGAGGAGACGGCGGCCACCACGGCGGACACCCGCAGGAAGCGGGCGAGCCGGGTGTCCCACGTCAGCACCGAGCACAGGTGCGCGGCCTCGGCGCCGACGGGGAGGTGGGCGACGATGCTCTGCCACCGACCGTCGGCGGCGAGCCGCTCGAGGGTCGGCAGGATGTCCTCGCGGATCGCGCAGCTCACGCACGCGTGCTCGAGCAACGTCTCGTGGGACTCGACGACGCCGGTGAGGTCGCTGACCGTGCGGGTGAGCACGCCGCGCTCGACGTCGATGTGGTGGCGGACGGCGACGGCGCCGGGCAGGTCGAACTGCAGGCCGACCATCGCGGAGGCCATCGCGTCGGGGTCGACGCCGGCGACCAGGACGGCGGGAACCCTCATCGCGCACCCTTTCCGTAGCGCCTCTCGAACGCCTCGACCCGGCCCTCGCTGTCGAGCACGCGGCCCTTCCCCGTCCAGAAGGGGTGGCTGTGCACGGAGACGTCGACGTCGACGACCGGGTAGCTGCGTCCGTCGACCTCGACCGCCTCGGCCGCCGGCCGGGCGGCGAGCGTCGACCGGGTGAGGACGAGGTCGCCCGTCGCCCGGTCCCGGAACGCCACGGCGCCGTACTCGGGATGGATTCCTGGCTTCACGGTGTTGCCCTCCTGCTGTGTTTAGAATGAGAATCGTTCTCAATCATGGCACACGCACGACCGGAAGGAGAAGGCATGGCACGCACCTGCCAGGTGACCGGCGCCCAGCCGGCGTTCGGCAACCACGTGTCCCACTCGCACCGCCGCACCCGGCGGCGCTTCGACGTCAACGTCCAGCGCAAGCGCTACTGGGTGCCGTCGCTGGGGCGGCACGTGACGCTGCGGGTCAGCGCCCGCGGCATCAAGACCATCGACCAGCGGGGGATCGAGGCCGTCGTGGCCGACCTCCGCGCCCGAGGAGAGAGGTACTGACATGGCGAAGAAGGGCAGCGACGTGCGGCCGATCGTGAAGCTGCGGTCCACCGCAGGCACCGGCTACACCTACGTCACCCGCAAGAACCGGCGCAACGACCCCGACCGGCTCGTGCTCAGCAAGTACGACCCCGTCGCGCGCCGGCACGTCGACTTCCGCGAGGAGCGCTGAGGCGTGGCGAAGCAGTCGAAGATCGCCGCCGAGGCGCGCCGCCGCGCGACGGTCGAGAGGTACGCCGCCCGGCGGGCCGCGCTCAAGGACGCGGTCCGCCGGGCGGGGCCCGGATCGACCGAGCTGGCCGAGGCGGTGCAGGCGCTCGGCCGCCTGCCGCGCGACGCCTCGCCGGTCAGGCTCCGCAACCGCGACCAGGTCGACGGCCGACCGCGGGGGTACCTCCGCAAGGCCGGGCTCTCGCGCATCCGCTTCCGCGAGATGGCCCACCGGGGTGAGCTGCCCGGGGTGACGAAGTCGAGCTGGTGACCTGAGAGGCTGGTGCCCATGGGTCACGGCCACTCCCACCGGGCGACGAACGGCATCGACGACGAGATCCGGGTCGGTACGACGGCGCGCGCCGTCCTGCTCGCGAGCCTCGGTGTCGCCCTGCTGCTCACGCTGGTGGGGCTCGTCGTCTGGTGGCCGGCGGGCGACGCGATCGACCGTGCGGTGAAGTCCGGTGGCGAGGCTGCGCAGTTCGCCGCGCCGGGGGTGACCTTCCCCAGCGGCGAGGTCGTGGAGGTCGCGCCGCGGTGCCCCGGCGATGGCCTCCCCGACAACTCGGGCTGCAGCACGTTGAGCGTGGAGATCGAGGGCGAGGACGAGCCGGTCGTCGTACCCGTGCTCCCGGACGTGCTCGACTCCGGGATCGGCAAGGGCGACCGGGTGGAGCTCCAGCGCACGCCGACGCCCGAGGCGCAGGACGGCGAGGAGGTGTCGTACTCCTACTTCGCGACGGAGCGCAACGGCACGCTCGCGTGGCTGGCGGTCGCCTTCGTCGCGGTGGTGCTGTCGATCGCGCGGCTGCGCGGCCTGTTCGCACTGGTCGGCCTCGCCTTCGGCGGCGGCGTCGTGTGGTGGTGGTTGCTGCCCGCCCTGCTCGACGGGGCTCCCGGCGTCGGTGTCGCCCTCACCAGCGCGGCCGCGATCATGTTCGTCGTCCTGTACATGACCCACGGCGTCTCCCTGCGCACGAGCGTGGCGCTGGCCGGCACGCTCGTCGGCATCGTGCTCACGGCCGGGATCGGCGTGATCGCGATCGGGGACGCCCTCCTGACCGGCATCAGCGACGAGAGCGGCCTGATCGTGGCCCAGTTCGGTGCGCTCGACTTCCAGGCCCTGCTCGGGTGCGCGATGGTGATCGTCGGCCTCGGTGTCCTCAACGACGTCACGATCACCCAGGCCTCCGCCGTGTGGGAGCTGCGTGCGGCGAGCCCGGAGGCCTCCCGCGGTGAGGTGTTCGCCGGCGCCATGCGGATCGGCCGCGACCACATCGCCTCGACGATCTACACGATCGTCTTCGCCTACGTCGGCACCGCCCTGATCCTGCTGATGCTGCTCCGCGTCTACGACCGCCCCCTGCTCGACCTGCTCTCGACCGAGCAGCTCGCCGAGGAGGTCGTGCGCACGTTGGTGACGTCGATCGGCCTCGTGCTCGCCGTCCCCGTGACCACCGGCCTCGCCGCGCTGATCGCCTCGCCCCGGCCCGGCCACGGGGCGCACGCCGGGACCGCACCTCCCGAGTGAGGGTCGTCTCCCGGCTACGGTGATGGCGGACCTCAGCCACGACTTTCGGGAGAACGCTGATGAGGATGCTGGAGCACCGGACCGCCAAGGGCACCGGTGAGGCCGTCAAGGCCAGCTACGAGACCGCCTGGGAGCGCACGCGCGCCCGGATCGACCGCGAGATCGCCACCGGGGACTCGCTCTTCTCGATCCTCGCCCGGATGAACCGGCTCGCCCTCGGCGACCACGAGGTCGACTTCTGGCGCAAGCAGCCCGGCGTCGCCCCGCTCGCGCGCCGCGTCCTCGACGCCTGGGACGTCGACGTCGACGAGCGCCCCAGCCCCTACATCCCCGCCGTCATCAACGGCCGGTACGGCGTCCGGACGGCCTTCAGCCCGATGCGCTACCTCGCGGAGCGGATCGGCGACGCCAACGTCGTGGTCGAGTTCGGCTCCGGTTGGTCGGCCAACCTGTTCCAGCTCTACCTGCTGCTCGGCAACCAGCGCAGCGAGGGACTGAAGTACATCGGTGCCGAGTACACCGAGGCCGGCCGCGGCGGCGGCAGCGTGCTGGCGGCGCACGACGGCCGCATCGACTACACCGCCGTGCCCTTCGACTGGACGCAGCCGGACCTCTCCTTCCTCGCCGACCTGCCCCGTCCGCTCAAGGTGGTCGCCTTCTCGCACCACTCGATCGAGCAGGTCGAGCGGATCAGCGAGAAGTTCCACCCCGGCCTGCGCGACATCGCCGACGAGCTCACCGTCGTCCACTTCGAGCCGGTCGGCTGGCAGCGCGACGCCGAGCTCCTCGAGCGCCGCGTGGCCGACGACGCGGACTACTACCGCAGGCTCGCCCACGACCTGGGCATGTACCCGAAGCGGGTCCGCAACGCCCCGCGCTCCGACCTCGACATCACCACGGTCGAGGCCCAGGTCCGGGGCGCCGCCTGGTGGTCCTTCACCCGCCGCTACAACATCAACCTGCTCGAGATCGTCGACGGCCTCAGGCCGCGTGACTGGGAGGTCGAGGACGTGCTCTTCGACTACGACTCGCTGCGCAACCCGCTCAACCCGTCGACGCTGCTGACCCTGCAGGCCAAGCCGAAGGGGTGACCTCGGCCGGCTCGACCGCTCCTGCGGGTCGCCACCGGTTTGCGTCATACGAATCGACCGCTCCGACGACCGCTTCGCATGACGTCCCCCGACCCGACCGGCCCGGCCGCGGTTGCGTCATACGATGCGAGCGTCCGGACGACCGCTTCGTATGACGTCCGGACGACCGACCCCGGTCGCCGACCGACCCCGGTCGCCGACCGGCCTCGGGCGGCACCCCTCAGAGCGACGGGTCCGTCCACGCCAGCTGGACCACCTCGGCGCCCCGGTCGCGCGACACCACCCGGCCGCGGCCCGGCTGGGCCGGACCCGGCCGGAGGTTGCCGATGAGCACGCCCTCGTCGCGGTTGCCGGACAGCAGGATCCCGGGCATCGCGAGGTCGCGCAGGGTCTGGATGACCGGCTCGTAGATGGCCCGCGAGGCGCCACCCGACCTGCGGGCGATCACCACGTGCAGGCCGACGTCGCGCGCCTGCGCGAGCAGCGGCTGCAGGAGCGCGATCGGCGAGCTCTGCTGGGTCGCGACGAGGTCGTAGTCGTCGACGACGACGAACACCTCGGCGCCCGACCACCAGGACCGGTTGCGCAGCTGCTCCGGCGTCACGTCCGGGCCCGGCAGCCGGTTCTGGAGGTACGTCGCCAGGTCGGTCAGCGCGGGCTGGGCCTGGGTCGCCGAGGTGAGGTAGTTGAGCAGGTACTCCTCGGGCACCTCGCCGAGCAGCGACCGGCGGTAGTCGACGACGACGATCTGGGCCTCGGCCGGGGTCCGGGTCCGCATGATCTCCTGGCAGTAGGTGCGCAGGAAGTTGGACTTGCCCGACTTGCCGTCGCCGAAGAGCAACAGGTGCGGCTCGGCGTCGACGTCGAAGGCGACCGGCGCGAGCTCCTTCTCGTTGATCGCGAGCAGCAGGCCACGCGCCGGCGGGGTGGCGGCCAGCGCGCGCACCTCGTCGAGCGAGATCCGGTCGGGCAGCAGGCGCAGCTTCGGGCCGGCCGGTCCGCGCCAGGCCTTCGCGACCGCGGAGATCAGGTTGTCGACGCCGTCGCCCAGCGTCGCGGCCGACGGGTCGCTGTCGATGCGCGGCAGGCCGCCGAGGAAGTGCAGCTTGCCGGGCACCAGGCCGCGCCCGGGCCGGTTGGCGGGCACCAGGGCGGCGACCTTGCGGTCGATCTCGGAGTCGATCGGGTCACCGAGGCGGAGCTCCAGCTTGGTGCCGATCAGGTCGCGCATCGCGGCGCGGAAGTCGGGCCAGCGGGTGGAGGAGGTGACGATGTGGAGGCCGAAGGTCAGGCCGCGGCCGGCGAGCTGCTGGATCTCCAGCTCGAGGTCGTCGAAGTCCGAGCGGAGCGTGCCCCAGCCGTCGATGACGAGGAAGACGTCGCCGTACCCGTCGTCGGCGCGACCCTGCGTGCGCCGGCTGCGGTAGGTCTCGATGGAGTCGATGCCGTGCTGGCGGAAGTACGCCTCGCGCCGGTCGACGATGCCCCTGACCTCGGCGAGGATCCGGCGCACCACCTCGGGCTCCGAGCGGCTCCCGACGCCGGCGACGTGCGGCAGCGCCGACAGCGGGGCGAAGGTGCCGCCGCCGAAGTCGAGGACGTAGAACTGCGACTCGAGCGGCGTCGACGTCAGGGCCAGGCTGGTCACGATCGTGCGCAGCAGCGTGGACTTGCCGCTGCGTGGTCCGCCGACGACGCCGACGTGGCCGGCCGCGCCGCTGAGGCTGATCGTCAGCGTGTCGCGGCGCTGCTCGCGCGGCCGGTCGACGGTGCCGATCGGGATCGTGAGGCTCCCGGCCTGGCGCCACCGCAGCGACACGAGGCCGAGGTCCGGGTGGGCGGCGAGGTCGGGCATCAGCTGGTTGAGCGTGTCCGGCTCGTCGAGCGGCGGCAGCCAGACCTGGTGGGCCGCCAGCCCGCGGCCCTCCATCCGGGCGACCGCGATGTCGAGCAGCGAGGCGCTCTCGCCCGACTGCGGCGACGGGGCGGCGTCCGTGGCGTCGCTGTCGTCGACGCCCGGGTCGTCGAAGGTCTGCACCTCCGAGATCGTGAACGGCAGGATGCCGACGACCTTGCCGCCGCCGTCGCGCGTCACGCGGCGACGACCCGTCTCCGGCGGTCCCGAGACGTACGCCGCCTTGAACCGCGTCAGCTGGGTCGGGTCCGGCTTGAGGTAGCCCAGGCCGGGCACCGCCGGCAGCTCGTAGGCGTCGGGGACGCCGAGCACCGCACGCGACTCCTGGGCGCTGAAGGTGCGCAGGCCGATCCGGTAGGACAGGTGCGACTCCAGGCCGCGCAGTCGACCCTCCTCCAGGCGCTGCGAGGCGAGCAGCAGGTGCAGGCCGAGCGAGCGACCGAGGCGACCGATCGCGACGAAGAGGTCGATGAACTCCGGCTTCGCGGTGAGCATCTCGGAGAACTCGTCGACGACGATGAACAGCGACGGCAGCGGGGACAGCTGGGCGGTGGCCGGGTCGCCCGACGTACGGGCCTTCTCGTAGTCGCGGATCGAGGCGAAGTTGCCGGCCTCGCGCAGCAGCTCCTGGCGGCGCACCATCTCGCCGGACAGGGCGTCCTGCATGCGGTCGACGAGGGTGAGCTCCTGCGACAGGTTGGTGATGACCGCCGACACGTGCGGCATCTCCGACATGCCGGCGAAGGTCGCACCGCCCTTGAAGTCGACGAGCACCATGTTGAGCTGCTCGGGCGAGTGGGTCATCGCGAGCCCGAGCACGAGGGTGCGCAGGAACTCCGACTTGCCGGAGCCGGTCGCACCGATCACCAGGCCGTGCGGGCCCATGCCCTGCTGGGCGGACTCCTTGATGTCGAGGTGGATCGGCGCGGCCGAGTCGCCGACGCCGATCGGCACCCGCAGCCGGTCACGCGCGGGACGCGAGCGCCACGCGGCGTCGGGGTCGAAGGCGAAGACGTCGCCGAGGCCGAGCAGGTCCATGAAGTCCGTCGGTGCGGTGATGTCGACGGTGTCGTCGCCGACCGCCGCCCCCGCGCTCGGCGTGAACAGCGGCGTGAGCCGGCGCGCCAGCGCCTCGGCGGTGGCGATGCTGCACTGGTCGCCCTTCGCCCGCACCGGGTCGGTGCGCAGCCGGACGGCCATGAGGGGTACGCCGCCGTCCGCGGTCGGCCGGTCGGCCAGCTCCAGCCGGAGCGCCGTCGGGCTGTCGAGCTCGCCCCAGTGCGCCGGCAGGTCGATCACGGTGACGCCGTGGAGGCCGTCGGGCGGGATCACGTGGTTGCCCGGAGGCAGCTCGGCGCCGTCGGTGATCAGCACGATGTGCGGGATCGCGGGCCGCTCGTCGGCGCCGAAGCGCGGTCGCTCGCTCAGGTCCGGCGGCAGCATCCCGGCGAGGTCGGTGAGCGACGTCGTCACCATCCGGGCCGGGCCGACCGCGTCGTTGTGGTGCTGGCTGTGCGCGTGCGGGAGCCACTTCACCCAGTCCCAGTGGGCGAGCGTCGCGTCGGTGGCGAGGACGGCGACCTGGAGGTTCTCGGGGGACTGGAAGGTCGTCGCGGAGGTGAGCAGCGCCCGCGCCATCGAGCGAGCCTCCTCCTCGCCACCGCAGACCTCGATCCGGTCGAAGGCGCGCAGGTCGATCGACGCCGGCAGGTCGGGCTGGAGGCGGTGGACCACCAGCAGGCGGTGCAGCGCGGAGGCCGATGCCGGGTCGACGTCGTCGATCGGGGCACCCTCCGGCGGCACGAGCTCGAGCGCGAGCGGCTGCGCGCACACGCCGTACCGCACCTGCAGGAAGGCCGGATCGGCCGACGAGCGCTCCCACACGCGGCTGCGGTCCTCGGCCAGGGACGGGAGCGCGGTCGGGTCGGGGTGGATCCAGGTCAGCGCGCGGCGCTGCTGGTCGGCGGCGTCGCGGGCGATGCTGCGGACCGAGGAGAGGTAGCGCAGGTACTCGGTGCGCGAGCCGGTCACCTGCTGCTGGCGCTGCTTCCGCTGCCGGTCGATCTGCACGACGATGAAGCCGAGGGTCGCGAAGAGGAACATGCCGGCGGCGATGTAGCGCAGCGCCTGGTTCTGCGCGCTGCCGCTCAGGCCGGCGACCAGCACGATCGAGCCGAGGCTGCCCAGCATCGGGATCGCGTTCATCGCGACACCGGCGGCGCCCTCGCTCGGCTGGAGCTGCGGCGGTGGCTGGATCTGGAGCTGGCCCCCGGGCAGCTCGGGGCGCTCGCCCCTGCCGCCGCGTTGGGTCAGGCTCCCCGGAGAGGCCGCCCGTCGTCCGGTGCTGCCCTGGGTCACGGTCACGCTGCGGTCCCCTGTCGTCGACGCCCGATCGTCGCGATGCGACGCGGACGATGATAGGCCGGGCACGGGGCGGGTAGGAGAGTCCGCATGACGTCGAGGACTACCCTGCGGGCAGGACCATCAATCTCGGGAGGCCCGATGTCCGGTACGGGGGCCCGGCCGCCTGTGGCCGGCACGGTCACCGCGGTGACCGTCCACGGACCGCGCGGGGTGCTCGACCTGACCGTCCCGACCGGCGCCACGCTGAGCGACGTGGCCCGCACCTACGCGGCCGAGGCGGGCCTGCCGGCGCCCCTGCCGTTCGTCACCCGGACCGGCGCGCCCCTGCGGATGACCGACGAGGTCGGCGCCGTGGGGCTGGTCCCCGGCTCGATGCTCGTCGCGGTCGACCCCGCGGCGATCCCGCCGCCGACCCGCCGCCGCACGATGGCGGGCGACTCGGCGCCACCGGTCGTGGTCGGTACGGCGTCCGCCACCTGGCTCTGCGTCGCCGTCGGCGTCGCGGTCGTCGCGGGCCTGTGCACCGCGCTGCTGCCCGAGGACGACCGCTGGCCGGCGGTGGCCGTGCTGCTGGCGACCGCCCTCGTCGGCTGCCTGCCGTTCGGCGCGCTCGCCGCGCAGCGGGTCGTCGCGGCCCCGGTGTTCGCGGCCGCGGCGATCCTCGCGGTCGTCTGGGACCCCCTTCCCGAGCGACTGCCGACGGTGCTCGGGACCGCCGCGCTCGCCGGGGCGGTCACCGCCGCCATCGGTCGTGCGCTCTCCGAACCGGACAGCCGTGCCGAGCAGGCCCTGCGGACCTGGCTGGTGGTCGGCGCGGCCTGGTTCGTGCTGGCCGGCGTCGCGGCGCTGACGAGCACGTCGCCGCAGACGGTGTGGGCGGTCCTGTTCCTGGTCGCCGTGCTGGGAGCGCGCTTCGTGCCGGAGGTCGCCGTCGACGTCCCGGACCAGTACCTCCTCGACCTCGAGCGCCTTGCCGTCACCGCGTGGTCCGCACGTGAGCGCCCGACCGGACGTCGCGGGCGGATCGTCGTACCGGAGCGGGCGGTGGGCGACGTCGCCAGCCGCGGCACCCGCACCGTGCGGGCGGCGACGACCGCGATCTTCGTGGTGGTGCTGCTGTCGGCCCCGCTGCTGCTGTGGACGGCCGATCTCCCGCTGGACCGCATCGGCGCCCGCTGCCTCGTCGGCTTCGGCGGTGCCGCCCTGTTGTTCGCCGCCCGCAGCTACCGCCATGCCCTGGCGCGCCGGCTGCTGCGGCTCTCCGGTGTCTACGCCCTGGCCCTCGTCTCCGCCGTGATGCTCGGCGTGCTGCCCGGCGGTCCCGGGTCCGGGAGCAGCCTCCCCGGGCTGGTGGCCTTCCTCGCCGTGGGCGTTGCCGCGCTGCTGGTGCTGGTCGCCGTGCTCGTCGGACGTGGGTGGCGGTCGGCGTGGTGGTCGCGACGGGCGGAGATCGCCGAGGCCGTCAGCGGTTCCTTCGCGGTCGGGTCCCTCGTCGTCGCGGTGGGCTTCTTCCGCTACCTGTGGGAACTCACGAGTTGATGTTTAGCCCCCGCCGGAGCACGGGTACCAAGCAGCGCATCGGCTCTTTGGCAGCACTCGGGAGCCAACAAAGGGAAAGTCAACCGAGGGGCGCGACCCGCCCCATCTGACCAAGGAGCATCAGAATGTCGAATGTCGAGTTCGGCCACGCAGAGGGCGCGCTCAAGCAGATCGCCGATCGCGTCGTTCAGGCCAAGCAGGAGTTCGGACAGCACTCCGCCACCATGGAGTCCCAGCTCGAGGGCATGCGGAGCGCCTGGGTGGGCTCGGGCGGTCTCTCCTTCCAGCAGCTGAAGGACGCCTGGATCGAGAAGCACAAGGTCGTCGTCACGGCGCTGGACAAGTTCCACGCCTCGCTGACCGAGACCGAGAAGGACAACACGGCCGTCGACGAGCAGGCGGGTGCGGGCATGAACACGCTGCTCAACCGCCTCGGCAGCCAGTGACCTCCCCCCACCCCCACGACGACTTCACGAACTGAGGAGACAAGATCATGAGCGCTGACTTCGGTGCACTCGACGGCCTGCGGGTTCGTCACGGCGAGCTCGACGCCGCCGCTGAGGCGATGTACAACACCGTCAAGAAGATGGACGACAGCCTGAACAGCCTGGAGAGCGATGTCGCTCCCAAGGTGGCGACCTGGTCCGGTGACCAGCAGGAGGCCTACAAGTCCGCGAAGGCCGCCTGGGACTGGGCGATGCAGGAGCTCAAGGACCTGCTCGACCGCAGCCACCAGACCGTCTACCAGTCGAACGCCGAGTACCTCGCCGCCGACAAGCGCGGCGCGAGCCGCTTCGACTTCTGATCGAGCCGGTCGGTTCGATTGCTGGTCAACGGAAGGGCCGACGCCACGCGTCGGCCCTTCCGCCATGTCCCGGCCCGTACGGGCCGCAACCGCCGTGCCACGATGGCACCTCGGTCTCTCGGGAAGGTGTGAGCAGATGACACAAGCTGGTCGGGCGCCGGGGGCGGTCGCCTCCGGACTGGTCCGGGTCACCGTCACCTCGGGCACCCGTCGGGTCGACCTCGTGCTCCCCGGCGCGGTCCCCGTCGCCGAGCTGCTGCCGGAGCTGGCGCGCAGCGTCGGCCTGCTCGACCCGGCCACCGTGCACGGTGGCTACCGGGTCGTCACCGCGGACGGGCGACGGCTGGTGCCCGACACCGGGCTCACCCTCCAGGGCGTCGAGGACGGTGGCCTCCTCACGGTCACGGCCGGCGTCGACGACCCGCCGCCGCGGGTCTACGACGACGTCGTGGAGGCGATGTCGGACGTCGTCGAGAACGACCTCAAGCCCTGGCAGGCGTCATCCGGGCGTCGTACCGCCCTGTTCGCGGCGGGGCTGTTCCTCGCCCTCGGCGCCGCCGCGCTCCTGGTGCAGCGCGGCTCCGACCTCGCCGCTGCCGCGACCGCCGTGGTCGCGCTGGCCCTCTGCGCCGGCGCCGTGGTGCTGTCCCGTGCCCAGCACGAGCCGGAGGCCGCGGTCGGCGTCGCCTGGCTCGGAGCCGGGTACGCCGCCGTCGCGGGCGTGATGTTCGCGCCGCAGGACACCGCGCTGCTGGGACAGCCCCTCGCCTTCGCCGGAGCGGGCGCGCTCGTCGCCGGCCTGGTCTGCGTGATCGGCCTGGGTGCCGGCCGAACCCTCGTCTTCCCGCCGGTCGTGATCGGTGCGCTGGGGCTCGCGATCGGTCTCTACCTCGACTCGCGCGACGGCGGCGGCTTCGGCGCGGCCGAGCTGCTGACGGTGGTGCTGTGCCTGGTCGTGCTCGCGGGCAGCGTTTTCCCGTGGCTCGCCCTGGGCGCGACCTCGACGCGGATCGACCAGATCTACTCGACCGCCGACCTCACGGCCGACCCGGACGACATCGAGCGCGACCAGGTCGCCGCCGATGCCCGGATCGCGCACGAGATCCTGCTCGCGATCACCGGCACGGTCGGCGTGCTCATCGTGCTGGTCGCGCCGCTGGCCGTCAGCCTGGGCGTGACCGGCACGTTGCTGGCCGTCGACGCCTGCCTGATCGTCATGCTCCGCACACGCCAGTACCGCACCGGCAGCGAGGTCCTGGTCGGCCTGACCGCCGGCATCGCCGGACTGGCCACCACCGCGCTGGCGGTCCTCGCCCTGCACGGCGACTGGCGCCCGACCCTCGCGGTCGTGCTGGCCGTCGCCGGCGCCGTGCTCCTCGCGGCGACCCTGACGCCGTCGGCGCCCTCCGTGCGCCGCGGCCGCCTGGGCGACGTCCTCGAGTCGACGGCGCTGATCGCCCTGCTCCCGCTGCTCGTCGTGGCCGTCGGCCTCTTCGAGACCGTGCACAAGGCGCTCGACTGATGGGGCTGCGCTGATGGCGACCAAGAAGGACCTCGTCGAGGCCTACTCGTTCAGCCGGCGCCGGTTGGTGACGGCCTTCGTCTCGGGCGCGCCCGGCGGCCGGGAGGTCGAGCCGGCGCGCCCCGGCCGGATGATCGTCGGCGGCGTCGCGCTGGCCATCCTGCTGATCGCAGGCGCTGCCGTGGCCGGCGCGCTCACGAAGCGCCCGACCGTCGACTGGGACAGCCCGGGCCTGGTCACCGACGACCACGGCGCGCTCTACGTCATCCTCGACGAGGAGCAGTCGCAGGGCCAGGAGCAGCTGCGGCCGGTGATCAACGTGACCTCCGCGCAGCTCATCCTCGGTGCCGACGTGAAGACCAAGAGCGTGCCGGACGACGTCCTCGCCGAGCGCAAGAAGGGCCCGTCGATCGGCATCCTCGACGCACCGCCGACCGTTCCCGGCGCGGGCAACCTCCTCAACAGCGGCTGGGTGTCGTGCACCGCGACCGGCAAGGGCGTGCAGACCGAGGTCCGCCCCGGTCGGTCGGTCCAGGAGACCCCCGAGCTCGGCTTCGTGGTCCGTGGCGAGCCGAGCGGCAAGCGCTACCTGATCGCCCAGGCCGAGGTGCCGGGCCACCCGGTGCGCGCCTACAGCTACGCCGCGCCCGCCAACCCCGACGGCCTGTACGCCGACCTCAAGGTCGAGGCCAGCGACGAGATCGTCGTGCCCGACGCCTGGCTGGGGCTCTTCCCGACCGGCGGCGCGCTGACCGAGGCCGGCCTGGGATTCGACGACTGGGGCCAGCGGGTCCCCCTGCCCGGCTACACGACGGCGCGGGTCGGCGACTACTACGAGCGCAGCGGCCAGTTCTACGCCGTCACGAAGAAGGGATTCGTGCAGCTGAGCGAGTTCGCGTTCGCGGTGCTGCGCAGCACCCCGATCGGTGACGACATGCCGCGACCGATCAAGCAGGTCGGCGAGGGTGGCGCGTTCAAGGTCGTCGCCGCTCCCTACGACGCGTCGTCGTGGCCCGAGGACGCCATCGCCGGGGGTTCCGCCCGCCGCACCGACACTGTCTGCGGCGTGCTGAAGACCGGCGAGGACGAGGAGCCGGCCGTGCTCCTCGCCACCTTCCCGTCGGGCTCGGCGATGATCGGCGACGTCAGCGCCGGCCAGAGCAATGTCAGCGTCGAGGCCGGGTACGGCGCCGTGGTGCGCTCGGCCGACTGGGACACCTCGAGCGGTGGCACCGTCCACCTGGTCGACGACGGCGGCCGCAGCTACTCCATCGCCGGCATGACCGAGGTCGACAACCTCGGCTACGGACGCGTCCCGGAGGTCGTCGTACCGTCCACCTGGCTGCAGCTGTTCACGCCGGGCCCGGACCTGTCGCTCCTCGACGCGCTCTGCCCGCCCCGGACGCCCTCCGAGGACGTCGGCGACTCGGTCGGTCCGGCGTGCGCGTGAGCGGCCGGGCCGGCGCGCGGCTGGCGGTGCTCGCCGTGGCCGCGCTGGCGGTGCCGCTCGCGCCCGGAGCGCCGGCGTCGGCCGTGCCGGCCGCTGCCGCGGCCCTCGCCGAGGGACCGGACTGCCTGGCCACCGGCGAGGACGCCGACCGCAAGGTCAAGGGCGTCAACGAGGCCAGCGAGGCGCTGCAGGTGCCGGAGGCGAGCGCCATCGCCGCCCGTGCGGACCGCCGTCCCGGACAGGGCGTGCGGGTCGTGGTGGTCGACACCGAGATCCCGGGTGGGGCTGCCCTGGGGGCGCGTCCGGACCTCGCCAGCGCCCACGGGCTGACCGCCGCGGGGATCGTCGGTGGGCAGCCCCAGACCGACCCGTCGGTCGATGCCGGCATCGCGCCCGCCGCCGACGTCGTCCCGGCGAAGTTCTACGACGTGCCGCGCGGCCAGGAGAGCGACGGCGAGAGCACGCCCTCGTCGGGTGCCCTGGCGAGGGCGCTCGACGAGGTCGACGTCCGGGGGCGCACCATCGTGCTCGTCCCTGCCGTCGTGGCCGGCTCGGACGACCTGCAGGACGCCCTCGCCCGCCTGCACCGCGCGGGCGCGCTGGTGATCGCCCCGGCGGGCGACGTACCGGCGGAGGGAGCGGGCTTCCTCGAGGAGTACGCCGAGGTGAAGCCCGGTCAGGACGCCGCGGCCGACGTCTGGCCGGCCGCCGACCCCGACGTCGTCGCCGTCGGGATCTCCTCGCCCGAGTGGCAGGCCCGGGCGCTGCGCAACTCGGCCGTGGACCTCGCGGCCCCCGGCGCGGGATCCGTGTCGATCGGCGTCCAGGGCGGCTGGTGCGTCGTCACGGAGGGATCGACGGAGTGGGCAGCGGCCCAGGTCGCCGGCGTGGCCGCGCTGGTCTGGTCGGTCCACGACGACGACACCGCCGACGAGCTGCGCAAGCGGCTGGAGGCCACCGCCAGCGGCAACGGCCAGGCCAGCCCGCTCACCGGCTTCGGCGTGGTCCAGCCGGTCGAGGCGCTGCAGCGTCCGGTCGAGAGCATGGCGGGCCAGGCCCGCCGCAACGAGGTCGTGCCACGCGGGACGGTGCCGGCGGAGCGTGCCGACCTGCTCGCGGGCACGCGGCGCGACGCGGTCTGGTGGGGTCTCGGCGGGGGAGGCGCGCTGGTCGTGCTGCTGGTCCTGCGGCCGGTCCTGGCGCGACGGCGCGGGCGTTCCTCCACCTGACGACATCGCCCTCGCCGGGCTCAGGCCCCGGTGGCGGCGTGGGTCAACGGGCCGCTGCGCACGCCGAAGCGGGTGGCGATCGTGTCGAGCGTGCGCTGGTCGTGGCGTCGCTTGCGGTGATGGGTGGCAAGGAAGCGGGCCACGCCGGCGACCTGGCGCGGGACGGGGTACCACAGGTTGAAGTCCAGCCCGCACTGCATGATGACCCGCTTCGGCAAGGTGTCGACCAGCAGGCTCAGGTTGTGCATCGTGAGGACCATGGAGGCGTAGATGACCACCGACGGCGCCTCCCGCTGCAGCTGGGCGAGGTCCAGCTCGTAGAGCGGGAGGTCGTGGAGCCGGCCATGGAACATCAGGTGGGTCATGTAGTAGCCGGCGAAGGCGGTGAAGCCGCCGAACGTGCTCGAGCGCATCTGGATGGACAGCACGTTCCCCGTGGCCGAGGTGTACGGCTCGTAGGGATGGACCTCGCGCAGGAGGGAGCCGGTGCAGTTGAGGATCCAGCTGCCGGGCGCCGTCCGCCGGGAGCGGCCGGCACGGTCCACGACGTCCACGTCGCCGTCGTCGCGGTCGACGGCGTCGGCGAAGTAGGTGCGCTCGGCGGTGCGGAGCCCGTCGGTGATGACCCGGTTCTCCGCCTCGGACAGGTAGGCGCTGAGGTAGTTGACGGCATCGGCGACGGGACCAGTGCCGTACGTCGACCGGAACCAGTCGCTCACCGCGACCTCGTTGGTGCCGTCGTAGCGGTCGCTGACCTGGCGGACCATGGTGTTGATCGGTGTGCCGCCCCACCAGCGTCGGGCGCCGGTGGGGAAGAAGGTGTCGCGCCGCGCGAAGATCGTGCCGGGGCCGGCCAACAGGTGGACCTCGCGACCGGGGGCCTCCGTGAGGATGCGGTGGGCCGCGTCCATCGCGGTCTTCCCCCCGCCCACGATCCACACCGGCTCGTCACCCCTCCGGACGGCGTCCAGGTCGAGGGTCTCCGGCGTGATGCTCCGGACCCGGGAGCTGGTGGTCGACAGGGGAGGGTTCGGCTGCACCTGATGGCCGAAGGCCTTGACCAGGCGGCGGGTGATGACCGTGTGCTCCGAGCCGTCCGGCCCCTGCAGCCTCACCTCGACGAGGCCGTCGGTCTCCGTGTGGCCGGTGTAGGCCCAGCCGAACCGCTCGTCGAGGGTGAGCTTCCGCCCCGCGACGTCGAGGCAGTGGCGCAGATGGTCGAGGACCTCCGTGCGCGATGCCAGGTGGCTCGGTGGCGCATCGAGCTGCCACTTGATGTTGCCTGCCGTGAAGATCGGGTGCGGCTGGTGGAGCCGGACGTAGTCGTAGGTGTCGACCCACATCCCGCCGGGACGCGGGCGGACGTCGACGACGACCGCCGGGGCGTTGCGGGGCAGGTGGCCGGCCGCGACGACGAGCGCGTTCAGGCCGCTGATCCCCGCGCCGACGACGCAGACCTCGTGGATGGTCGGGTCGGCCACGGCGGCTCCTCGGGTCGGGCGCCGCCCCGAGCTCGCCGCGTCGTGAGCCTAGGAATCCGGCCGCGGCCTGTCCACTGTCGCTTTCGGCGTCAGCTGTAGACGGCGTCCCCGACCTTGGGGGCCGGTACGGCGCCGGCGGCCTGCCGCTCGCGGGCGTAGGCGATGAACCCGTCGATGTCCTCGCTGGCGAGCAGCGGGACGGCGGCCCGGACCTCGTCCTCGGGCCAGTCCCACCAGGCGATCTCGAGCAGCGCCTCGATCTGCTCCGGCGAGAAGCGGTAGCGGATGACCTTGGCGGGGACGCCGCCGACGACGGCGTAGTCCGGGACGTCCTTGGTGATGACGGCGCCCGAGCCGATGCAGGCGCCGTGGCCGATGCGGACGCCGCCGTGGACGATCACGCCGTGGTTGAGGTAGACGTCGGACCCGATGAAGCTGTCGGCCGTCTTGCGGGGGAAGCCGTCCTGGCCCGCGCCCTCCATGCCGAACAGGATCCGGTGGGGGTAGGTCGTCACCGTGGTGATCGGGTGGCCGCCGCCGACGATGACATAGGCGTCCTCGGCGATCGAGCTGTAGTCGCCGATCGTGAGGCGGGTGTCGTCGTGCGGGAGCAGGCGGATCATCGGGATGCCGTTGAGCCGGGAGTGCGGGCCCATGGTGACCCGCCCCTGCTTCTCGCCGGCGCGGAGGCGGGCGTGGTTCTCGCCCTCGATCGCCCACATCGCGCGGCGGATCAGGTGCTTGAGCCAGAGGACGAGGATCCGGAGCTTGCTCGACTGCATCGTGCCCTTCCGAGGCCGGGGGTTCGCTGGGAGGCACACGCTATCCCAGCCCTCGGATCCGCTGCATGGACATCCGGAAAGGCGCAGGGGGACGGAACGACAGGAGCCCCGGTCCAGCGGACCGGGGCTCCTGTGACGGCGGAGGTAGGGGGATTCGAACCCCCGAGGGCGTTAACCCAACACGGATTCCAGCCGTGCGCCATAGGCCACTAGGCGATACCTCCGCCGAGGAGGTTACCGGTCGCCGACCGGCAGCCGGAAATCGCGTGGCCCGCCGGTGGCCGCGGGGGAGTCGTCGTCGGTGGTGCCCGGAGTTCGGAGCGCCCGGGAGGGTCGTCTAGAGTGGGGGCAACCCCCCGCGCGGCGGTATCTCACCCAACTCCCCCAGGGCCGGAAGGCAGCAAGGGTAAGTGAGCTCTATCGGGTGTGCGGGGGGCCTCTTCGTCTCCGGAGGCCGTTCGGGGCCGCCGCCCTGTCGGGTGTCGGGGCCGCTCGTTAGTGTTCAGGGGTGGACTCCCCGCTCGCGCTCTACCGCCGCTACCGGCCCGAGACCTTCGCCGAGGTGATCGGCCAGGAGCACGTGACCGAGCCGCTGCGGGCTGCGCTCGCCGGCAACCGGGTCAACCACGCCTATCTCTTCTCCGGCCCACGCGGCTGCGGCAAGACCACGAGCGCCCGGATCCTCGCCCGTGCGCTCAACTGCGAGCGGGCGCCGATCGCCGACCCGTGCGGTGAGTGCGAGAGCTGTCGCGACCTGGCCCGCAACGGCCCGGGCTCGATCGACGTCATCGAGATCGACGCTGCGTCCCACGGTGGCGTGGACGACGCCCGCGACCTCCGCGAGAAGGCCTTCTTCGCGCCGGTCAAGAGCCGCTACAAGGTCTACATCATCGACGAGGCCCACATGGTCACGACGCAGGGCTTCAACGCCCTGCTGAAGCTCGTCGAGGAGCCGCCGCCGCACCTGCGCTTCATCTTCGCGACCACCGAGCCCGAGAAGGTCATCCCGACCATCCGCTCGCGCACCCACCACTACCCGTTCCGGCTGATCCCGCCGCGGCTGCTGACGTCGTACCTCACCGAGCTGTGCGACCGCGAGGGCGTCTCCATCGAGGCGGCCGCGCTGCCGCTCGTCGTCCGCGCCGGCGCCGGCTCCGCGCGCGACACCCTCTCGGTGCTCGACCAGCTGCTCGGTGGCGCCGGCCCCGAGGGCGTCACCTACGAGCTGGCCAGCGGGCTGCTCGGCTACACCCCCGACACCCTCCTCGACGACGTCGTGTCGGCGTTCGCGAGCGGCGACGGCTCCGCCGTGTTCGGCGTCGTCGACAAGGTCATCGAGACCGGCCAGGACCCGCGCCGGTTCACCGAGGACCTGCTGCGCCGGCTGCGCGACCTGGTGATCCTCTCCGCCGTCCCGGACGCCGCCGCCTCCGGCCTGCTCGACGTGTCCGGCGACCAGGCCGACCGCCTGGTCGCGCAGGCCGCCGCGTTCGGCCGAGCCGAGCTCACCCGCGCCGCCGACCTGGTCGCCGCCGGCCTCACCGACATGCGCGGCGCGACCGCGCCCCGGCTGCTGCTCGAGCTGATCTGCGCGCGGATCCTGCTGCCGGCCGCCGACCACACGACCGAGGGCGTGATGGCCCGCCTCGACCGGCTCGAGCGCCGCGCGTCGATCAGCGGTACGACGTCCGC